>NZ_KB235930.1:4290013-4596043 GCF_000332295.1 Fortiea contorta PCC 7126 | reverse complement strand
TTGCGTCCACCCCGGACAAACCAACAGCAAACATTATTTAATGGTGTTGTTTATCAGCGGCGTGCTTTACCTACACCACGCCCAGTGATGATGCATATCGTGACTGTTGACTTGACAACACCAGGGATAAAAGCCTTAGTTACTCCAGGAACACCAACTCAAACTCATGGTATCACTACAGCTCGGACTACATCAGAATTTTTGGATGAATTCAAACTGCAAATAGCCATCAACGCTAGCTACTTCCATCCTTTTCGAGAAAATAACCCCTGGGACTACTATCCGCACAGCAGCGATATTTCCCATCCTTGGGGAGATGCAATTTCTAATGGTTCTCGCTACGCTAAACCACAAAAGAATTGGGCTGTGGTGTGTATTTCTCAGCAAAATAAAGCGCAAATTTTAGCGAGCGGTAGTTGTCCTCAAGATACAGCTCAAGGGGTTGCAGGTAAGCAGATTTTGGTAGCTGATAGAAAGCCTATGTTTTATCAGTCAACGGATGCGCTGGATATTAAACCTTATCCACGGGTGGCGGTGGCTGTCAACCGCGAGGGGACAAAACTGTGGTTAATTGCTGTTGATGGTAAACAAAAATTTTACAGTGAAGGATTGACGATCGCTGAGTTTACAAACATTGTGGCAGAACTAGGTGTACATAACGCAGTGAACATGGATGGTGGCGGTTCTACCACATTAGCGATCGCCACCAGTAGCGGTGCTCAGGTATTAAATGCACCGATTCATACCAACGTACCCATGCGGGAACGCCCAGTAGCTAATCACTTGGGCTTTTTCGCTACACCGCTTCACAGTCAGAAATAGCCGTCGGATTTTACAAATTACAACCGTATTGTCCAATAAACCACACCTCAACGGACGGACACCACTACCGTTGCAAAGATTAAAATTGCTTAACACTTCGTTACACTATGAACATCGAGAGCAAAAAACCTCTTGTGTTGAAATCAAAGGTGGACGACATGAACGGCACAATTCGCGTTGGTAATCTCTTCGGTATTCCTTTTTATATCCATCCTTCGTGGTTTTTAGTTCTAGGATTGGTCACTTGGAGCTATGGTAGTGGGTTGGCGGCGCAATTTCCGCAGATATCTGGAGTGTTAGCTTTGCTACTGGGATTGATGACAGCGCTGTTGTTGTTCGCCTCTGTCGTCGCTCATGAATTAGGACATAGTTTCGTGGCTATCAGTCAGGGAATTGATGTCAAATCCATCACCTTATTTATCTTTGGTGGGTTAGCCAGTTTAGAGAAAGAATCAAAGACCCCAGGTGAAGCGTTTTGGGTAGCCATTGCTGGGCCTTTAGTGAGCTTACTGTTGTTTGGTGTCTTTACAGCCATTGGTTTTGTCACTCCTGTATCAGGAGCCGCAGCAGCAATTCTCGGCGTCCTCGCTGCTGTAAACTTATCGCTAGCACTGTTTAACTTGATTCCTGGCTTGCCTTTAGATGGCGGTAATATACTAAAAGCTTTAGTGTGGAAGGTAACAGGTAATCCCTATAAAGGCGTGACATTTGCTAGTCGAGTTGGTCAAGTTTTTGGTTGGGTAGCGATCGCATCTGGCTTAATTCCTCTAATATTATTTGGCAGCCTTAACAATTCCTGGAATTTAATCATCGGTTTCTTCTTACTGCAAAATGCAGGTAATGCTGCACAATTCGCCAGAGTGCAAGAAAAACTCACTGGTTTAACAGCCTCGGATGCAGTGACACCTGATAGCCCCGTGGTTGCTGGTAGCATGAGTTTAAGAGAATTTGCCGAAGCACAAATATTATATGGGCAAAACTGGCAAAAGTTTTTAGTGACTGACGATGAAGGTCAACTGGTAGGCGCTTTCGGTGTCAATGACTTGCGAAATATCTCCACAACATTATGGTCAGAAACTCAAGTCAAAGATATCATGCGACCAATGGTAGAATCTACCACAGTCCAATCTGACCAACCACTTTTGGAAGCTGTACAGATTCTCGAACAGCAAAAGCTTTCCGCGCTTCCTGTCATTCGTGATAACGGCGTAGTGGTGGGAATCTTAGAAAAAGCAGCGGTTATCCAGTTAATTCAGCAGCGGTCATCCCAACTTCACCCCGCATAACTTCTGAATTTAAAATACTCATCTCATCCCTCTCTCAGAATTTCTGAGGGAGTTTATTTTATAACAGGGAACAGGGAACAGGAACGTAGACCCAACATTCGGGTCGCTTCGTTGGGTTGCGCTGCGCTTAACCCAACCTATTTTTCTACTTTTCCAGTTTGAAAATAGTCCCTAACCCCTATTCCCTATTCCCTATTCCCTGCTATATCGCTGTCGAGCTACGTGGTAGCAGCTAGACTAGTAACAACAATCATAAGGAATACCATGATGAGCGATCGCGATTACACACTAATTATTGACAAAAGCGGCAGTATGTCCACTCCTGACCAAATGGGTGGTAAAAGTAGATGGGAGATAGCCCAAGAATCTACTCTCGCTTTAGCCAGAAAATGCGAACAATTTGACCCAGACGGCATTACCATATACGTATTTTCTGGAAGATTTAAGCGCTACGACGATGTGACCTCAGCCAAAGTCGCGCAGATATTTCTCGAAAATGACCCAGCAGGGACAACTAACTTAGCGAGTGTACTCCAAGACGCACTCAATAACTACTTTAAACGCAAAGCTGCTGGTCAAACGAAAGCTAATGGTGAGACAATTTTAGTGATCACCGATGGAGAACCAGACGATCGCAGAGCAGTATTCGAGGTAATTATCAATGCTACTCGTCAGATGGATCGTGATGAAGAGTTAGCAATTTCCGTTATTCAAGTTGGTTCTGATCCGCAAGCGACTAAGTTTCTCAAAGCTTTAGATGACCAGTTGCAAAGTGTAGGAGCTAAATTTGATATCTGCGACACGGTGACTTTAGATGATTTAGAAGAAATGAGCCTTGCTGATGTCTTAATGAATGCAATCACTGACTAATTATTTTATGGTAGGCGGGTAAGCAAAATGACCGGAGGTACAGAAATGCTAGAAAATCGTGACTACACCTTGATCATCGATAAAAGTGGGAGCATGGCTACCCCAGATCAAAAAGGTGGTAAAAGCAGATGGTTTACAGCGCAAGAATCTACTTTAGCTTTGGCTAGCAAATGCGAACAATTTGACCCAGATGGAATTACTATCTATGTGTTTTCTGGCAAATTTAAACGCTATGAAAATGTGACCTCAGCCAAGGTAGGACAAATTTTCAAAGAAAATGATCCTTCAGGAACCACCGATTTAGCAGGAGTGTTAAAACATGCAACTGATGATTATTTTCAACGCAAAGGTGCTGGTCAAACTAAGCAAAATGGTGAAACAATTTTAGTTGTCACCGACGGCGAACCTGATGATCGCAAAGCAGTGATGAAAGTAATTATTGAAGCTTCGCGCCGCATGGATCGAGATGAAGAATTAGCAATTTCTTTTATTCAAGTCGGGACAGACGCCCAAGCTACTCGCTTTCTCAAAGTTTTAGATGACGAATTGCAGGGAGCCGGTGCTAAATTCGATATTTGTGACACCATTACAATGGAAGATATGGAAGACATGAGTTTATCGGAAGTGTTACTCAACGCCATTAACGACTAGTAGAAGACGACGCCAATAAATCACTTGCTATACCAATTCAAAATTCACTGATTCAAAGTTAATAAAACTGTATTTTATAAAAGTTGAGGAGTTAGAATTTGTAGCTGAATTTTGCCGAATTGGTTTTTAAAAACACTCAAAATCTTACTGTCCAAATTTCTTTCTTTCATCCTTCAGCCTTTTCGTACTAGCCATTCTTTTGAAAGGACTTGCAATCATGGATGCTCTAGAAAAGCTGTTAGCTGAACTGCAAACTGAATATCAACAAACAAAACCTGTTTCACCACAGCCACAACAAAATATAGCTAAACCATCCATCCCCGCATCACCAAAATCTTTATCTTTAATAGATGGGATTTTGGATGAAGTCAAAGCCGATTTTATTCAACAAGATCAGGCTGAGGAGTTGCGAAAACAGCAAGAACTAGCAGCAGAAAAAATTCGCCAAGCACAACTCAAAGCCAAACAACAAGAGGCTTTAAAAACTAGTGCCAAAGAATGGTTAAATAAATTAGATCCTTTTTCACCGGAAGGGCTGTGGTTTGAAAGATTTGCTGAGGGATATCCTTCAAAATTAGCAGCAGCGATTGAATATCTACAAACTAATTAATCGGTAATTTTTCAGGGCGATTTATTTGAGCATAATTTTGCACAGCCCATTCATGCATAGCATAGAGAATTGGTTGTAAACTTTCCCCCAAGGGTGTCAGAGAATATTCAACTCTTGGGGGAATTTGTGCGTAAACTTCTCGATGAATAATCCCGTCTTCTTCCATTTCTCTGAGTTGCTGTGTCAGCATTTTTTGGGTAATTCCCGGTAAAGCCCGTTGTAATTCCCCAAAGCGTTTCATCCCTATCATTAATTCTCTGATAATTAAAACTTTCCAGCGTCCACCAATTACCTTGAGTGTAGTTTCCACTTCACAAGTCAATCTGCTGTGGTTTTCTGCTTCAGCTTTCATGGTTACTTTTAGTAAGTATCTTACTTTTGCTAAAAATGCGATCGCCCAAGCTGTCGCTAATTGGTAATATTTCGTAGTCAGGACTTTAGTCCTAGATTTTTTAGCACTAAAGCGCTGACTACAAACTCATTTAGGTGGTTACTGGTTCATTGACAACCAACTCCGGTGCTGGTGCTGGTTGTTCCATTTCTGGTGGTAAACCGTAAATGGATCTGTACAAATTCACATATTGCTTTGCTGATTGATACCAGCTAAAGTCTTGACTCATACCACGTTTTTGTAATTCTTGCCATTGGGGTTTAAAGCGGAAGCCTTCCCAAGCCCGAATCATACAAGTGAAGAGATCCAGCGGTTCATAACGGTCAAAACAGTAACCAGTACCTGCACCGTTTATGGGGTCATAATGAGATACAGTATCAACTAGCCCACCTGTGCGACGAACGATAGGTACGCAACCATAACGCAAAGCCATCATTTGGCTGATACCGCAAGGTTCAAAGCGACTAGGCATTAAAAAGGCGTCAGTACCAGCATAAATGCGCCGTGATAGGGCATCATTATACAGTAGGTAAGTTGCCATGCGTCCGGGATAACGGGATGCTAACTGCCACATTTGCGTTTCGTAATAGCGATCGCCTGTTCCCAACAACACGAACTGAGCATCAGTATAAGCCAAAAAGCGATCCAAAATTTGGATCACTAAATCCAAGCCTTTTTGTTCAACTAATCTTGTCACCATGCCAACTAAAAAGGCATTGCTATTTACTTCTAACCCTACCTCTTCTTGCAGCGCAATTTTATTCGCCTTGCGTTGATCTAGGCTATCACTACTAAAAGCTTGGGTGATGAGTTTATCGTTTTCTGGATTATAAACTTCCGTATCGATGCCGTTAATAATTCCCGATAACTTACCACTAATAAAAGATAGTAAACCTTCTAAAGTTTCACCATATGCAGTTGTTTTGATTTGCTCGGCATAAGTCGGCGAAACTGTATTTACCTTATCTGCATATTGCACCGCTGCAGCCATTGTGTTGTGTCCTTGCATATACCAAGGACACCAAGTAATTTTCTCTAAAAACCAACGCCAAGGCCCTTGATAAGCTAGGTTATGAATAGTAAATACACTGGTGATATCTGGGTCTTGGTTCATCCACACAGGAATCATCCCTGTGTGCCAATCATGACAATGGACTATTTCTGGTTTCCAATAATTCCAGCAAAACTCCGCCGCACCGTTAGCAAACAATGTGAACCGCCAGTCTTCATCATCTCCAGAATAGATGCGTCTGGGCGTAAAGGCGGGATGTCCAAATAGATACAAGGGAACATCTGTACCAGGTAAAACACTTTCATAAACAGCGAAGTTCTGGAACATGGCATATCCCCGCCAAATCGGTTCCTGGGGAATTTGCATTTTATCTGGCAGGAAACCATAATAAGGCATGAATATTCGCACATCATGCCCCATCTGTCTCAATATTTTGGGTAATGCACCTACAACGTCGCCCATTCCACCAACTTTTGCAACTGGCGCTGCTTCTGCTGCTACAAATAGAATCCGCATGGTAATTTTTGTTTCCCTGGTACTCTCTTTGACGGTGATCAGCTTCGAGTTTTGGCCTGATTACCGATTAATGTCCACTGATTACTTATCTAATCACATCGTTTGCACAATAAATTAAGCACCACGCTGAATTTCGGTAAATATTTCCGCGAGGATAACTTGTGCGCCTTGGTCACGCAAGGTATTTGCCAGTTTTGTACCTAGTTGTTCGGCGCTGCTAGCGGGGCCTGTGACGGTATCTTTGACTAGTTTTTGACCATCCACACTGGCGACTATCCCTGTGAGTGTAAGATTTTCTTCCTCAATTACCGTATTTACACCGATGGGTACTTGACAACCGCCTTCGAGATCCCGTAAGAAAGCTCTTTCTGCGAGACAGCGATCGCGTGTGGGAGGGTGTTCAATGGCTTTGAGTAAGGAAATCAATTCGGTATCATCTGCTCGGCATTCTATCCCTAATGCACCTTGACCGACGGCGTGGAGAGAAATTTCTTTAGGTAAAATTTGATGAACGCGATCGCTCATTCCCAAGCGCTCTAACCCAGCTACTGCCAAAATTAAAGCATCATACTCACCTGCATCCAGTTTCGCCATCCTTGTATTCAAATTGCCCCGCACATCTTTAAACTCGAAGTGGGGGAAATGGTGACGCAACTGTGCTAACCGTCGTAGAGAAGATGTGCCGATTACTGTACCCTCTGGGAGAGTGTCAATTTGTTGACCTTTGTACTTTTCATGCAATACCAGCGCATCTGCGGGGTTTTCCCGTTCAGTAATCGCCGCGAGCGTTAACCCTTCTGGTAAATTAGTCGGTAGATCTTTGAGAGAATGAACTGCAAAGTCAATCTCCTGGTTAATCATTCCCAATTCTAATTCTTTCGTAAATAGTCCCTTGTCACCAATCTTGGCTAAGGCTACATCCAGGATTTTGTCGCCTTGGGTAGACATGGTGTGGACTTCAAAAGTAATATCTGGGAAGCTTTTCTGGAGTTGCTCTTGCACCCAGTAGGTCTGAACCAGAGCAAGTTGACTCTTACGAGAACCGATGCGAATCGTGCGTGGGGGACTGGAAACAACTGAAGTCATAAAACAATAATGTCAAACCAGGCGATAAATTCACTCTCATCTAGACTACCGCAGTGGGTGACTGTTGAGATTGAAATCGCCTAATTTGGGTCAAGTTTATTTTTGTTATTGTTTACATTTATTCACAATTTTTTCTTTCTGGAAGCAATCAATGTTGTCATCTCACACCAAATTGGCGTAGATAAAATTCTTGGCGATATCTAGAACTATCTGCGAGTGAGGATATTTAATCTCAAATCCCCAATCTCCAGTCCAAAACTGATATCAACGGGTGGGTTGGAGATATTCCTGTAATTGTTTCGTCCGTTGGTTAGTAGTAGATTCCAAACAACCGAAATAAATTGCCGGCGCAATAGTTCCTCCCTCATATCCACTTCTTTCAAAATCACAACTAGTGTCTCTAAATTTGAGCCATGCTTGTTGAGCGGTGATGAGTTTTTGTTTTCTAGAAGCTGATAATTTTGGCAGCAGTTGTTGGTAACTTTGGTTCAATTTCTTATCAGCAGCTTGATAAGCTAACTGAGCACATTGATTGATTTGTGATTGAGTTTGAGCATTATTACAGTTGAGCTTTTGCGTTAAGTAAATATTTGAGATCTCAACTGGTGTACTGGCTATTGTCACTGTCGCAGTAGACAAACTGCCAAGAGTTAATACAGTAATGAAAGTAGATAATAACTGGTGCATGGTAAACATTGTATCTGCGTGTATTTAAAAAATACCAAAAAAAGTACATACTTGGTACATGCCCCGCCCCCCAGTTAAGCAGAACCATTCCCAAATCCAACATCCTCGCATCGATTGACTCTTCCGCAATAGATATCTGTGTCAGTAATGTCAGTTATTTTGAACTTGGTATTTTATCCTTACAAAAAATCAAAAATCTTGCCAACTAAGATGTTAAGTAATATGTCCAAAATCAAGTCACTACTAACGATAGACCCGCACATTATTTCTCTTGATAGATATGAAAAACATATATTAATCTTTTAATTCTATACAGAAACGTAAACCTAACACAGAAAATACTTTGCTAAAGAGCAAAGGAGAAAGTACCCTATGTCATACGTGAATCGAGTCGGTGATGATGTTGTTCCTCCAGACCCCGTGATAGCAAGTCGAGTAACTGAATACCGCGATCGCGTGCGCTGGGGTCCAATCATTTCTGGAGTTTTGGTAGCCTTGGCTACTCAATTGATTATCAGTGCTCTTTTTGGCGCCATTGGTGCAGGTAGTGTTGCCGGCTCAGGAGCACCTAGATCAATCGCCCCCGGCGTTGCAAGTAATATCGGTATTTGGTCAACCGTCGCTTTGTTAATTTCTCTCTTCACTGGCGGTTGGGTGACAACTCGTGCCTGCGGCCCCATGAACCGCAATACAGCTTTGCTCAATGGTGCGATTCTTTGGGCTACTACATTAGCTCTCAGTTCTTGGTTATTAGCAAGCGGGGTATCAGGTGCTTTTGGTGTTGCTGCTTCCAACGCCGCGCAAGTTTTGAACCAAGCACAACAGCCAGGGGTTAACATACCACAAAATATACCATCTGTCACTGCTGAACAAGCTCGTGATATTGCCGCAGCCACCTCTAGAAGTTTATGGTGGTTTGTATTAGGCTCCCTATTGGGTTTAGCTGCAGCCATGATCGGGGCTGTAACCGGCGCTCGTAATCCTCGCACAAACGGTTACAACACCTAAAAAAGTATCTGTAAAACTAGATATGGTAAATTTTCAAGCACCTTTTTCAGGTGCTTTATTTTATTTGCAGAAATACCGGGTGAGTGTATTCAAATTCAGAACGCGCACCAAACAATAGGATACAGTGCGTAGACACGCAGTGGCTTGTCGTCAGACATCGCTGGAAAGCAGAAATAGCCTTTCACCTTGCATTCTAATTCAAGTCAGCCTAACGTTCCCAATCAGCGGTGGTAGATAACTCTGAACTCAGCACCAGAGGCGTTTGCTGCATCGGGGCTGTTAGTTGGCTGACTGTAACAACCGTACAAAACCTTCCTGTTCAAAATGTCGATCAGTTGTTAATGCTTGAGAAACTCCCCGTTGACGCATCAGAATGAAACTGACAGCATCGCAGAGTGAATAAGTCTTGTCTTGCCG
Source organism: Fortiea contorta PCC 7126 (assembly GCF_000332295.1). Classification (GTDB taxonomy): domain Bacteria; phylum Cyanobacteriota; class Cyanobacteriia; order Cyanobacteriales; family Nostocaceae; genus Fortiea; species Fortiea contorta. The sequence continues at coordinate 4,586,687 of NZ_KB235930.1, read as the reverse complement.
TAGAATTAGCAACTCAATTGCTGCTCGATGTATTGGTTCATCAACCCATACTGTCTCTATATCCGGGCTGCTTAACAGATCAACTACAAAATTAAGCACCGAGGAACGCGAAAATCGTCGTGCATTTGCAAGTGCTACATATTCCGCAATAATGTAACTATGAGTCAAACATATAGTGGCTTTTTGATACTCAACACAAGCTTGTGTGTGAAGTGGCTCAGTTGAGAAGTGTAGACAGAGTAATCCAGACGTATCGAGGAGCATTATTCTCCCTCATGGGTACTGGCATACTCTCTAGCCAGATCACCATCAATGCTTTCGTTATCTAAATTTGTAGAACTGCATAGTTCTAAAGTCCCGAAATGACGCTCAAACCTTGCCCGCGCTGCACTCTTTTCATCTTCATTTAGAAGTAACTTGAAAGTCTGAGTGAACTTTTGCTCCAACAAGGTAGCAGCTAACTGTGCTGGAGAGATTCCAATTACTTGTGCTTGTAGCTGAATGGCAGCAAACACCTGTTCGCTCAGTTCTAAAGTCAGACTTTGGCTCATAAGGGCTTAAGAATGCAGATGTAGTCTGATTATAACCTTCCTAAAAACAGCGACTTTGGTTGGGTATCAGGATATTTTTCGTAGATATGATCAACGGCTAAGTGCGATCGCACTTAGCAAAAATAGCCTTTCACCTTTCATATAAATTCAAGTCAGCCTAACGATTGTGTTCAGCGACTGTCAGTAACCTTTGCATCCACACCAGCAGCCTGATTCAGTCCGCTGCAAAAGCGTTGTTGTGCTGCTGTCGCTGCTAACACACTGACAACAAAACTTCTTCTACAGGTTTTGGCACTTTGATCGGGTAAAACCGATTTGCAGAAAAAGCGTAATCTTCACCGCTCTCATCAATTACCCGAATCAGCCCATTTGCACTTGCCTGTTCATCAACAATCACTCGATATATTTTGCCGACTTCCAATGATGCTTTGTAGCCTTCATTGTTCAGGCATACGGCAAACTGATTTAATTGGGCTTGCTCGGTGTTCATAGTCAATCTAGAAACGGTAGTTTGAGCTTAAACTCTTTTTTGCCGATTCCATGAGCCTCATACCAGTGGATCTCAGCTAACCGTATCATACCGTTTGCAAGCTGAACTTGGGCAATACCCTTCAACTTTCTCCACTTGCCTCGACCATACTGCCTCTGTAATCGTGCCCGATCGCGGATTCCTGTTCCTGTGGCAATCACCTCAACATCAGCGATATCGCCAATAATCTCAAAGTCCACGTCAGAGCAACCCGAAAAGGAAAAGTGCTACTTGATACTAACGTATCTTGCTAGGTCTAGTGATAAAACTTATGCTTGTATTTTTTACACTGCTGCGATCGCACTTAGCAGAAATAGCCTTTCACCTTGCATTCCAATTCAAGTCAGCCAACGTTCCCAATCAGTGGGGTAGATCAGACCAAACTCAGCACGAGGGATTTTCTTCAGTTCGCTGCATTTGAATTGTTATGTCACGACCACTCCAGCAGAATCAATCCTCAGCAGATTGCTTGCTGCTCCAAAAAAGTTGCAGCGCTGACTCATCAAATATGTAAGCTGACTCACTATCCCTAATTACTCGTTTACCAAGCCGAGGAAAAATTCCAATGTCTAAGCGCCCTGCTTCTCCACCTATCAGATATACAAGGTCTTCATTAAATGGGTTGCGAAGATGATGGGGTTGTTGAGGTAGCCCAAATCCCATAAAGTCTCCTGGTTCAACTTCGTATGACCTATCTCCAATTTCCGCAATACCTCGACCTGACAAGATGTAAACCCATTCTTCTTCATTCTGGTGAGCGTGATAAATGAAAGATTCCTTGCCTGATGGTACACGAGCAATCGTCACACCAATGCGTTTAAGACCGACAGCACGCCCAAGAAACCGTAAATAAATTTCCGAATTGGGATTGAGCGGATGATGAAACTCAAACGCATCCATTGAATTAATATCTGATACTTTGAGCAGAGAATGTTGTTCATCAGTCATATTGATGTTCTCCTATCAAGTTGACATAAAGCCTAAACCGCTCCGCAGACACCCTTCACTTATCACCGTACCGAAACCTTAAGATAATTCAATCTCAACTGTTGACAAATAATCTTTTGGTTATGTGCTGTGGCTACATCAAGGCAAAAATTAGCATTTCACGCTGTTCCATTTCTCTACAAATAGGCATTAAACCAAGAATTTACCACTTGAGATAAGATGCTTCTATTCCCTGTTCGCGTCTAATTTTTCCGTCTTTTTCAAACCAAGCAATAACTTGTTTAGTGGTTAATTCTTCAATTTTGATACCATAATCTTCAGCGATATGCTGCAAGAGTTTTAGTGATGAAATTGTGAGTCTTGTTAAAAACTTTTCTGGGGAAGATAACAAAGCGGCGTCTACATCTGCGGACTCTTCTAAGGTTAAAAATTGGGTTGATGGTTGCTGTGGTGGTAAATCCATAAATTCAAAATGCCAAATTGCAGAAATTATACTCTTAAGAGCGAGTTTGTACCAAATAGCCGCAACGATGTTCGCCGTTGATCAGCCAGTGGGTACGCTCTACTGTACAATCTGGTAGGACAGCGGCAAACATTTCTAACTCATGACCGCAGACAGTGGGGAAAGACTCAGCGACGTTGGCAATGGCGCATTTATGCTCGATGAAGATAAAGCGATGTCTACCGACAAGCTGCTTTGCATCTACGCACACCTGATCACTCGTGTTTACAGGATGATATTCAGCCATAAAACCTTCGGCTTGTCTGAGTTCAACTAACTTGGCGACACGTTCTTCGACTGTACCTTGACCCAAGCGATCGCGGTATTCTTGCGCTTTGCGCTGCCATTGTTTGTGTAAAATTGTTTTGAATTGATCGTGTCCCATGGTTTCGGCTAAAGTATCCAACAGCGAAACCGCAAAATCACCGTGTCCATCACCAAAGCGATCGCTCACTGTCCGATGTAGGCGATCGCGTCCCCGATTGCTCAATTGATAAACATGCTGTGGACGCCCCATCCCCCCTTGTACAGACGTTGAATATAAAATTAACTCTTCAGCCTCCAAATCCTTCAAATGACGACGAATCGCCTGCTTGCTCACATCTAAAATCTCAGCAAGCTCAACAGCCGTTGCATTTTCGTGTTTCCAGAGATATTCCAGGATATCTTGCTTCGTTGAGGACTGGTGGGTAGTCGCCATCTTTTCTACCAGACGTTCCACAAACGCCCGAAAAATTTTTTAGGAAAATTTGACTTTAACAACATTGTTGTTGTTAATTTTAGCGTAAAATGAAGATACATTAAACAACAGAGATGTTGTTTTACTCTCCAACCCCATTCTAACAGCCGTCAATCGGCTAACTGCAGCCCGTCTCTGCTTCTTCCTTAGAGAGATTCACGATCCGAACACAAGAGACTAACACCGATGAGCGCCACTGTCAAAACCTTAGTCAACCAACCTTACAAGTACGGCTTCGTCACTGATATTGAGGCCGACACTATTCCGCGTGGACTAAACGAGGATGTTATCCGCTTGATCTCCACTAAGAAGAACGAGCCGGAGTTCATGTTAGAGTTTCGCCTCAAAGCCTATCGCCAGTGGCAAAAAATGACGGAGCCAACTTGGCCGAGCGTCAAGTATCCACCAATTGATTATCAGGATATCATCTACTACTCAGCACCGAAACAAAAAAAAGCCAAGCTCAACAGCTTAGATGAAGTAGATCCTACCCTCCTAGAAACCTTTGAGAAACTCGGTATTCCCCTCTCAGAACAAAAGCGACTGTCGAATGTAGCTGTCGATGCGATTTTTGATAGCGTTTCTGTCGCTACAACCTTTAAAGAAAAACTCCTCAAAGACGGTGTAATTTTCTGCTCAATTTCCGAAGCCTTGCAAGAATATCCAGAGCTAGTGAAAAAATATCTGGGTAGCGTCGTCCCTGTAGCCGATAATTATTTTGCCGCCCTGAATGCTGCTGTATTTAGTGATGGCTCTTTTGTCTATATTCCTAAAGGCGTAAAATGCCCAATGGAATTGTCTACCTACTTCCGCATCAACTCCGGTGATACGGGACAATTCGAGCGGACTTTAATTGTCGCTGAAGAAGGTAGCTATGTTTCATATTTAGAAGGTTGTACAGCGCCAATGTATGACAGCAACCAGCTACACGCTGCAGTTGTGGAACTTGTCGCCCTTGACAACGCAGAAATTAAATATTCCACCGTGCAAAACTGGTATGCAGGCGACGCCAACGGTAAAGGTGGTATTTATAACTTTGTCACCAAGCGTGGTTTGTGCCAAGGTGTCAATTCCAAAATTTCCTGGACACAAGTAGAAACAGGTTCAGCAATCACTTGGAAATATCCTAGCTGCGTCTTGGTAGGTGATAACTCTGTGGGTGAATTTTACTCAGTAGCGCTGACAAATAATATGCAGCAAGCCGACACCGGGACAAAGATGATTCATATCGGCAAAAACACCCGCAGCACAATTATTTCTAAAGGAATCTCTGCAGGTAAATCTAGTAATAGCTATCGGGGTTTGGTGAAAGTCAATCCTAATGCAAAAGGCGCGAGAAATTATTCCCAATGTGACTCGATGTTGATTGGAGATAACGCCCATGCAAACACTTTCCCTTACATCCAAGTGCAAAATAATTCGGCGAAAGTAGAGCATGAAGCTTCCACTTCTAAAATTGGGGAAGACCAGTTATTCTACTTTGCTCAACGGGGAATTTCACCAGAAGATGCAATTTCCATGATGATTAGTGGCTTCTGCAAAGATGTTTTTAATCAGCTACCTATGGAATTTGCAGTGGAAGCAGATAAATTGTTGAGCTTGAAACTTGAAGGTAGCGTTGGCTAAAGCCACGACGAAAAATTAAAAGAGGGAACATGATTATTGAAAATAGCGAAGTTGTGCTGTCAGTCAGAGATTTGACAGCTGAAGTTGATGGAAATCCGATTCTTAAAGGTGTGAATTTGGCAGTCCGTTATGGCGAAATTCACGCGATTATGGGGCCGAATGGTTCGGGAAAAAGCACCTTTTCTAAAGTATTAGCCGGACATCCAGCGTATACGGTCACTGGTGGTGAGGTGATTTTCCAAGGACAAAATTTACTGGAATTAGAACCAGCCGAAAGAGCACAATCGGGAGTATTTTTAGCATTTCAATATCCTCTAGAAATTCCCGGTGTGAGTAATTTAGATTTCTTGCGAGTGGCTTATAATTCTCGCCGCAAAGCCCAAGGTTTAGAAGAAATTGATGCGTTTGATTTTGATGATTTGATTGAAGAAAAACTGGATGTGGTGAAGATGAATCCGGCTTTTCTCAATCGCAGTCTCAACGAAGGGTTTTCTGGTGGGGAAAAGAAGCGCAACGAAATTTTGCAAATGGCCCTGTTGGCGCCAAAATTAGCGATTCTGGATGAGACTGATTCTGGTTTAGATATTGATGCGTTAAAAATTGTCGCGCAAGGGGTAAATCAGCTAACAAATCCGGAAAATGCCACAATCATGATTACCCACTACCAGCGCTTGCTAGATTATATTATCCCAGATTTTGTCCATGTGATGGCACACGGTAAGATCATCACTAGCGGTGGTAAAGAATTGGCGCTGGAATTGGAGTCTCGCGGTTATGACTGGGTATTAGAAGATGCTGCAGTCGAGGTGGGTGTGTAATGTCTAGTCAAGTTTCCCCCAGCCTAGTTGCAGATTTAGTTGATAGAGATGCCGATTTAGTAGCATTGTTAAACCAAGTAACAGTACCAAAATCAGCAGATTGGTTGCAAGAGTTGCGCGATCGCGCTACAAATTGGGTACGTCACTCTACTATCCCCACCACCCGTGAAGAGGAATGGCGGTTTACAGATTTGTCTGCTTTGCGAAAGCTGCAGTTAAATTCTGTGGAGACACGAAACTTGGCGTCTCTACAAATTGATATTTTGCCAGAAGCGGTGAATTGGTTGGTGTTTGTCAATGGTATTTATGCGCCAGAGTTGTCAAATATTGCAGATTTACCAGTTGGCGTTGTCGTCAGCAACTTGACAGCGTTATCCGTAGACAAGCAGGAACGTGTTAGTAAGTATTTAGCACAATGTGAGGGAGCGCAAGAGGTATTTACGGCGCTGAATACCGCTGGATTAAGTGACGCAGCGGTGGTGTTGGTGGGGAAAAATATCGCAGTTGAGACACCAATTCATTTGGTATTTGTCGCAGTTGCTGGTGAGATAGCGACAATTTCCCAGCCTCGTTGTTTAGTAGTGGCAGAACGTGGCAGCAGCGTCACACTAATTGAAGAGTATCACAACGCCAGTAACTCTGAGCAGCAGCAAGTTTACCTCACCAACGCCGTGACGGAAATTTGGTTAGCTGAGAATGCCCAAGTGAGTCACACTAGAGTCATGCGAGAAAGTGCACAAGCTTTCCATATCGGCAAAACGGCTGTTACCCAAGCTCGTGATAGTCGATATACTGGGAATGCGATCGCTATAGGTGCAAAAATATCGCGTCACAATTGGGAGATTTTGCAAACTGGCGAACAAACCCAAACCACTCTCAACGGTTTAACGATGATTTGGGAGCAACAGCTAGGGGATACTCACAGTGCGATCGCTTTGAATTATCCTTATGGTGTTAGTCAGCAACTACATAAATGTATTGTCGGCGATCGTGCCCATGCAGTGTTCAATGGTAAAGTTTTTGTCCCCAAACCAGCACAGCAAACAGACGCAGGACAATTAAATCGCAATTTGTTACTATCATCTAAAGCCAGAGTTGATACTAAACCCCAACTGGAAATCACCGCTGATAACGTCAAATGTGCTCACGGTGCGACTGTCAGCCAGTTGGAAGATGATGAAATATTCTATCTCCAAAGTCGGGGAATTGATGAAAACGCCGCTCGCAAATTATTAATTAACGCCTTCGCAGCCGAAATCATCAACCAAATACCAATTCTATCCCTGCGAGAAATCCTTCTAAACACAGTCAATAGTCTTAAGTCTCTCACAAATAGCTGAATTAATAGTAATTCGTAGTTAATAGTTAAACACTAACAAATTACGAATTATGTAGACGCACAAAGTAGAGTTTTCCATTCACGTAGCGTCTTTGCCAGGAGCAGGATATCACGAATTACGAATTACCAATGACTTTTACTTCTACCAAAACCTTAGCCGATCAAGTCCGTGCTGACTTCCCCATATTACATCAACAAGTCAACGGCAAAACTTTAGTTTATCTCGATAACGCGGCGACATCACAAAAGCCTCTGCAGGTGCTTAACACCATACGAGATTATTATGAGCATTACAATGCTAATGTCCATCGGGGTGCTCACACCTTGAGTGCAAAAGCTACCGATGCTTATGAAGGTGCGCGAGACAAAATAGCCAAGTTTATTAACGCCGCATCCCGTCAAGAAATTATCTACACCCGCAACGCCAGTGAAGCTATTAACTTAGTCGCTTACAGTTGGGGAATGAATAATTTGCACCCCGGAGATGAGATTATTTTCTCAGTCATGGAACACCACAGTAACATTGTTCCTTGGCAATTTGTGGCGCAAAAAACGGGTGCTGTTTTAAAATTTGTAGAACTGACACCAGCAGAAACCTTTGATTTAGAACAGTTTAAACAACTGATTTCTGAAAAAACAAAACTGGTGTCAGTAGTTCATGTTTCTAATACATTGGGTTGTATTAATCCAGTGCAAGAAATAGCTGCGATCGCTCACAGATACGGTGCGAAATTCTTAGTTGATGCTTGCCAAAGTGTCCCTCATATGCCTGTCGATGTCCGGCAAATTGATTGTGATTGGTTAGTTGCTTCCGGTCACAAAATGTGTGCCCCGACAGGGATAGGATTTTTGTATGGCAAGTTAGAATTGTTAGAATCAATGCCGCCCTTTTTTGGTGGTGGCGAGATGATTTCTGAGGTATATTTAGACCATTCTACCTATGCCGAATTACCCCACAAATTTGAAGCCGGGACACCTGCAATTGGGGAAGCGATCGCCCTTGGTGCGGCGATAGATTATCTTAGTAATATAGGTATGGATAAAATCCACGCCTATGAAGCCGAATTAACAGCGTATTTGTTCCAACAATTAGCGCAAATTCCCCAAATTCGGATTTATGGCCCCAAGCCAGATGCAAACGGAGAAGGTAGAGCCGCTTTAGCTGCTTTCACCACAGCAGAAATCCACGCCAACGACCTATCTACATTATTAGATCAAGAAGGCATCGCCATTCGTTCTGGACACCATTGCACTCACCCCTTACACCGTTATTTAGGGCTTCCAGCAACCGCAAGAGCGAGTTTGTCTTTCTACAATACCCGCGAAGAAATTGATATTTTCATCAAAGCTTTGCAGGAAACTATCGACTTTTTTGCGGGAATTTTTGCTTAATTTGGGGTGGGCTTGTCCCACCTTTTTTTATTGCCCACGCCGAGACACAAAGGAGTTTTTAAAAACTTTTACAGGAGCAACTAAAATGTCATACAGTGACTTTACGCTAGATAAAGTGAGGAAAACTTTTGGTTTAACCCTTGTTGATAAAATTGACCTATTTGCTTCTATAGAAGACTTAGAATGTCCGCCATTACTTACAGAGATATTGAAAGAAAATATCCCTTTAGCTCTTGGTAGTAATACGGAAAAATCTCGTTCTGAAATGATTATTGCTCCTATTATAATCGCTCTCAGAAAATATTTCAACAATCAAATTAGTTTATTTTCTGGTATAGATTTCACAGTAGATCCTGCTCAAGGATTAAATGGAAATTGTGATTTTATTATTAGCCGTTCACCAGAATTATTAATTGTGAATGCCCCAGTTGTGACTATTGTAGAGGCTAAAAAAGAAAATATTAATGCATGTTTAGGACAGTGTATAGCTGAGATGATAGCAGCTAAATTGTTTAACGAACGCGAAGGTAATAACATTCAAATGATTTATGGTACTGTCACCACTGGTACTATCTGGAAGTTTTTGCAGATCAAGGGACAAGTAGTGGAAATTGACTTGAGTGAATATTATATTAATAATATAGGTAAAATTTTAGGAATTTTATCTAAAATTGTGATGGAAGAAGTATTTTAATATGCTAGTCCACTCAACACCCGCAGAACAAAGAACAGTACTACACAACGTTAGCTGGGAAACCTTTGAAGCCTTGCTAAAAGACACAGGTGAAGATAGAGGTTCTCGGTTTGCTTATGACTGCGGTACTTTAGAAATTATGACTCCACTGTTTCAACACGAAAATCCTAAAAGTAATTTGGGAAACTTTATCGTTGCTTTAGCTGAAGAATTAAATATTGAAATTAGAAGTGCTGGTTCTACAACATTGAAGCGGAAATTGGCAAGAAAGGTAATAGAACCAGATGCTTGTTATTATATCCAAAATGAAGCAGTTATTCGTGGACGGGAAACTTTAGATTTAGAAACAGACCCACCACCTGATTTAGCAATTGAGATAGATATCACCAGTAGTTCAGTTAATAAATTTAATATTTATGCAGCGTTAGGTGTAACTGAACTTTGGCGATATGACGGTCAAAATTTAAAATTTTATCAGCTAATAGAGGAGCAATATGTTGAATGTAAGTTTAGTATTGCCTTTCCTATAATTTCAGTGAGTGATATGAGCCGATTTATTCAGCAGAGTAAAAGCATGGGTGAAATTGCTCTGCTGAAATCATTTCGTGCTTGGGTGAAAAGTTTGCTTAATTAATAAGGCAAATGTTAAAAGTTGCATATAAACATTAACTCAAAGTATCAGGATCTATCCCTAATCTTCGCAACTGTTGTGCCAAAATTTCAGCGCGTCGTTCAGCAGTATTAGCCCGTTGTTCAGCAGCTTGGGCCCTTTCTTCAGGAGTCAAAAACCTCACGCCTTGCTCATCATACCAATACAACCAATCCCGCGTAATTCCTTGATAAGTTCCCCGTTCATAACCAATCGCTAAACCTATCTCAGTTAACCAAACAGGATTTCCTGGTTGCAAAACATATTCACCATTAATCAAACGATAAACTTCTAAAGGTGGCTTTCGCCGACGTTGAGGATTGTAAACCACATAATATAAAACTTCCATCTCGGCATAAAGTTTCTTTTTGCTGGTGTATTCCCCACGCCTTCTGTGAGAGACTACCTCTAGTGCCATTACTGGCATCACCTTTTCTTCCCACAACACATAACTTAAGCGCAAGTTCTCATCAAAAACTCGCTCGACTCCCAAACTTAAAAACCCATCTGGTACAATCGCAGGCAAATCGGGGTCATAATAAATCCCCATATCAACGCCAAAAAACCAATCCATGCGGTTAGCCCAAAGCCAAGCTAAAATGGCTTCGAGTAAGCCAGGAATTAAATGTTGTAGTTGATTATCCACAGGTTCATCGTCTGAGTCAGGTAAGTCCTCTGCAGTGGGTAAGCAGTGTAATGGGTTGTAATTTAGCATAGTAGGTGTGTTTCCAGCGTAAACGCGCAGCGGCTTGTCGATATCGCATACTCACAGTATTGATCATAGGTTCTAGATTTTGGATTGGTAGTTGTCTATCTCCTGCTTTTTCTTGCGATAATTTCCAAGGGGACACGATCCCCACTGATTAGTTAAAGGGGGATAGATGACCATTAAGCGGTTGGGTTTAATTTTGCTGACGGTGATATCTTTAGGATTAGCGGGTTTGTCTCTAGTCGGTAGTTGGCAAGAACCTCAGTTCCAAAGTCGCCTGGAACTGTATCAAACAAATATTGTCCTACAAGCCCAAGCCTGGCAAGCTGAAGATGCTAACGGTGAAAATATTCAGGTAATCCAGGAAGCCATACTTGGTGATAAGCCCTTGGAAAATGCCACTAAGCAGTATCAAGAAGCACGCCAGTCTGTACTAACTAATCTGACAAAACTTAACAACCAGCTTACACAACTGCGTTCTCAACCAGTTACAGCACCCACGCCACCTAAACCCTTACCACAAACTCAAGCAGCAGACAATACTCCTAGTCTGGCGCAGCAGCAACAGCTACAGCAATCTGTCAACGAACTGCAAAAATTACTGGCTGAGTTAAACCTGCGGCTGGGAATTTTACAAGCCCAGCAAGCACAAACTGATACAGCCTTAAAAACTTGGACAGATTTACAGCAAACTACCGATATCAATCCAGAATTTGGAGAAACTGCTGCGGTTCTAACTGGATTGTGGAGTGACCCCGCACGCATTTTACCCAACGCCCAACAACTAATTAAACAGAATTTAGAAGGTTGGTTTCGTTCAACTGCACTGGTGCAGTTATATCAACTCCAACAGCGCCCAGATGCATTGTTGGCTGTACAAGCTACAGCACAACAAGCGGCTAGTCAAGCAGTGTTGAAATTAGCAGCAATTGCCATCGTACCCACGATATCAGCTTTGACTGGTATGGTGCTGCTGATTTTTCTGTTGGGACAGCGTTTAATTAAAGGCAAAGCCTCTTTGTTAGCGCAAAATGGTGATGTACCTTGGACAACACCTTGGGAAGGTGAAATAGTTGTGCAGGTATTTGTCCTGGGCTTTTTCTTGATGGGACAGCTTTTTATTCCCCTGGTATTTTCTCTACTCCCCATCCAGCTTGCCAGTGGTGATGTCCGACTTCAAGCTTTCTCAGTATTAATTCGTTATGTTCTGGTAGCAGCAGGTGCGCTGTTGGTGTTGTATTCATCAATTAAGCGCTTTTTTCCTTTACCAGACTCGTGGTTTAGCTTTCGGTTCCAAAATAAATGGTTTTTGTGGGGATTAGGTGGCTATTGCGCGGCTTTACCTATAGTTGTGTTGGTGTCTTTGATTAATCAACAACTTTGGCAAGGTAAGGGTGGAAGTAACCCTTTGTTGCAGCAGGCGCTAGAAAGTCAGGATTCTGTAGCATTGGGGATATTTTATGTGACAGCGGCGATCGCCGCGCCTTTTTTTGAAGAAGTTTTATTTCGCGGCTTTTTATTGCCTTCTCTGACTCGCTACCTGTCTGTGTGGGGCGCAATTATCGCTAGTAGTTTGTTATTTGCCCTCGCTCACTTGAGTTTATCAGAGATTCTACCCCTCACAGCTTTGGGGATCGTCCTGGGAGTAGTGTACACGCGATCGCGCAGTCTCCTCGCGCCTATGCTTCTCCACAGTCTCTGGAATAGTGGTACACTACTCAGTTTATTTATCCTGGGTAGCAGTAACTAATAATACATTATTTTTACTGTTGCGAAAAATGAAATATTTGCTGTTATCGTCCCATATAGCAACAATTTAGTTGTTATACTGACTGATAAGCACGACTTAATCATAATTAACGTCTAACGTAAATTATGAAAATCAATGCAACTTCAAGAATTCTGGGGAAGGATTCTGGGCTTTATAGAAATGCCTGGGTTTTTACCACTTCCTCAGGTAAATTTCCCATATCTTGCTGACTCACTTTTAGTGTGATTTCGGGACGAATATTGCTCAAAGCAAAATTACTCCAGAAATGTTGTGAAATAAAACACAAAATATCTCAGTAAGCTTCTAGTTTCTGCTAGAAATTTTGGGATATTGGTTGCATAGATCTCTGACTAAATGTTACTTCTTTGCACTGAGGTAGCAGGGAAAAATTCCCGCGCTGTCATTCCTTGGCAAAGGATGCATTGTCAATTATGATTGCAATCATCTAGAAAAAAGTCCGGACTTAAAAGTCATGGACTTGTAGAAAGTGGTATTGCAGTACTGGGCTTTTTACTGACGGCGGCGAGTTCATTTTCCTCAACAGAAATGTCTAACCTCAGAGACTGTAAAATTGCCGAGTAGGGATCTATATTGATTATTACGAGCAGTTACTGAGAAGCGCGATCGTTGCAGAAAATGTCAAGCGACTTACTCAATCTTCAGCAGAGAGCATACTCTCTGTAAGAATAACGCATGGGTTTTGGTTATCTCTTGGAGATATACCTCAACTAGTAGTAACTGTTATCCATGAAAACTCGAAAATTATACCTTTTTATTAATAGCAACAATCCTATGGCAAACCTCAATCCTAGTCACGCTACCAAACAACTCATATCTGGTTACTGTGGCATTATTTTCGGCAGTTTAGGTATTCACAAGTTTGTTTTAGGCTACGCCCCAGAAGGCTTTATCATGTTGGTGATTTCTATCGTTGGTGGTTCTTTTACCTACGGCTTTACTTTTTTAATTATGCAACTTATTGGTTTAGTTGAAGGTATGATTTACCTGAATAAATCTCACGACGAATTTGTCAATACCTACTTTGTGAATAAGCAGGGCTGGTTCTAAAAATTTATAGCTGAAAATTTAATTTTTGTTATTGGCAGAGGCTACAGGTAATCACCTGTGCCCCCTCTTGCCTCTTTTTTTGTACCATCTGTATCTACATTTGCTGTTTAATTATGTTAACTTTTCAACCGCAAAGGCTAATTTTAATCGCATTTATGCTGTTGGGCTTTGGATATTTTAGCCTGATGTCTCAATGGGAAATCAACTATTTTCTCAAATGTTTAATTGCAGTTCTACCTATACAAATTGCAGCGATAATTTACATAAATCGTTGGCGCTGGCATCGTCGTTGACACTCAGATATAGCAGGGAACAGGGAACAGGGAACAGAAAAACAATATGTGTAATTAATTCTGTCTGGTTACTTAATTTTAATAATTTCATTAACTCCAGCCCGCCGACCTTAGTTGGTGGGCTTTTAACCCTGTGCAGCCACGAGAGAACAGAGTTGATCTGCAATTTTAATAAATTAAAATTTTTTTACATGCAGTCGTAGTTCCAGATTTCGCCTACCCTCAAAATAGAGACATTTTTCGTCTGGCATTATTTTTTGTAGCGAATCTAACTAAACTCTTGCCATGCAACCTGTTCCAAAAACTAAGCTTGCTCTAGAACTGATCCCCATGACAGAAAAAATCATTCTTGATGTTGGGGGAATGAAGTGCGCCGGGTGCGTCAAGGCAGTAGAAAAACAGCTAACTCAACAGCCTGGAGTCAAAAGCGCCTGTGTGAACTTAGCAACAGAGGTCGCAGTTGTTGAGTCAGAAGTTGGTGTGGTAAATGCGGATGTATTGGCAGAGCAATTGACAGCAAATGGTTTCCCAACTCAGCCCCGAAATAGTACCGCAGGTGAAAAATCAGCCCTAGAAGACCCACAGGAACGACAACGCCGAGAAATGCGCTCTGCTATCAAGCAGTTGATAACTGCGCTGGTGCTGCTTTTGCTGTCGGGGATCGGGCATTTTGGCAATATTAGCGCTTCACTATTGCCATTTTTCAATAACATTTGGTTCCATTGCGGACTAGCAACGATCGCTATTATCATTCCTGGTCGCCCAATTTTAGTAGATGGTTGGTTGGGTTGGCGGCGCGGTAGTCCCAATATGAACACCCTGATTGGCTTGGGATCGCTGACAGCATATGTTGCTAGTTTGGTGGCTCTACTGTTTCCCCAAATGGGTTGGGAGTGCTTCTTTGATGAGCCTGTGATGATGTTGGGCTTTATTTTGTTGGGACGGACTTTAGAACAACAAGCCAGAGGTCGGGCCGCTGCTGCGTTTAGGCAATTGTTAGCGCTCCAGCCCCAAATAGCCAGATTGATTCCTCACCCAAATATTCACACTCAAGAGTCTATTGTCGGCTCAGTTAGTGTTGAGATTCCTGCCGAACAAGTGCGGGTTGGGGAATGGTTACAAATTTTACCAGGAGATAAAATCCCCGTTGATGGTGAGATTGGCTATGGACAAACTACCGTGGATGAGTCGATGCTGACTGGGGAAGCAGTACCAGTCATCAAGCAACCGGGGGATCAAGTCACAGCCGGAACTCTCAACCAGTCGGGAGCGATCGCTATTCAGGCTACCCGTACTGGCGCTGATACAACCCTAGCTCAAATTGTCGCCCTCGTAGAAGCTGCCCAAACTCGTAAAGCCCCGATCCAGAAATTAGCAGATACAGTCGCCGGTTACTTTACTTATGGTGTGTTGGCCTCGGCGGTGTTGACATTTGGTTTTTGGTATTTTCTAGGTACACATATCTGGACAGATGTCAACGTTTCCGGTGGGATGGAAATGATGAGCCATAGCGCCCACAATTCTCTCCCAGCCTCCCCACTATTGGTGAGTTTAAAACTAGCGATCGCGGTGATGGTAGTCGCCTGTCCCTGTGCCTTGGGGCTAGCTACACCCACAGCCATTCTTGTCGGTACCGGCATAGGAGCAGAACGCGGGCTGTTAATCAAAGGGGGCGATGTTTTAGAACGAGTCCACCAACTAAATACTGTCATTTTTGATAAAACGGGCACTCTCACCACGGGTAATCCCACGGTTACAGATTGTTGGCTGATTGCGGAGGGATCGCACGTTAAAGACAATGATCCACAATCAATTTTACAACTAGCTGCAGCCGTAGAAAGCGGCACATACCATCCCTTAGCCAAGGCAATTCAACAGGAAGTACAAAGGCAACAGCTATCTATTCCAGATGCTGTAGATTTTTACACAGAGCCAGGATTGGGTGTATCTGCCGTAGTTGAAGGTACGAGGGTACTCCTAGGTAATTGGGATTGGTTGAGTTGGCACGGTATCACTATCAGTGAAACTGCACAACAGACGGCTGAGAAATTGGCGAGGGATGGTAAAACAATCGTCGGTGTCGCTGTTGGGGAAAATTTAGCCGGATTGATTGCTGTGTCTGATACCCTCAGACCAGATGCTCAAACTACGGTTGACAAATTGCGCCAGATGGGTTTAAAGGTAATGTTGTTGAGTGGCGATCGCCCAGAAGCCGCCAGTGCTATTGCTCAACAACTAGGGTTAGATAGTGCTGATGTGATCGCAGGTGTCCCCCCCAGCAAGAAAGCCGCCGCCATCCAAGAATTACAAGCCAAATCTGGAGCTGTTGTGGCGATGGTGGGAGATGGGATCAATGATGCCCCAGCTTTATCCCAAGCCGATGTCGGCATTGCTCTATACTCAGGAAGTGATGTGGCCATGGAAACTGCAGCAATTGTCTTAATGCGCGATCATCTTAGCGATGTTGTCGAATCAATTTACCTCAGTCGTGCCACCTTTAATAAAATCCGGCAGAATTTATTCTGGGCTTTTGCATATAATACAATTGGTATTCCTTTAGCGGCTGGTGTTTTGTTACCCAACTTGGGCTTTGTCCTTAGCCCATCTAGCGCCGCCGCATTAATGGCCTTTAGCTCAGTTAGTGTTGTCAGCAACTCAGTGTTATTAAGACGATTGGCTCAAAAACCTTCAGTTTCCGAAACTGAGGTCATCTAACCAAATTCATCTTGGTTTTGTCAATCTCATATTAAAGGGAACAGGGACAAATAAGCCGCCCATAAGAGCCAGGGTCTTTACCTACCTTGAGAGACAAGGATTGTTTCGCTCACAAGGGGCCAGGCTTTAAACCTTTACTTGTTTTGTCTCACAAAACCTGTTCAAGCTCCTCTAAGAGCTAAAGTAGCTAAAAGAGTAGAGCATAATTGTTCTACTCTGACAGTGAAAGTATGGAATTTTAATCATCCTTAGATTCAGTAACACAGACTTTAGTGCGCGAGAATGGCCGGAAAAGATATTCAACACATCTCAATTAATCACAGTGCAAGCGATCATAGCAAAAATACATCAATGGCAGCAGACACTAATGAAAGCCATCTACTAATTATTGAAGATGATCAAGGTCGTAAAGAATTTCCTCTAGAAGAACCTGTTTATTCCATCGGTAGAGATAGAGACTGTAATATCCGCTTGGCGTCACAATTTGTCTCTCGTCGCCATGCCACGTTAGTGAGATTGCCGCGAGAGCATAATAGTCATAGCTACTATTATCGAATTGTTGATGGCGACGCCAAAGGTAAACCCAGCGCCAACGGTTTGATGGTTAACGGGCGCAAAATGCCCAACCACGATCTGAGAAATGAAGACGAGATCGTTTTTGGCCCTCAGGTACGTGCCATCTATTATCTATTGAGAAATACTCAACGACCAGGGCAAACTGATTCTAGTGAATATGATATTACACTGATAAATCCAGGTATGACTGAGGATCTAGAAGACTAAAAACACGCCTATTTGGTGCGTGTTGCACCTAAATTTAGCTGGTTTTTGTCATAGTCAACCTGTTTTGAATTTGGGATTTGGGATTAGGAGTTGGCGTCACCCTCAGGGGGTGAAGACTGAACCTAAAATCCCAAAAATCTCAAATCGCTAGTCAAAAATAGCAAGTTAAAAATCGTGAAATATCTTTGACTATAGAGGTTTGATGTGTATAAGTAGCAGTACTTATCCCGCCAGACTTTCTATCAAATTCCAATGGCGGCTTTGTTCAATCGCCTGTTTGACGAATTCAAACATTTGCCGACAATGATTATGAAGTTGGAGTGGCAATTCTTCATTTTTCACAACAATACTTAACCGTGTTTCCGCTTCCGTAGCTGTTGATTTGTCAACCAGTACTTCTACGGTAACTAACTTAGAGAAAGTAACATTACCAGGGATTTCACGAGCCATGATGTAATCGGTTGTGTAGTATTGCACATCCAATTCACAGTTTTGTAGTAAATCTATTAGCAACTCTTGAAGATGGTCAATGGGAACAGAAACGATGAATGAACAGGTATAGCGAGCCATAATAGCCCCACGCGCTTGCAACAATCCGTCCATCCTATAATACTGAAGGCTCTAAACGACCAGTCACTTATAGATTTATAAAAAATTTGGCGAATGAGGGAGCCACCCCTCGACTATAGTCAAGAAGCACATTGCAAGTGGCGTTAGGGGACATAACCAATAACAAATAACCAATTTAGCAGAGGTGCAGATGAAAGTAGCAGTTACAGGAGCAACAGGATTTGTCGGTAGTCGTCTAGTCGAACGACTCCACCAAGAAGGTCATAGAGTGTTGGTATTAACTCGTAACACCGCCTCAGCCCAGAGAGTTTTTCCCTCCGAGTCCTTCACAAATGTAGAAATTTTGGCTTATACACCGACTGTATCGGGTTCTTGGCAAGATGCGATCGCTCTTTGTGATGCTGTAGTCAATTTAGCGGGAGAACCCATCGCTGAGGAACGCTGGACACCAGCACATCAGCAGGAAATTCTCAATAGTCGTCAGCTAGGTACACAAAAAATCGTCGAAGCCATAGTTAAGGCCAATCCTAAACCGAGTGTGTTAATTAATGCTTCGGCAATTGGCTACTACGGCACCAGTGAAACAGCCACCTTTGATGAAAATAGCCATGCTGGCAACGATTTTCTCGCCCAAGTCTGTCAAGCTTGGGAAGCGGAAGCAGCAAAAGTTAAAGATGCTGGTGTCCGATTGGTGATTTTCCGCTTGGGTATTGTCCTCGGTTTGGGTGGGGCTTTAGGTAAAATGATTACTCCATTCAAACTCTTTGCTGGTGGGCCTATTGGTAGCGGTCGCCAGTGGTTTTCTTGGATTCATTTAGACGATTTGGTCAATCTGATTCTGCAAGCTTTAACCAAATCAGAAATTGAAGGGGTATACAATGGTACCGCCCCTCACCCCGTTCGCATGGCAGATTTAGCGCAAGCAATGGGACAAGTTATGGGTCGCCCTTCTTGGCTACCAGTTCCGGCGTTCGCTTTGGAAGCCCTCTTAGGAGACGGAGCCAAAGTAGTCTTAGAAGGTCAACAAGTCATCCCCAAGCGGACTTTGGAATCAGGGTTTGAGTACCAATATCCGCAATTGCTATCAGCACTCAAGGAAATTTTGAAATAGGACTGCGCGAAGTCCCACGAGCGCAGTCCCACGGGCGAGGGGTATGGATAGAAATACCGTTCTCTATTCCCCTTTGCCAAATTGCGGGAATTTTTGCGAAATCCAACTAATTAAACCGCTGAGGAGGGCGCCACCCATGAGAATACCAATGGCTGGGTTGAATAGGGGCTGCCATAATTGATGCCACAAGTCTAGACCTAAGTTTACTCCAGAAGCGTCACCAACTGCAGCGATCGCTAACCACCCAAAGCCGAATAAAACTAGAAATACATCAGCAACTAAAATCAGGTTTAGCCATCCTAAAAATTTATCTTTCATCTGGGGGTTAGGGGTTAAGGGTTAGAGGCTGGGGATTAGGGGTGAAAAAGATTTATTTTGAATTGTCGAGCGAGCTTGTTCCTCACCCCTAGGTTCTAGCGGCTATTCATTAAACAACCAACCTTTGATCTTGACTAAACTTTGCCAATCTGGTTTTCTGCTTAAACCGTCTTCGATGCTGTTGAGGATTTCATCTCGCCAATCTGGGTTGACAAAAATTAACTGTTGGGCAAAATCTACATGTTCTCGCAGACCTTTCTGACCAGTTTCTAGCATAGCGATGGCTAAATTCACTCTAGCTTGCGGGTCTTGAGGATTTAACTTGACTGCCTTTTGGGCTGCTTTATAAGCAAAGTTGGCTTTATTGTCGAGTAGATACAACCAAGCTAAACAAGTCCAAGCGGGACTGCTTTTGGGAGCACGATCGCAAACTTCTTTAAATACAGGAATTAAATCAGCAACAGCATCTCCTGCTTTATAGCGTTCTAAACCTGTATCAAACAGGGATTCTACTGTTTGAGTCATATTAATTCAGTGATGAGATATTGGTCATTTGTGATTTGTTCAGTTGTTCAATCACAAATGACAATATTACACCCCAAATGACTTCCCGCAACCGCAGGTTTGATTAGCGTTAGGATTAGTGAATTGAAAACCGCCACCAATCATGGCATCGCTATAATCGAGCATTAAACCATAGAGGTATAACAAGCTTTTGCGATCGCAAACGATTTTAAACCCGTCGTAGTCAAAAACTTCGTCCTGAGGACTGATCTTGCTGGTATCTTCAAAGTCCATCATGTAAGACATCCCAGAGCAGCCGCCTTGTCGCACTCCTACCCTTAAACAAAAGTCTTTACCTTGTTTGTCCCGGAGGGATTTGACTTGGTTTAGTGCGGTTTCGCTCAACATAATTCCGCTCTGTTGAGGCGCAGTTACTTGTGTCATTTGCTGTTTCCAGTCCTTAACTAGTGTGATCAATACCCAGTACAGGCTTTTTATTGCCTCTTTAGTGTTTTTATATTAATTCTAGCGACATTGATGTCTCTAGTTGCCAAATTGTAAACACTCTGTCAAAAGCAGCCATGGGTTTTTATTCTAGAATTGAAAGACTCGGTGTAATTAGAGATGCGATATTTTTGGAATTTTCGCTGCACTGCAGCCTGAGTCGCCATCATCAACCAGGGGAGCCAGGGAAGGGGGACATGAGAGCCATCGCCCACAATCCTACTCACTGTGTAGCAGCAAACCGTAACCAATTCTCCCTTCACAGAGGGTACAGCCAGGAAGAATAGTTCCGAGGCTGGCCATTGCCAAAAGTCACGAACATCATGCTTGTTTTGATTAATTTACTCTATGACCAGTTTTAATCGCTCTACCAGTCGTCGGTTGAAGAAATTAACTCAAATTCCTTCTGTGTGGGAAGGCGATCGTCGTCCATTGTCGTCGTCACAAAAGAGCATTGAGGATTTGGAGGCTAAGGGCGATTGTATTCTTTGGGTGGATGGCTCCCAAGGGATTGTTCGCGGAATGGATGTAGTCAGCTCAGAAACTGGGCCCGAAGCAGTTGTCCGTACCTTAATGCGAGCCATGGAGCATCCCCACAGTCCTGCTAAACCAGCCAGGCCCCAAAGAATTGTCGTGCGCGATCGCGAAATCCAATTTTATTTACGCGGTGTCTTACAAGACTTGGATATTGCTATTGACTATTTACCAGAATTGCCTTTAATTGACGAGTTGTTCCGCTCTTTTTCCGACATTCTTGATAGCCAAATTCCCGATTTACCGCCACAATATGCCCAAAGTTTGCGAGAAAAAGCCTATGCTATTTGGCAAGCAGCACCATGGGAATTTTTAGAGGAACAGCAAATTTTATCTATAGAAATTAATAAATGGGATGTGGGTACACTCTATGCTTCAGTCATGGGAATGCTGGGGATGGAATATGGAATTTTGTTATATCGTTCTGAAGATTCCCTCAAACAGTTTCGCGCTGCAGTTTTAAGAAATGAGGAATCAGAAGGACGTTTAGAAGAAGCTTTCTTGAAACAAGATTGCTTGTTTTTGACTTTTGAAGAACCAGACCAATTTGATAGAAATACCAGCCATTTACTCGATCTACCCCTAGGAGAACTTGACCCAACTTTTGGTAATATCCACCCTTTAGAAGGACTCAGGTCTGTTTTATATGATGAAGAAGCGCTAATAGTTTTTGTAGCTTTGGAAAGCCTCAGTCGTTTTATCCGCGATCACCGTCGCCAACTTTATACAAATTCTTTCCCCCAAGTCAGCCGTCGCTATCGTATTTCTCTCCCCCATTTAGTAGAAGAAGCTTCTAAATCAGTATCTGTGACTGTTTCTACTATGCCGCAATTAGCAGCGGAATTAGAAGAAATGGTAGGCGCAGGCGACCAAGAAGCAGCTATTGATCCATCAAATCCGATGTTTCGCTCTTTGCGAGATGATTTGATTCCGGAAGATTCGTTTCTCAGCTTGGGAGTAGTTTCTTGGGAAATGCTAGAATACCTCCACCAAGGAGTTACCTATCATCAAATTGGTGATATGAGAAAAGTCGGTGACGGATTGCCTGTAATTTTAATTCAAACTTCCCGTCCCAAGGCTAAAACTGTAATTGAAAATATCGAGGCTTCTGGCGGATTGAAAGCTATTTGTTTTAATCCTGGAGCCGATTCTTTTGATGATGGTGATAGCTATGATTTGGGTTTATTGCAAACTCAAAATGGTGAGTTATTCTTATTTGGTGAGTTTCTAGATAATGATCCCACCCATATAGAAGCACGCAAAAAATGGAATCAGCGTTGTAAAAATACTCAGGGCCACTGCGGTTTGATTATCGCTAAAGGACTAACGGGGGCTGCGAGGGGAAATCCCCAACTGCGCGACATGATGGCTGTATTTGAAGCGCGATCGCTCTCACCCAAGGATTTAGGTATCGGTACTCTCCAGCTGATTCCTCAGTTGCAATTTGAATAATTATCTGTGTCTTAGCCCCAGCATGGCTATACCTAAAACCTTCGTAGAGGCTTTGCAATGCAACGTCTCTAAATTCCGTGGGAATACACAACAATGTATAAAAATTCCTCTTTTCTAGCTCCTAATTCCTAGCCTCTATTTTCACATAAATCCACTATATGTGTATATTCGCTGACAACAAGCGATGAGTTCCTTTGCCAAAACTTTATGAAGTATTGATGTTTTCATATTTCTTCAAAGAGAATTTTGACTGTTTCAATTGCGAAAATTTAGCAAAAACTCTCAAAAATATCTCTGCAATGAGTGATTAAATAAAATTTCAGCCAATAGATATTAATGTCTGATATTTTTTGGTTATTTTTTGCCTTAAGTATCCCTGGAAATACTAGTATTGTTTATCGAAATTTTATAATGTTGAGGTTTTCTTTGTAATTTTTTTATAAAAAATGGATAATCTGATTATCTAGGCTGGGAATGAAGATTATTTAAAGGTTATTAATTATGGCTATAATAAATGCACTCTAAAAAGCTGGGAGTGTACAATAATTTTTACGTGTAAAAGGACAAACAAATAATGATTGAATAAACCGCAGTTTCATCTGTTAAGAGTTTGATTTTAAAAACAAATCTGGCAATTTAATAATTAATTAAATTTCCTGAAAATCTTGTTTGTAAACTTGTCAAATTGACAGAATATATTGGTTTAACAACTATGGAAATAAGGCAATATTTGAAGATATTTAGTATAAAAATCTCAAAACCTGCTGAACTCTTCCTATTGGTGGAAGTTAAACACTCAGACATTAATGTCATAGTAATTAATTGCAGCAAGACAGCACCCGATGTTTGGGAGATAAATTAGAAAGCTAAGAGAAAAAATGACAAATGTACTGGAGAAGTCTATGAAAAAAATAGCACATAGGCTATAGTCTTATACTCAGCGGCTCTGTAAGTAAACAATTGGATAATAACAGGCAGATGCAGACAAGAATATGTTTGCATTTAGAGCGATCGCCTGTTGACTTGCACTTTAAAATAGATGAATAATCACTTATATACATTAGGCAATGCACTTACAAGGTAGCATTCCACAACGCTAATGATTCTCTTGTTTAATTGTCAGTTGCCGTAGCAAATCTCTCTTTCAGAGGTTGTGCTCAACACTCTCCATACTTCAGAACAAATGCTTTTGATAAAGAAAATTCCGTAAACCTTGATTGAGTTAATTTTGAGGATCAAATTTATCTAAGTAAGCGGACATCATTAAATGTAACTGTGTTTTTCCTATGCCTTATGACCCATTCTCTATTACCGTCCTCTACGAGTGATATTTATTTGTGTTCAAATACTTATCACCTTCAATTTTCCGTTTTGATTCAAAGTTGCATTGAGGTAAGTTTTATTAAACACTGAGTGTGCGCTATTTTTCCTGTCACATCAGTCACAAATAACGCTTGGTTTTTATATTTTATTGGAAAATGGAGAACTTCTGACAAAATAAATATTTTAGTATTAATGGCATTGCTGGTTTTCTGACACTAACTTCGATAATCTAAACTTTTTCACCTTTTAAGTTCCGATGTCTTTAATGATGTTAATACACAGCAACTAGCATGATAATGACAAATAAAAAGTGGGCCGTTAAACGCATAACTGTCAATCTCGCAGCACAGGAAGCGGAAAAATTAGATCAATATTGTTCGCAGACTGGTAGACCAGCAACGGATGTAATTCGAGAACTAATTAGAGGTTTATCCGTCTCAGAAGATACTAAAGAGGGAAGCAAATAGGTAGTATTTTAACGGGGTGGCAGACAATGGTTTTGCTAACCCAAACATACCTAAAATGTTTGCTTCTTAAAGCTAAATTGTACCACGCATATAAGTTGAGCATGATCATGATTTAAATAATCAAAAAATATTAAGCACATACTAAAGGGGAGGGAATCACCGTACCCGGATACACCCCTGGAAATGAATGTGAGTAGCAAATTCCGCCACCAACCCAGTTACAATCTGTAAAGAAACTGAAAAGGAACGACGGAATGCGCGTTGCAATCGTAGGTGCGGGACTAGCTGGGCTAGCAACTGCAGTAGACTTAGCCGATGCTGGCTGTGAAGTTCACATTTTTGAGTCTCGTCCGTTTGTCGGTGGTAAGGTCGGTAGTTGGGTTGACAGTGATGGCAACCACATTGAAATGGGGCTGCATGTATTTTTTGGGTGCTACTACCAACTGTTTGATTTAATGAAGAAAGTAGGGGCGTTAGAAAACTTGCGCCTCAAAGAGCATACTCACACTTTTATCAACAAAGGTGGACGTACTGGTGCGCTGGACTTTCGCTTCTTCACGGGTGCGCCTTTCAACGGATTAAAAGCATTTTTTACAACTTCTCAACTATCTTTGCAGGATAAATTGCAAAATGCGATCGCTTTGGGAACCAGTCCCATTGTCCGCGGCTTAGTCGATTTCGACGGTGCCATGCAAAACATCCGCAACCTCGATAAAATCAGCTTTGCTGACTGGTTTCGCAGTCATGGTGGTAGCCAAGGGAGCATCAAACGCCTGTGGAACCCCATCGCCTACGCCCTGGGATTTATCGACTGCGAAAACATTTCCGCCCGTTGCATGTTGACAATATTTCAGTTTTTTGCTGTAAAAACTGAAGCCTCAATCTTGCGGATGTTGGAGGGTTCCCCCCACGAATACCTGCATAAACCCATTTTGGAATACTTAACAGCCAGAGGTACTCAAATTCATACCCGTCGCCAAGTCAGGGAAATTCAGTTTACTGAATCGGATGCCCAAACCCATGTTACAGGTATAACCGTTGCCCAAGGCGACGCCGTAGAAACAATCACCGCAGACGCCTACGTCTTCGCCTGCGATGTCCCAGGAATTCAGCGTATTCTCCCCCAGGAATGGCGGAAATGGTCAGAATTTGACAAAATTTATCAACTTGATGCAGTACCCGTGGCGACGGTGCAGTTGCGATTCGATGGCTGGGTGACAGAACTGCAAGATCAAGAGCAAAGGAAACAGCTTAATCAAGCAGTAGGAATAGATAATTTACTGTACACCGCCGATGCAGACTTTTCTTGTTTTGCTGATTTGGCCTTGACTAGTCCGGCTGACTATTATCGCCCAGGACAGGGATCATTGATGCAACTAGTGTTGACACCAGGAGATCCGTTTATTAAACAAAGCAACGAGGCGATCGCCCACCATGTCCTCAAGCAAGTGCATGAACTGTTTCCCTCGTCAAGAGAACTCAACATGACTTGGTATAGTGTAGTCAAACTGGCACAGTCTTTATACCGGGAAGCACCAGGAATGGATGTGTATCGTCCCGATCAAAAAACACCAGTATCTAACTTTTTCCTTGCAGGTAGCTACACACAGCAAGATTATATCGACAGCATGGAGGGGGCGACAATTTCCGGCAGGCGTGCAGCAAAAGTGATATTGGCAAGTATCAAAAAATAACTCACTGCAAAGGATACAGAGGTATAAAAAGCATGGCAGACTGGTTAGAGCATACCGTCCAGGTAGAGGTAGAAGCTCCCATAGAATTAGTTTGGAGCCTCTGGTCTGATTTAGAACAAATGCCCAAATGGATGAAATGGATTGATTCAGTAAAAATACCGCCAGATAACCCCGATATATCTCTTTGGAAACTCAATACAGGCGGTCTAGAATTTACTTGGAAATCCCGGATTCTGAAAGTGATTCCCCACCAAATCATCCAATGGGAATCAATTGATGGTTTGCCGAATCAGGGAGCGATCCGTTTTTACGATCGCCACGGCAGTAGTATAGTCAAAATGACCGTATCCTACGCCATCCCCGGCATGATCGGTAAAATTATGGATAACTTGTTCTTGGGAAAAGCAGTAGAGTCAACAATTAAAGCTGATTTAGAAAGGTTTAGAGAATATGCCTTAAGCATGAAGGTAAATTAACTCATAGCCAGTACTCAGCAAGAATCAACAAGCTTTATAGATTTTCTACCCTAACCCCTAATCCCTAACCCCTTCCCGGAAAAACCAAAGCTAAAATTTTTCTTGAGTACCTAACATTTGCAAGATTTTTTCCGCATAATCTAAATCCCCGACAATGCGCCGAATTGGGTAAGGCCAGACTTTAACGAGGGTGGGAGTGGCAGAAACTTGATCGATTTCTGCTTGCTCTGGATTAGTGAGGACATCAACCACCTTTAAAGTGTATGGGTGTCTTAGCGATCGCTCTAACAATTCGTGTAGATTATGGAGAATACGTTCAGTATTGGCACTATGTCCAGCCACAAATAGCCGCAAAACATAGCCTTGAGTGTTAAGTTGCAATTTGGGTGGTGATGTCCCGGCGCGGCGATATTTTGAACCAGCCTCAGCTATATCTAAACGGACAATCAAGTCGTGGTCTTCCCAAAGTTGGGGAAACGAAGCGCGATAAGTTGCTAACACCATGCGATCGCACATTCCCTCTTGCCAAGGGGCAGCTTGCCATACCAATTCCCCCGTGCTAAAAATAGCATTGAGCACCGCCTGATGTCGCATCACCGCCGGATATGCCTCCGCGAAAGTCCTTACCTGTTGAGAGCGCGGATCTAACCAGTGGTCAACAGTTGCAGTGTAACAAGGCACTAAAAAATGTGGCAATTCTGGTAAATCTAAAATTTCCTGTAAAGCAGCACACAAATGCAAATGCCATCGACCCTGTTTGTCAGGATCGATGCAGTAAATTAAATCTCCTCCAGGTGTAAACAGGGCAATCCCTTTAAACAACTGGGGCTTAGATACTTTATCTTTAGTCAAGTCATTTACAGGGAATTAAGGTATGGGGGACTTTGACCCTGGACTCTTAGCTTTGATTAAACTCGTCCTCGCAGGAATTGGGCCATTTCATTAGGAGTTGGTGACATTTCCAAAGCAGTTTCTTCAGTGATGCGACCATCCTGATAAAGATTGAGTAGGGACTGGTTCATAGTAATCATGCCATCAAAACCAGCTTGTTTCATCAACTCGCCAATTTCATCATATTTACCATCCTTAATCCACTCTTTGATGGCATCAGTGTTGATTAGGATATCGTGAAATGCCGCCCGCTTGCCATCGGTAGTACGGCACAAACCTTGAGCAATCACTGCGACTAAAGACTCAGAAACAGCCACCCGCATCGAATCCTGTTCTTCTGCTGAGTAGAGATTTAAAATCCGTTCGATGGTCTTGACTGCACTATTTGTGTGGAGAGTCCCCATCACCAAGTGACCAGTCTGCGCCGCTTTCAGGGCGGTGTTGACCGTCTCTTTATCTCGCATTTCTCCCACCAGAATCAAATCTGGATCTTCCCGCAAAGCTGCTTTCAAAGCGTTATCAAATTTGCGAGTGTGCATTCCCACTTCTCGCTGCTTGACTAAAGATTTGCGGCTTTGGTGGACAAATTCTATCGGGTCTTCAATAGTGATGATGTGCTTGGCCATTTCTTTATTGATATAGTCAATCATTGCCGCCATGGTTGTAGACTTACCAGAACCGGTAGGCCCAGTCACTAGAATTAACCCTTTATGAGAATGGCAGATATCCCGGAACACGGGAGGTAATCTCAGCTGTTCCATGGTCAAAATTTTCAGTGGAATCAACCGCAGCACCATCGCTGGCCCTTTCAGGGAACCAAAAACATTGATCCGCACACGGGCGAAATCATATTGAGTCGCACCGTCAAATTCTAAATATTCTTCAAAACGCTGAATTTCAGCCTCAGTCATTACCTCCCGTAACCAACTCATAAAACTTTCTCTATCTGTTTCCGGATATTCTGTTGGTTGGATTTCCCCCCGGTTGCGGAAGCGAGGTATTTCACCTACGCCCAGATGGATATCAGAAAAACCTTGATCATAAGCCTCTTTAATGAGGCGCTCTAAAGTCAATCTTGAACTGTTGCTGGTCGCGCTTGCAGTTTGCGGGATTGGTGGTGGCGTCCCCGGACGATGGGCTAAGGGCGGTGGTGATACGGTTTGAGTCGGAGGGTAAAGGGAATGTTGATTTGCTGACAGATCCAGCGTTTCTGTAGCTTGTCGCTGTGTAACAATCGTTGGCGGTGGTGGCGGCATTGGTGGCACATTACGTGTAGCAGCAAAATGGGAATTTAAGGGTTGATGTGTTTCTGTCATATATCTTTAAAATTTGGTAGGCAAAATTTAAACTCAGTCTGAAAATGCCTCAAACAAGGTAAGGTACTCGGTATCCGGACGTTTAGCGCTGGTTTATTTTGAGTAAAAGTATATTTTTTAACTTCAACCTCCAGCATTTAAAATTTGTATACTAGGTTTTAAACCTTACATAAACTTGTTTAACACACTACATACCTGCTTTTACCTCAGTATTAATATTGGGTTATCTAAGTAATTTATAAAACTAAAATTTTTAACTAACATCACTAACTACTGACAATGAATAACAGCATCGATACCAAAATATGCATTCAAGCCCGCTAGATAATTATGAGAAGTCTGGGGAATTATTATAAGAAATGTTAAGCAAAATGGGCTGGAGAGGGCGGCAAAGCAGCTAGACGATGTATGGCGTTTACAGTCTATTCCTGCAGATAGATGCTGAAAACTAGTTTTTCCTCTAAAAGGAAACCCAACTTTACATTCATAATTATTAAAACCTAACTGTAAAGTTTAGTAAATAAATGCTCATCTTCTCAGATGGTTTTTATATACTGAACTTCACTAGAAGATTCAGCTTAGTTGCCAAAAGCAACATCAGACTGAGGTCAATTTTTTGTTATTTATCTGGGAGGAAAAGTCATGGTTTCGGCTGATAGCTCTAATCTGGGTAAGACCTACTCCTTATTGATGGTCAAAAGCTTTTTGATCTGGACGTTTACATTGGCAGTATGCTTACTGGTTGTCGGCTTCCCGTTGGTGGTTTTGATGGCGACGGTGGGATGTTTGTTGTCAATTGTGTTGCAGTCAGTCATGCCGGTGAGTGCTGTTTTGCTGGTAGCGGGCGGTTTGATTATGTTTAATGTGATGGCAGTCGTCATTGCAGCTGGTGTACTCACCTTCAAAGGTGTACATCCAAACGAAATTAAATGGTTAAGTTGGTTGCATGGAGAGGCAGAGCAAATGCAAACTACTGTCTATGCCGCTTGCCCTTTAACTTGTGACCTCAAACCATAGTCATCATCCCCAAATTCGACAAACAGTGCATCTGCCCGGTCAAGCCGGGTTTTTTCATGGTTATTGATCATTAAACATACACTGTCACATAAAGAATCAGTAAAGATACTGAATTTAGTACCGCTAAACTATTGACTATTGACCCTTAACTATCGACCATTGACTATTGACTAATAATTATTCACTATTAGCCAATGACTAATCAAAAACGAGTTTATGTTATTTTGGGTACTCGCCCCGAAGCCATTAAACTGGCGCCGGTGATTCAGGTTTTTCGGCAATCTCCAGATTTTGAGTTGCAAGTGATTTTGACTGGTCAGCATCGTGAGATGGTGGATCAAGTTATGCAGCTATTTCATCTCCAAGCTGATGGAAATCTGGAAATTATGCAGCCGCAACAAACACTCAGCGATATTACTTGTCGCAGTTTGCGGGGCTTGGAGGCTTTATTTCGAGAAAACAGGCCGGATTTGGTAATTGTCCAAGGTGATACGACTACAGCTTTTGCGGCGGCTTTGGCTGCTTTTTACCAAAAAATTTCCGTCGGTCATGTGGAAGCTGGCTTAAGAACTGATGACATATTTAATCCTTACCCAGAGGAAGCTAGTCGGCGGTTAATTTCACAAATTACCCAGTTGCACTTTGCACCAACGCCCTTGGCTGTGGAAAATTTACAGCGTTCTGGTGTTTTAGGCGAGATTCATTTGACTGGTAACACAGTTATTGATGCATTGTTGAATGTGGCTGCTACCCAACCAGTCTGCAAAGTTCCTGGCTTGGACTGGAATTTATATCGTCCTTTATTGGCGACAGTCCACCGTCGAGAAAATTGGGGAGAACCGCTACAGGGAATTGCTCAAGGGTTTTTACAAATCTTAGACAAGTTTCCGGATACAGCTTTACTGCTACCATTACACCGCAATCCAACGGTGAGGGAACCTCTACAAGCTTTGTTGGGTAATCATCCGCGAATTTTCTTGACAGAACCTCTAGATTATGCTGAGTTGGTGGGAGCGATCGCTCGCTCTTATTTCTTACTAACTGATTCTGGCGGATTACAAGAAGAAGCGCCCAGCTTAGGAAAACCAGTATTAGTGCTGCGTGAAACCACAGAAAGACCAGAAGCGGTGAGTGCAGGTACTGCTAAACTGGTCGGTACTGCTACCGAAAGTATCACAACGGCTGCATCTGAGTTATTGAGTAATCCCGATGCTTACGCAGCAATGGCTAACGCCATTAATCCTTTTGGTGATGGTCAAGCTGCAGAGCGCATTTTGCAAATTGTGCAAAACTACTTGCAAAATACATAAACAAAACAGTTGGAACTATTATCTTTAATTCCTTAAGGGTGCATTTAATAGTTAAATTGTGGCTTTGCAGAATTTAAATGTAGAGACGTAAAAATTTACGTTTCTACAAGATTTTTCATACAAGCAATCAACAACACCTCAATTGTTATGGCTTGGGAGCTGACAAACCGCGACCTTTAGATTTGCAAAGCTTTAAACCATTTACTCACCACTGAGTTAATGGTTTTTTTAATTTGATGCTTGCGGCGCCACTTTTGGTAAGCTGTTTCATAATCTTCGCCTTTAGATTGAAAAGTATTCCAAGCATCAAGCCCGACAGCTGACCCAGAAAAGAGTAAAGTGTAAAGTGACCAAGCCAGACCGCCACCAGCCATGAGATCGACTAGTATTAAAAAGCCGTTGATGATAGCATAGTTGCCAGCCCGCTTCTTAAATTTTCCCCGGCGGTAAGTATCAAAAACTCGCCGCTGTTGTACATCACTTTGTTGCACTAGCCAGTCATTTTCTGCTAGTCTGAGAGTCTCTACAGATATTTCTAATTCAGCAGCGATTTCTAACAATTCCTGGTAAGAAAATTCCTTGTCTGGATCGTCAGCTTGACGGGCGATCGCCAACTGGAGAATTTGCTGTATGTCTTCTTGGCTATAAGAACGGACGATTTGGGGTTCTGATGCCGTCATAGTTTTTGCAGTTATACTACTTTTAATACTAATTTTTCGCCTGATAGCCGTTAAACAGCTACATCACCAACAGCTATCCTGCCATTATCCCTAGACTAGCAAATCTAGATAGTGCTGTCGGTAGAAATTTCTGCAAATATTAACTAGGCTGGGGTTGTCGAAAGGCATAAATTTCTTTGATAACTTCTACCCAGCCGTTAGAGACAGACTCAAGAATGCGATCGCCTTTTTCTCTAGTGGTTGTAGTCGCGTCGCCAATTTCTTGTCTGGAATGGATGCTCAAGAGTGGGTTGAGCAACTGCGTTGCGGTGAATCCAGCCCAGCGCGCATGAGGCGTTTTCTCACCGTAGGCGACTGGCGTTATACCAATTCACGAAAAAGTTGATACAGATAGATTTCTCGTAGGGGCACGGCACTGCCCATACGTGTCAACTTAACGTGAAAGCCTTGTCCCGCCTCACAATGAATTCTGAGTCTCATAGCTTAAGTCATCTCAAGATGACTGAAAATTCTCACAAATTCCTAGTCTACTTTAGTAGACTTCAGCTATAAGAGAGGGAATTCATTCCCTGGCGGGTAGGTAAGCCCTGCAATCAGCCATCTGTGGCTTAAGTTGACACCAATGGGCACTGTTCCCTACCAACGTGTTTGTATCATTATTAAAGTGAAATGGTATTAGCGCAGCGTAAAGCTTCTCTACGAGACGCTACACGTGGCTTGCTTCTCCGTAGGAGTACGCTTAGAGCGACTGTGCGTAGCGTCACCCGGAGGGGGTTTCCACGCCACTTGCTCTCATACATATACTGAGGTTTTTTCTCCAAATCAAATCGGATTGCTATAAGTTACTTCTTAATAGAATAAAAAATGTATTATTGGTGTCACTGAGTTGATTACCATCAGCGTCTTTTCCAAAAATATATTCATTATTAGTCCAGGAAAAACTGAGTATTGAAAATTTATTATTATCCCCAAATTTTAACAAAGCACTAGCGCCATATCGAGAGCGTGTAAAATTTTCATTAATAGGTGTATAGTATCCCGAAATTTGAAAATTTTGATTGAACGTAATTGTTAAATCTGTTGTCAAACTGTTTTGAGAAGAATTAGGCAATATATTACCAAAACTATTTGTTAAACCTAGTGAAATATTCCCAATATTCGCTCTAGCACTAAGATTAAGTGAATTTTTAATTGAATTAATCACAATATCATCAACGGGAGTTTCGCCGTCTAAAGCATAATTAACAGATGCGGATAAGAACAGATTAGTATGGGAATTTAATTTCAGGTTTTTGCTAATGCCACCTTGTACTTGACTATAGTATTCATTGTCAGGATTTGCGTAAGCGATCGCACCAGTAAAAAAAGTCCATCCATCCAATGTGTTTCTTGTAAAATCAGTGCCAATATAAGCTTTTAAATTATCATCGCCGATAATGCCAGCGTAGTAACGCCAGATATTTTCGTTACTGGTAATATTGCCACTAAAGCTAATATGTGGATAATATTTTTTATCTTCAGTCAGTGTACTATACGTAATATAATTCACATCTTGATTAGAGATTGTCAGATATATTTGAGCGTAATAATCTTTTAAAGTTGCTGTGGAAAAACTTTGATTATTGACTAATGATAACAAACTCACATTAGAATTAGCCCCGCCTTCTGCACCAGATGCACTTACTATCCTTTGAGGAGACAAGATTTGATAATAAGACTTACTGTATCTACTATATTTAGATATTGGTGAAGTTCCAATCCAGATACTATTAAAAGTAGAAGCAGGCGTATTTTCTTGAGGTGGGGGAGTTTTTGCTCTGCCAATACCAGCATGATAAAACATCAAACTATTGGGTGGCGTCCAGACATTATTTGCAGCAAAAATCAGGTTTTTGTTGATGTTTTGATTTACAGGTTTTGAGCTATCAGCCAACTTTGGATTAGCATCTGGTAGAAATAAACTAGCTAATTGTGCAGCAGAGTTTAATAACCTATTATCATCATTAGCCATTACCGTTAAACTGCGGACTGTACGACCGATAACAGCTTCTTGATCATTGGCTTTAATAACTTGGTTAACCGTAGAGTAAATCCCCACAGGTGTATTTTCTAAATTTTCAGTTCTTCTAATAGAAACCTTATCTGCTTGCAAATTACCAAATGTATAACCAGAATTGGGGAAAAATAAATTTATACCAACTTCTTGACCATTAGCTCCTTGTTGAAAACCTGGCTCTTTAATAGCTGCTAAAGATTCAGGTGTAACTATATTTGCTAATTGAGAAGGTTGAAAAATTTCTTTAGGTAGTAAAGTATCTTGATCAATTGCATTACGATTGGTAACAACTCCAGGCGTAAATGTACATTGCTTATCTGGATTAGTACCAGGAAATATACAAGACCCAACTAAACTTAATTGGATTTGTGTACCTAATAAAGTTCTTGGTTCTTGAATATTAACTGTAATTTTCTTTTTCGTATTTACAGTTTGTAGTTGTATATAGCTACCTATTTGTCGCAGCGTGAAAATATTCTTTTTAGTTAAACTCTCTTCTACCTGATCACTTAATCTAAAGATAGCATTAACATCAAAAACTCTATTCTGAGCATCACCAAAACTATTAGTTAGAATAACATCCCTATTCGTTAAATGATTAATATTTCTACCGTTGATTGGTATTGTAGTTAAGAAGGTATTAAGTTTGTTTTTAGGGATTATCCGAGGAGCAGTAATATACTCTGTATTCTCTGGCTTTGTTTTGGGAATCTGTTGATTATTCTGTGCAATAGAAGAATAATTTTTTTCATTTAAATCACAAGACAGATTGTTTATTTTTGCTTCTAAATCTGCAACTCTAGTAAATTCTGGTTTCCTAATCAGGTCTGGTGAACAACTTTGAACATCAGTTAGTTTAGTTTCTAAATCTGCTACCCTAGTGAATTTTGGCTCAACAATGATATTGGGTATATGTAAAGGCGTATATTTTGTTATATTTTTTAAATCTTTTACATGAATTAGTGGAAATGAATCAGCTACAAATAAAGATTTGGTTTTGGGACTTGCAACATACTCTAGTTGATTGTTAAATTCAAAATTATCTAAATATAAAGTATTAAGTTGTGAGAATTCAAAAAAAAGCATTAGATAAATGACACACTATGTTTAATGATGCCATAGTCTTGAAATAGAGACACGAACGTTCGCGTCTCTATTTAAACAACATTGAACTAGTTAGGGTGAAGCATCTAATATATTTTCACCCTGAACTCTAGTAAGCGTAGTAGATGTATTCATTACCCCCCTAATTGTTGATCACGCGTAAATTGTGATTGTTTTGGGGATGATAGCGAGCGATTAACTATTGACCAAGTTTAACCAAGTTGGTATCGCCATAGTTTAAGTTTGGTTTTGCATTTAAACTGTTATTTTGTGTTGTACTTGGTTGTGTATCACCATCAGCTTTAATCTCACCTACAACTCCACTAATATTAATATTGCCTAGTTCATCACTATTCTTAGCTGTAACAGTTAAGGCTCCAGCACTGCCAACTGCGGTTGCTGTGTTGCTTGTAAAACCTACGTTGATCCCCAAAATACCTGCGCCAACAGAAACGTTAGTAGCTGTTGCTGCGGCATTATTTTTACCTACAGCAGCAGATACTGCAGCGCCCGTAATCTTGCCATTGCTGTCTACAGAGAAAGCAGCAGAACCAGCAGCAGCACCTTCACCAGCAGATGCTTGAGAAGAAACACCAAAGATACCAGCAGAGATTGCAAATAGAGCAACAGCGATTTTTGCGTTGAATTTCATGGATTGATTAGTTGTAAGTGGAGATACAAATCCCTTCAAGAAAAAATAAGTATTTTTTCTTAAGTGCTTATTGCTGAATATAAACCTTGAAAATATGTTTGCTTTTTTTAATTGTCAATATTTACAGTATCTTTACGTGCAAAACTGTAAAATCTTTATACTCTGGCAAGAAAAATACTAAGTATAGCTTCACAATAGACTGACATTTCCTAGAAAGTGGCAGGAAACTGCTTTCTTTCCTAAGTAAAATATTGATATTCATCCTATTTATCATGGGTAAATGCTGATGAGTTCCCAATTAGAAGCAATATTAAAGCAAGCCCAAGGGTTATCAACAGAGGAACAGCTAGAATTAATTCGGCAATTAACAGAGCAAGTATCTACACAGTCGGAAACTCAAGCCAAACCAAAGCGTCAAGTGACCGATTTTTATGGAATAGCCCCCAATTTATTGTCTGGAATGGATGCTCAAGAGTGGGTTGAGCAACTGCGTTCTGAGTGGGACGAACGGGAAAGTATGTTCAGTTAACCAGCATGAAGATTGATGTTGCGTTCCAAGGGATAAAGAAGGTTTTTTTGGATACTGCTCCAGTTATTTACTGGGACAAACTAAATCTCAACAAAATTTCACAGATATGCTGACGAATACCACACTCCTGATCATGCTGAAAAAAATTTCCTCAGCTTGTTAAAAATCTGCAAACATCTGGGGAGCACTAAGATTTAGCAGCGCATAATAACCAAATAGCGAGCATTGAGCAGATGATAACCTCATGGTTGAAGAAAATGGATCGATTCGCACCCTATCAGTAGATATTGGTGGTAGCGGCGTTAAGGCTATAGTATTGGATGTTACGGGGACTCCCTTAACAGAAAGAGGGCGTTTAGATACACCCCAACCTGCGACACCAGAAATGGTGATTAATGCGATCGCAGTTTTAGCCGCAGCACAGGGAGAGTTTCATCGCGCCTCCGTAGGATTTCCCGGTGTAGTCCGCAGCGGTGTCACAGAAACAGCAGCCAATTTACACAGAGATTGGATTGGTTTTGACCTAGCCGCAGTACTTTCAAGGCAATTAAACAAGCCAGTGCGGGTAATTAATGATGCAGATATGCAAGGGTTGGGAGCGATCGCCGGCAAAGGTGTAGAACTGGTAATCACCCTAGGTACTGGATTCGGTTCCGCATTATTTGTAGACGGGAAACTAGTACCCAACATGGAAATGGGACATCATCAGTTTCGCAAAGGAGAAACCTACGAGCAACAGCTAGGGCGAGCGACGCTAGAAAAAATCGGCGAGAAAAGATGGAATAAGCGATTAGAAAAAGCGATCGCTTCTTTGCAACACCTCTTCAATTATGATTGTCTCTACATAGGCGGTGGGGAAGCCGTCAGAGTTAACATCCATCTCCCTCTCAACGTCAAACTCATCCCCAACATCACAGGCCTATTAGGTGGTATTGCTTTGTGGCGAAATTAGAGTGTCTCTTGTGCAGGTTAGAACACTTGAACTATTATACAGCCTAGCATCTGTCTGAGATAAATATCGAATGCGCCCCGGTGAGTGCAGCCACACTCAACCGAGACGACTTCTCCCAAGTCCGAGTACCCGAACTAGGAGCTATTTAAGTATGCCAAAACCTAGATACGACGAAGAAGAAAACAAATCACGTCACGCAGCTACCGATGAAGGTAAGTGCGAGGAGATGTCACGCAAATACGGTTGGGAATTGATCGAAGTTGAAAAGACACCCGACGAGCCTATCTTCAAGGCTGATTGCGTATTTGCAGGCAAAACCGAGTTTCCCAAGTCTTATAACGAAAATGAACAGGAGTTAGATTAATGCATAAGTACATTATTTTTCAGGCTGAACCCAGTGCAGAAGGATGGGAGAACCGAAAGTTACAGCACACCCAAGCACTTACTCGGATTCTCACTGAACACTGGGATTCCTCTGATAAACAAATTCCTGAACCAGGGTATCGCCCGACTGAGTTTATTCGCGTTGAAGCACTTCACGATCCCAAACAACACGCACACAGCACCCACTATCGAAAAGGGGATTGGGAAGTTACACGGGTGGAAACCTATACACCTGATGTGTCGATGGGAAAATACGATATGGTCGTAATTTGCTACTGCAAGTATAATCCCATCAACGCCCCCCTCAAGCCGATGCCAGAGCGTCAAGTTTCCGTTGATTCGTTTGGAGGGGATGAGGAAGCCTACAAGCAGTGGCTAGAGTCCCAAAAGCCAACTGCTGAGGTGTGAACGACGGTGGGGAGGTGGGGAGTGTGGGGAGTGTGGGAGGTGTGGGAGGTGTGGGAGGTGTGGGGAGTGTGGGGGGTGTGGGAAGTGTGGGGAGTGTGGGGGGTGTGGGGGGTGTGGGAGGTGTGGGGAGTGTGGGAGGTGTGGGGAGTGATGGGGTATGGAACCTCAAGCGTCAGCCTTTGAACCTCAAGCGTCAGCCTTTGAACCTCAAGCGTCAGCCTTTGAACCTCAAGCGTCAGCCTTTGAACCTCAAGCGTCAGCCTTTGAACCTCAAGCGTCAGCCTTTGAACCTCAAGCGTCAGCCTTTGAACCTCAAGCGTCAGCCTTTGAACCTCAAGCGTCAGCCTTTGAACCTCAAGCGCGAGCCTTTGAACCTCAAGCGCGAGCCTTTGAGCCTGACGCTTAATCCCCATCACCCCATCACCCCATCACCCCATCACCCCATCACCCCACCTCCCCACACTCCCCACCTCCCCATACCTTAATCTTTCAGAAGCGAACATCACCGCTAAGATAAAGATGGATATTGTTGAGATTTGTATAGTTAGGGATTAGCTGTCATGGCTCCCGCCGTTTTAATTCAAAATTTGCGAAAGTCCTACGGTAGCGTTGAAGCCGTCAAAGATGTCTCTTTCCAAGTCGAACCTGGAGAAATCTTTGGCTTACTTGGCCCCAACGGTGCTGGTAAGACTACGACCTTACGAGCCTTGTGTACACTCACCACACCAGATGCTGGCAAAATCGAAGTATCTGGTATCTCCGTGTTAGATCATCCCAGAATCGCCAGACAACGCCTAGGTTATGTAGCCCAGGAAGTCGCTTTAGATAAAGTCCTGACGGGAAGAGAATTGCTGCAATTGCAAGCGGCGCTTTATCATCTCCCCAACGCTACTGGGAAACAGCGGATTGACACAGTGCTAGATTTACTCGGCTTGCAAGAATACGCTAACAAAAAAACAGGAACCTACTCCGGGGGTTTACGTAAACGCCTAGACTTGGCGGCTGGATTACTTCATGCGCCGGATGTGCTGGTACTGGACGAGCCGACGGTGGGACTTGACATTGAAAGCCGTTTTGTGGTCTGGGAATTCTTGCGGAAATTGCGCGCGTCTGGAACTACGGTAGTAATTACCAGCCATTATTTAGAAGAGATTGACGCACTGAGCGATCGCGTGGCGATAATTGATCGGGGAATCGTGATAGCCAACGGTACACCTTCGCAGTTAAAAGATCAAGTAGGGGGCGATCGCATCACATTACGCATTCGAGAATTTTCCCCCCTAGAAGAAGTCGAAATTGCCAAAAATCTTCTGCAAGATCTGCCATTTGTGCAAGAAGCGATCGTCAACACCGCCCAAGGAAATTCTCTCAACTTAGTGGTGACACCACAAAACGATGCGCTGATTACTATCCAGCAAAAACTCAATGCTGCAGGCTTGCCCATTTTTAGTATCGCTCAATCCCGCCCCAGCCTGGACGACGTTTATCTCGCCGCCACAGGTAAAACCTTAATGGATGCGGAACTCGCAGCAGTTGCTAATCGTGATCCAAAAGCCGAGAAAAAGCAGAATATGAGATAGGGGATGAGGGATGGGGAGATGGGGAGATGGGGGGATGGGGTGATGGGAAGCTTCCAGTTCAAAGGCTGGCGCTTGAGGCTTAAAGACTGACCCTTTAATTCCCACCTCCCCACCTCCCCACCTCCCCACCTCCCCATCTCCCCACACTCCCCACCTCCCCATTCCCAAATTACTATGAGCGTTACCCCAAAATCTGATCTAAATTGGCAACCAGCAACATCACCGCAAGTATCCATAGATACTAATAATAATTTTTTCGGTGACTTAGTACAAGAGACATTAGCTCTCACTCGGCGCTTGTTTATTCAATTGCAACGCCGCCCCTCCAGCTTGGTAGCAGGGATTATTCAACCAGTGATGTGGTTGGTGCTATTTGGTGCGTTGTTCCAAAACGCCCCTAAAGGCATGTTTGGAGATACGACAAATTACGGGCAATTTCTTAGTGCTGGTGTGATTGTTTTTACAGCTTTTGCTGGGGCACTAAATGCTGGTTTACCCGTCATGTTTGATCGAGAGTTCGGCTTTTTAAATCGGTTGCTGGTGGCGCCTCTAGCATCTCGGTTTTCCATTGTTTTTGCTTCGGCAATCTTTATTATTAGTCAAAGTTTGTTGCAGGCTGCGGTGATTGTCGTTGCTGCAGCTTTCTTAGGAGCAGGACTACCGGATGCAGCAGGTTTAAGCGCGATCGCCCTGATTGTCTTCTTGCTAGCTTTGGGTGTGACAGCGATTTCTCTGGGTTTGGCTTTCGCTCTACCCGGACATATTGAACTAATTGCAGTAATTTTTGTAGTTAACTTACCATTATTATTCGCCAGCACCGCCCTAGCACCCTTATCTTTCATGCCTAAATGGCTACAAATTATCGCCACCCTCAATCCCCTCAGCTACGCCATTGAACCAATCCGCTATCTCTATCTCCACAACAATTGGGGATTAGGAAGTGTAGTCATGCAGGCGCCTTGGGGCAGTGTTACCTTTGGGGGAGCAATATTAATCTTACTGGGTTTTGCCTTCGTCGCCTTGTTAAGCATTCAACCGCAACTCAGACGCACTCTTGCATAAGATATAAGCATGATTTAATCACGACAATTTTAGGGTCAAAAACATGAAAAACCCGTTTCTACCTCTGACTAAGCTGACAATCGCCATGATTGTCGGCATTAGCTTTGCTCCATTGCTCTTAGCTCAACCCAGTTTAGCTGACTACGGCGCTGCTAGTCCCTTCCCCAGCACCAATTCAGAAAAGGATAATAACAATCCATATTCTCCGAATAGCTCAGACTTTAACATGTTTGACCTGATTCATCGGGCAAATTTTGGTAACATCAACTGGGATGCTAACCAACAAAACCAAAAACTAGACGAAGCCGCAGAAGCTTATAAACAAATTCAGCAACAACGGTTCCAAAATTCACAAAACAAACCTACACCTGTTGCGCCCTCAACTGAACCATCAGCGAATAAACCTTTACCAAATAATTGAGGAAGTCAAGTCATACCTAACCTTTACGTCCATATTTAGGTATGAGAATCGTTGTGGAGACGTAAAATTTTACGTCTCTACACCCAAATCCATAGCAGAATTTAGCAATTGCACAAATTTACTCTTGCTTCATCTTCCACAAGAGGGTAATTCTTGTTAACTTAAAGGGATGTTAATTAATGCTGAACTTCTACTGCAATACCAGCGCTGTAAGCGTAGACCATTTTTAGATATCCACGGTGACAGGAGTCAGCGTGATGCGCCAAGTGAATTGTTAGTCAAACTGCAACAAGACAAAATCGCTTACCAATTAGGTGTTTTGGCTAAGTTTACATATAGCCGTCCAGAATATCCCAAAGGCAATTGGGGAGCAGGTCAAGCTGCAACTTTGGAATTGATGCAGCGTGGAGTTGAGTATATTCATCAAGGTGTACTGTTAGCAAATTATCATGATTTGAGTGAAAGCATCTCAGAATTTGCTGAGGATAAAGATTATACTTGCCTCAGTCGTCCTGATTTACTGATTAAACAGCCGGGAAAATCTCGCTTTGGGGATTGGGTATATGTACCAGCAAATATCGAACTGGGTAAACGCCCGAAGCAAGAATATCAAGTAGTCATAGCCTTTCACACCCAAGTTTTAGGGATAGTACAAGGGGTAAGACCTAAAATAGCTTGGCTAAAATTGCGTAGCAAAGATACAGGTTATGCTGTGGATTTGCTGAAATGGACGCCACAGATGCAGCAGATTTTAGCAGAGATGATACAAGCTTTAGAAACGCCTGATGCACCAGAGGTGTTTATTTCTCGCCAAAAATGTAACCTGTGTCACTGGTATAGTCAATGTTATGCGATCGCACAAGCTCAAAAACATCTCTCACTCTTGCCAGGCATCACACCCATCCGCTACACTCAACTGCAAGCTCTGGAGATTACCAGTTTAGAAGCTCTCGCCCACACTGACCCCAGCGTTTTAGAAAATCTTGTCGGGTTTGACAGGGAAGTTGCACCCAAATTAATCATACAAGCGCAATCTTCACTGCAAAAGCGCCCGTTCGTATTACCATACCCACTGCACACAGAAAGCGTTACCTTCAGCGCTCCCATCG
Organism: Fortiea contorta PCC 7126; assembly: GCF_000332295.1. Classification (GTDB taxonomy): domain Bacteria; phylum Cyanobacteriota; class Cyanobacteriia; order Cyanobacteriales; family Nostocaceae; genus Fortiea; species Fortiea contorta. Next base: position 4,545,137 of record NZ_KB235930.1, on the reverse strand, counting down.
AAATATACTTTGATATCGAAGCCCAACCAGATTTAAACTTAGATTATCTTTTAGGCGTCTTGGTTGTCGATACGCAAACCAAAACCGAAAAATTTTATTCGTTCCTCGCAGAACAACCAGAACAAGAAGCCTTAATTTGGCAACAATTTCTAGATTTAGTGGGGAAATATCCCCAGGCGCCGATTTATCATTTCTGCGTTTACGAATTCGATACAGTCAAAAGGTTAGCAAATTTGTATCGCACACCCCACACTGCAGTCAATCCGGTATTAAATCGGTTCGTGGATATATACGAACAATTAACCCAATCCGTCGCTTTACCCATCGAAAGTTACGCCCTCAAAGCGATCGCTCGGTGGTTAGGATTTGAATGGCGCAATCCCGAAGCCAGCGGTGCCAAGTGTATTTACTGGTATGATCAGTGGTTAGAAACAGGCGATCGCACTTTATTAGAAACCATCAAACTCTACAACGAAGACGATTGCCGCGCCACCCATAGTGTTAAAAATTGGCTGGTGGAATTTAGGGAGTTAGGAGCTAGGGGATAGGGGATAGGGGGAAGTGTGGGAGGTGTGGGAGGAAGGAGGAGGGGGAGGTGTGGGAGGTGTGGGAGGTGTGGGAGGTGTGGGAGGAAGGAGAAGATAGCAAGCGTCAGCATAAGTTCTTTTTTTATTCTCTCATCTCCCCACACTCCCCATCTCCCCACACTCCCCATCTCCCCATCTCCCCATCTCCCCACACTCCCCATCTCCCCACACTCCCCATCTCCCCATCTCCCCATCTCCCCATCTCCCCACACTCCCCACACTCCCCACACTCCCCACACTCCCCACACTCCCCATCTCCCCACCTCCCCACCTCCCCACACTCCCACGTGCATGATATCGTGTTGTGTGAATTGCACAACTAAACGCTATTTATGCAGTTAATCAAGAAACTCTTAACTTGGCCGAGGATTATTTATTTTATTATTCCGATTGCTATTTCCAGTCTATTTTTATTCTTTAGTAATTTAGCATCTGCATCTGCGATCGTCAGCAGCATAGAGTTCATTGGACAAGCCACCTTCCCCACAGGATTATCCTTCCAAAAAACTCAACTGGGAGGATTATCAGGCATTACCTATGATGCCAAGAATAATCTTTATTATGCCATCTCCGACGATCGCAGTGAAAAAGCGCCAGCGCGATTCTACACTTTGAAAATTGACCTCAGCAAAGGTACACTCAAGGATAGCGACGTTGTGCCTGTGGGTGTCACCACTCTATTAAACGACAACGGGAAAAAGTTTTCCCCAGGAACCAGTGACACCGAAGGTATCGCCTTCACCAGTAAAGAAACAATATTTGTCTCTTCCGAAGGCGACGCTGCACAATTAATTAACCCGTTTATCAAAGAATTCTCAATATCTTCCGGACAAGTAATTACAACACTACCGATCCCTGACAAATTTCTTCCAGACAAAAACGGTAAACAAGGAATCCGCAACAACTTAGCTTTTGAAAGCCTCACCATCACACCCGACGAAAAGCAATTATTTACCGCCACCGAAAATGCTTTAATTCAAGATGGTCAAGCAGCCCAACCAAAAATCAGCACCCCTTGCCGCATCCTACAATACAACCTGCTCACCAACCAACCAGAAAAAGAATATCTTTACCCAACAGAACCAATTACGCCCCTCTTCAACCTTACAGGCAAATACGCCAGCGGCTTACCAGATTTCATCGCCCTCGATAATCAAGGAAATTTTCTCAGTATAGAACGAGCTTTCACAGGCTTAGGATTTGCAATTTCCCTATTTGAAATTTCCTTAGCTGATGCTGACGACATCCACAACATCAATAGCCTTTTAGCTGTTGACATCAAAACAATCAAACCCGTACAGAAAAAAAAGCTATTAGATTTAGGAACCATACCAGCGCCACTCGACAACATCGAAGGTTTAACCTTAGGTGCAAAATTACCAGATGGACAACCGACATTAATTCTGGTTAGTGACAACAACTTTAACCGCCTCCAGCGCACCCAAATATTAGCCTTTAAACTCAAAATTGAATCACCCTTAATCAGATTCCTCCGCCGTTTATTACCTAAATTTTAAGCTTTCATGCTTTGGTGTCAGGGGTTAGCTTCGTAGGGTGTGCGCTCCCGCGAAAGTACTGGACTGACACAGCTAAAATGTTGCAATAGATGTTTATTTTTGTAGGGTGCGTTACTTCGTTAACGCACCGTCTTAACTTCATTGGTGGTGCGTTACGCTTCGCTACAACGCACCCTACTAATGTACTATTTAAGGCTAGATTTTTATTTTTGTTTACCCATTACCCATTACCAATTACCCATTACCCATATCCTTTTTTCAAAAAAATGCCAACTTGGCTAAACTGTGGGCAAAGACGGAGTATTCTGTATTTATGTACATTCCCAGTGCGTCATCCAATACCATAGGTTTCCCATAACCAATTGCGGATGAATATATGGATATAGCAGTTAGAAATCACCACTCAAACTGGAAAATTGAGACACGGGAATAAATAGTATTTTTGGCAATTCTGACCACCTGAATTATGTACCTTGCTTTTCACCTCCAGCAAGTATTACGCGATGCTGTACTAATACCAGTTCTCTAAAAGCTAGCCAAAGATTTCTAGTCATAAACCTCTAAAAAATCTGACTTCTCTAATTACGAATTATGTAGAAGTGTAGGAGTTGACTATAGGCTAGTGCGGCTATTTTTACCGAAGAAAGGATGTAGACCAAACTGCATCTCTATCTTGAAAAGTTTTGCGCTCCTGTTACCCGGACGCGCAACGCCAGTTTTTTCAAGTTCAGACTTCTTGTCAACCTTTAGTTAGGCAAATTAAATTAGGGTTGCTTATGAACTACGACATAAATTCTTCTCAAAAAAATTACCAAAAAGCTATCAGTCCAGAACAATTGAATCAGATTATTGAAGCTATTGCTGATGGTAGATACTCTTGGGCTTGTGTCCTAATTTTACGTTTTGTTGGTTACAATCCCCTCCATTTTATTCCCCAGCGGACTTATAGCCGATTAATCAAAGAAAATACCCAAACTCCTGCTTCTTCTTTATCTACTAATAGGCAGACATCAACAAATATCCCATCCACGGTTCATAATTCTCATCAAAAAAATCCATCTCAGGTTTTAAACAAAATTAATGACCTAGATTATTTAGAAACATTCGACCACAAGCAAACTCGTCATTCAGAAAACAAAAATACGGCACGCTCAGTTACAACATCTAACATGCCGATACAATTTAGTTAACGATATTTTTAGGGGCATATCATCCTATTTTTTATTTAGCTTTTGTTCTACTACTGCTGTGCCCCTATGTTGTCATATTCAATTGTTCAGGAACTAACCAAACCAATCTGAAGCCATTAAAGCTGGATTTGTGATTTCGGGAATATGTAATCTGATTGCTTCTGATTCTTCGCGCAAAATATCTTCAATTCCTTGGCGGATAATTGCTTCTATTTGAGATAGATATCCCAGATATTGATGGAGATAATCTCCAGATATTAATGCTTGCTCCTCTTGGCTAACTGATACATAATAATTAGGAATTCTATTCAAAACATAGACTATTAAATTTTGCCTAAAGTCAGGATTTGCAAAAATTTCTTGATATGGATGGTGAGGATAAGTTTCTAAAACTCTCTCAATCTCTTGAGTCACCAATTGATTAGTTAAGTTGACGAGGCTTTTAGACATTATTATTATCACAAATCACCAAATTCAAAACAATCCTAAATTTATAGTTTGTTGCCATGCATTTTCAAAGGTAATTCCCTGTTTAGTGGCAATGTATAATAATACTATGGCTGCAGAACGTAGGGAATTATCGCAATGAATTAAAATTGGCTTGGGTAATTCACTAATTGCTTGAAAGGCTAAAAGTGTAGATTGACGATTAATCTCCTCAGCTTTTATCGGCATATTGACATAACATAAGCCTAATAGCTCAGTTTTTTCTTGTTCATAATCAAGCCAACCTTGCTCATCTGATGCTCGTAGATTTAGTACGGATTTATAACCGTCCTCAGCAATTTGTTGTAACTGAAATGGGACGATTTGTCCAGAGATAGCTAACTGCTCATTAATCTTTCTAACAGGATTTATCATACCAAACGATTTATCAAACAATGATGAGTGCGAAAGAACAATTCCACTCAAAAATTAAATTTGAAATATTTGCTATTATTTATAATCTAAAAGAAAAGTTTGAGGAACTTGTGAGGAAATTACCCATGAGAAAAATTGACGCATCTATGAGCACGTCAAAAATCATGCAAATATATTGATAGACAGCTTGACTTTAATCGTTCAACACAAGTACTTGGTGCAACTTATTTAATAAATCGTTGGCTGTGTAGGGCTTTGACAACACAGCTTGCACTTGGACTTCCATAGCTTGCATCCGCGATCCATGAGTATTGAGTCCACTCGAAGTGATCACGTTTACTAACGGGTTCATCTTCTGCAAGGTGCGAATAGCCGTGATCCCATCCATTTCTGGCATCATCACATCCATAACCACAGCACTAATTTGATGCTTATGCTGGGCATAAGTAGCGATCGCCTCAATACCATTACTCGCAGTCAATGTCCTATAATAGTTACTCTCCAAAATAATTGTGATGACATCACGAATTTGCACCTCATCATCTACAACCAAAATTAATTCCCCATTTCCTTTCGGTAACTCTGAGTCTGCCGCATTTGCAGCAGGAGTTGCCTCTACCGCAGGCAAGAACAATTTAAATTCACTACCCTGATTAACTTGGCTAGACACATTCATAAAACCGCCGTGGCTCCGAATAATGCCCAGCGCCGTTGAAAGACCAAGCCCTGTACCTGAACCTACATCTTTTGTAGTGAAAAAAGGCTCAAAAATTCGCTCTTGCAGTTCCGGCGAGATCCCCACTCCCGTATCAGCCACCTTCACCACAATATAATGCCCGACTGCCACATCCAAATTCATCTTGGCGTAGGCTTCATCAATAAAAATATTTTCTGCTAAAATGTTGATGCTACCGCCTTCTGGCATAGCGTCACGGGCATTAACTACCAAATTCATCAACACTTGGTGCAGTTGTGTAGCATCACCATAGACAGCATTCAAGTTTGGGGCTGCGTTGACCGAAAAATCGATCAATTTAGGAAACGTCTGCTTGGCAATTTGGGTGATATCAGCAATCAAATGCTTGAGTTGGATGATTGTCCGCTGTCCTTGAGATCCCCGCGCAAATGACAACACTTGCTTGACCAAATCTCCTCCCCGTTTGGCATTATTCTCGACAATTGCTAACAATTGTTGGTAACGTTCCTCAGTGTGTTCATACCTGCGTAGCATTTGTGACGATGCCAAAATAGGCGTCAAGATATTATTTAAATCATGGGCAATACCACCCGCCAGAGTACCCACACTCTCCAATCGTTGAGCGCGGAAAAATTGCGTTTGCAGTTGTTTCTTTTCTGTGATGTCGGTGTCAACCGAGAGGATAGATATGGGTTGTCCCGCCGCGTTCCGCACCAAAGTCCAGCGGCTTTCCACAATTACTTCTTTTCCAGATTTTTGTAACTTCTTTAACTCACCATGCCACGCACCTTGTTCCAAGACGGTGTTTACAGCTTCTTGCAACTGGGGAGAATTTTCTGCATACAACAGCTCATTGACTTTTTTCCCCACAGCTTCCTGCTCTTGCCAACCATACAGTTTCTCGGCGCCTTGATTCCAGAACAAAATCCGAGTTTGCAAATCTCGCACCATAATTGCATCAGTAGTAATATCAAGTAGTGCGGCTTGTTCGCGGATTTTTTGCTCTGCTTGCTTACGCTCAGTAATCTCTCTAGTTGTACCAATCATCCGTAGCGGCTGACCAAATTCGTCATAGTGGACTTGACCCCGACTACTCAACCAGTGAATACTGCCATCAGGCCAAATCACCCGAAATTCCACCGCATATTCGACGCCTTTTTCCACACTGCGCGTAATCATCTGTGACAAATATTCTTGGTCTTCCGGATGAATCAAGTGCACAAAGTCGCCCACACTAGAACATACAGAGCTATTCGGTAAACCACAAACTGATTCCATATCAGGAATCCAAACAACTTCATGACTCAACAGATTCCAATCCCATATCCCCATCCCCGCAGAATCCAGAGCTAAACTCAGTCGTTCCTCACTCTGGCGCAGCGAATCTTCAGCTTGCTTCCGTTCTGTGATATCTTCAGCAATGCCACCGTAGCAATAAACTTCCCCTTGTTCATTGTGAATCGAAAAACAACGATCCCAGATCCAGCGGATTGACCCATCCGGTCGCACAATGCGATACTCTACTTGCGTGAATCCATTGTCCAGTTGTTGCTCTAATTGGGTAACTTTGATTAAATGCCGATCCTCTGGATGTACTGCCTCTATCCAAGCCTGGGGACGTTCTAATAAATCCTCACAGGGGCGTTGCCAAATTTCCTCATAAGCAGGACTAACATAAGATGTATGGAATGTATTTGGATTCACCATCCAAATCACCGCATGGATAGTTTCGGCAAAATTGCGAAATTTCTCCTCACTTTGCCGCAAAGCTGACTCTATTTCCTTGCGTTCGGTGACATCTCTTCCTACCGCTTGGAACTCAACCACCTCTTGTGTATTATTCTCAATAGCCGTCAGGTTCCATTCAAACCAACGCACACCGTTAACTGTGAGTATCCGGCGTTCGCCAGTTTTTAGCGCCTGGGGTGAAGATGCTAAATTATTGATACTTGCTATCACATAAGGCAAATCATCTCGATGGACAAACTCAAATACCGATTGATCCCGCAGTTGATCAATTGATAAACCCAATGCTCGACTAGCTGCTAAATTGGCAAAGTTAACCTTTCCCTTTAAATCGAAGCGGAACACTAATTCTGATTGACTTTCCACCAAATCACGATAAAGCTTTTCACTTTGTCGCAAAGCTTCTTCCACTCTTTGGCGTTCTGCAATTTCTCCTTGCAAACGTGCATTCACACAACAAAGCTCGGCGGTGCGTTCTGCTACCCGCATTTCTAATTCATCGTGGGCGCGGCGTAGTGTATGTTCTAATATTTTGCGTTCTGTAATATTACTGAATGACCAGCGCCAGCCGTTATCTATGGGAACTGCTCTCATACTCGCGGGGAAAGCCTCACCACCCCTTGGTTGTAAGTTTAGTTCCCAATGCTGTAACTGTTGCCAATTCTGCAATTGCAAGATAAAAGCTGAATAGTCCTGTTGAGCAATAAATACTACTAAAGGCTTACCCACTAAAAACTTTTGCTGCACACCAAGCATAATTGCGGCGGCTTGGTTAGCTTCCTGAATAATACCTTGAGTATCGGTTACTAAATAACCATCGGGAGCAAATTCAAATAAATCTTGATAGCGCTGGCGTTCCAATTCTGCTATTTCATGAGCCGTGGCTAGTTCTTCGTTTCGCTGACGTAACTCTTCTTCTACCACCTGGAGTTCTTCTAAAGTTTGCTGGATCTCTTCATACCCTAGCCTCAATTCAGTAGATTGTGCTTCCACCCATTGCTTGAGCAGATGATAAGTTTGAGCACGCGTCTGCTCTAGGCGTTGGTGTGGACAAATTCCTGTAAATTTGTGGTTGAGATTGAGTGTATTTTGCGGTGGTTGTAAATATTGATTGAGACTTTCTACCACACTGACTATTTTGACTAAATCAATAGCTTGCCACAATTTATTCTCCGTGACTATCCCCAATAATTGACCGTTCTCGTCCACAATTGGTAAATGACGAATCCGGAGTTGGTGTAATAGCAACAAAGCAGTAAAAGTGTCGTCAGAGTTTGATTCTGTCAGGGTAACTAGCGGACGCGACATCACCTCCGACACTTTCACATTGAATAAATTCATATCAGAAGCAATGATTCTGATCACGTCTTTTTTTGTAATGATCCCCAATAATTTTGTTGCTTCTACTACCAAGACATAACTACTATCTCGCCGACTACAGATGTTGGTGTTGGACTGCGAATTAAAGTTATTTAGCGCTAAATCACTATCTTGTTCCTGACCCATCAAGGTAATAGCATCAACAAGAGAACTATCAGGGTCAATCGTTAAAGGATAACGATCAATAAGATGAGATAAGTTAGGCAAATTAATTAGCTGCTCATTTAATCGCATAGTTAATTCGTCGATTCCAATTCTCTTAATGACATCAGGACGCTATGGCGACCGCTATAGTAAGCAAATTCTTGATAATCGGCGGCTGTTTAACTTAAATCAGCGCTTATTCTGGGTTTTACTGGATATTACTAGCTCAGATCACGAGGCAATATCCATAATTCATCACGGAAATTCATTATCCACCCTGGGCTAGTGGTCAATATACATTCTGTAGTGATCAAAACCATTTTATGGTCAATGGATGATATGTGATCTATTAAATTAATAGATTAGCTTAATTGATGGTCTTGATGATCCTTTGAGGATAAATTCTATGAAATCTATGAAGTTAAATATATGAGGACGAAGGTGGGCGTGTCCTGTGGCAAGCATTACCATTATCCTAAGTATTTATTACCTTTCTTTCACAATTGTGTGATCAAGTTATCGATAAACTACTCCCCTTAACTCAGGATACCAGAGATGAGCCGGATAGTAAGGAAAATATAAAAATAGGCTTGGGTGAATGGAAAGTAGCGCCTATTGGAGATGTCTAAACAATAAATAATGAGTGGGAGGAGGCATACCACTCGCCTTGACTCTCCCACCCCGCCATTTGTCGCTGTAGCGCTCAAGAATATGTACAAGCGTTGTCATTTATTTAGGGGGCTGATATGTACTTCAACAACAACGCTTTGGAACTGTCAATATTCCTGATGCGACAAATGTAAAGACTAATTATTAATTTACAAATTGATGAAATTGTAAATTGTTGCTAGATATCATAATTTTTTTCAGCAGTAAAAACTGTTGATAATTTGCCGGAAAAATTAATCTCGTTGCTCGGTAGACCCTGATAACAAAACCCTTGAAGTCGTTTATCTCCTACAATTTAACTCAGTTAATTTCACATAGGTTGCCATTTTGGCATTTGTTTTTAATAGGGAATAGGAATTAGGGATTAGGGAACAGAGTGGTTTTGCAGGAGGATTGAGAACTTACAAAAAACCCTCATCTTTAAAGACGAGGGTTCTGACCCGAAAGGCTTCGGTTGGTGATAATTTTCCCACCTCTAACGGCGCAGACTCCGGGGGTCGAGTGCATCTCTTAACCCATCTCCTAGGAGATTGAACGCCAGGACTGTGAGAATAATCAGCACGGCTGGCGGCCAAATCAGCCAAGGTTGCAGTACGATAATGGCGGCATTACTAGCAAGAGAAAGCATATTCCCCCATGAAGGGTCTGGCTGTTGAATCCCTAAACCAATTAAGCTTAAGACGGCTTCAGCGCTAATAAAGCTGGGAACGGCTAAAGTCGCAGAGATAATTACATAGGTAGCGGTTTGGGGTAAAACGTGACGGAGGATGATATATATGGGATTACCTCCCATCGCTTGTGCAGCTTGGACAAATTCTCGCTCTTTGATAGATAATACTTGTCCGCGAATCACCCGCGCTAAACCCGCCCAGTTAATCACAGCGGTAATGATGACAATTAGCAAAAAGCGTTGACTACTGCTTAAGCTGGCTGGTAAGACTGTACTCAGTGTCACTAGCAGATAAATGCTGGGGAAAGTCATCATCACTTCTGCTAGACGCATGATGATTGTATCAGTCAGACCGCCAAAATAGCCGGAAATACCGCCGATTAATAGACCTAGAGGAAAAGAAACAGCAACACCAAAAAGCCCGATAAACATGCTAATCCGACCACCGTGTACCAAACGGCTAAATTGGTCGCGTCCTTGGTCATCAGTACCGAGAAGATTAAATTTCCCGGCTCCGGTTGTACCGAATAAGTGCCAATTAAGGGGAATACCAGAGAATATGGTGACTTCCTCCCACTGGGGCGGTAGTGGTAAACTCATCTGTAGTAGTCGGTATTCTGGCCCCGCAACAAACAGACGCAAGGGTGAAGGCTGGTTTTTGTCTACAACTAGTTGGCGATCGCCTGTTTCTAAATTAGTATCTCCTTGGGTTGTAGGATAAACATGAGGGCCGATGAATTGTCCAGACGCAGAAGTCCAATGAATTTGAGTTGGTGGTAACAAAGAACCGTTTGGCTGTGACGCATAAGGGTCATAAGGAGCGACAAAATCAGCAGCAATCACCATCACATAGAAAATTAACAGCAAAATTGCCCCGAATTTCGCCAAAGGATTTTTTTGAATTCGTTGCCACCAATCCATAGTTTTGATTTACATAATTGAGGGTTAATAGTTAATAGTCAAGGGTCAGGGGTCAAGAGTCAAGGGTTATTCTTGAGTGTGAATATTTGACTATGCGAGTTGCTCAACTAAATATCGCTGTTCTTCTTGTTGTTTTTCATGCTCCACCACAAACACATTTGAGTAGAGATTCGCTTGAATTTGCTTTCCTTGCTGCGTTAAAGATAGATAGTGCAAGCCATCTTTAATATAAGGATAAACACCATTCCAGTAAAACTTGGCATAGTTCTTGCGTAAATCCCCTGGGGTTTGATAACCTAAAACTTTATTCATCCCCGTTTCTTCAAATTCATAAAACAAAGAAGTGATTTTCTTGAGATAACGCGGGTCGCTTAATTGTCCAATCAAATCAGCCGCGCGTACTAAACCTGCAAAACTATTTGTATCTTGATGGTCTTCAGCCGTAGGTACAGGAAATCTCGTCAATTCAATATTACTCTTAATCACTTCCGCATCAATTAACTTGTGCCCACCAAACCGTTCATCAATAAAAAGTTTCGCTCTATCTACATGGTAGGGTGTGAGGCTGGCATCAGACGCGCCCGGAGACAGAAAAACCATTCTGCCATTTTTGCCTGTAGCATAAGCACCATTCGATTCTATATCTTGACGGCAAACTCCTTTGACATAGCCAATATCATGGCAGACTAAGGAAATAATAAAATGTAACCAATCTTCACTCGAAACCCCTCCTTCTCGAATGTGTTTCCCTCGCAAAATTTCCTGTCCTACAAGGGTGACAAGTACCGAGTGTTCGACATTGTGAAATAAGGCGTCGCTATTGGCAATATTTTCTAAAGCCATACTGCCAGCCCAAGCGATAATATCCTGATAATCTGTTTTCAGACAGCCATAAGTGCGACTGTAGCCTTCTCGAATTTGCTTAACAAAAGCATCAATTAACAGTTCAGTAGCATTGAACATATCGGTTAATAAGGTAGATAGGAATTCTTGATTGGTAATTTTGCAACGTGCTGAATTATCAACACCAAAGACAGAAGTGCAATGCAGATTTCTCCTTTATAGCTAAATTTTCAGTGTTGACGCCAGCTGCTTTGATGCTTTTGTCACAGAATAGACCATATTTTCTCTAGAAAGCAAATTTAGGCTCAACAATGAGGGACGATATAACGAAATTTTAGTGATATTTAGTGATATAATTCTCACAGATTATCTGCGGGCGTAATTCAGTGGTAGAATGTCACCTTCCCAAGGTGAACGTCGTGGGTTCGAGTCCCATCACCCGCTTTTTTTTAAAATCCTGATATCGCCAGCCTTTCGCTGATTTTTATCATATTACTCTAGGGAATGGGTGAACCTCTCTAGGTTAATACAGTTAGACCATAGGCTGAGTGTGCAAAATTCATCAGGCTATTTTGACTTCATTAAACCTCTTGCAAAAGTAACTTTTTTACTCTCTGTTCCTCCGCAGTCGCTCATGGGGGAAACCCCCAGACGCTCGATGACTCGCTAACGCTGCGCTATCGCCCTTGGTGTCTCCCCTTGGGAGAAGACCGCGCTGCTCTCTGTTCCCTGTTAAGAGTTCCCGACTTCTGCAAGAAGTCTATTGCAAATAGCGGCGCGTTTGAGGGAATCTTCCACTAATTCATCTTTTTTAGGATACAACTAGTTTGAAATCGCGGGACTTCCTAGCCCCTTTTTTTAGCAGGTCTATTTATTTGCATCACCTTGTCTCTAGTAGACATATCTAAAAATTAATCGCGGGTGACACTTTCTCATATATTTCATACCAAAACCAAAAATTTTTAAAAGCATTAGATTGTCTCATCCACCTCGACATTAAAATTTGCTGTGTTATTATTGGTCGTTAGCTTCTTTAACGAAATTTTATACAACCAACATCTCCTGAGGGTTAGATAAAACTAATCCTTGCACAATTTTTCATGGGCTATTATGCCTAAACTAAAATCAAAATCCCAGAAATCTCAAAAATCACCAAAACAGGATCAAAACCCAACTCCCACCCTCACTTTAAAAGAAAGATTAGCTCTAAAACGCAAAGCCAACTTAGCACGTAAAGAATTCACCAGCTTGCTAACCGGCGCCCTCTCTGCTGGTCTATTTTTGGGGCTAATTCTGTTTTTTGTAGGTGGAATCAAAGCCGCTATTCCAGGTATTTTAGCAGTTCTGATATTATCCCTATCTTATAAATATCCTCGTCCAGCACTCTTGGCTTTCATTGTTTATATACCCTTTGGCGGAACCATCACTTATTACATCGGTAATAGTCCAATTTTACAATTAGCTAAAGACGCATTTTATGTTCCAGCTTTGATAGGAATTTGGCAAAATTGCCGTAAACAAAGACTACCTTTAATCCCGATTAAATCTATTAAACCGTCCCTGTATATTTTATTAGGTTTGTGTTTGCTAACACTCATATTTATCAATGGTGGACAGCAACTAAATCCTCCCGACACAGGGTTTGGTCAAAAAGCAGCTAACGATATCCCTATCGGGTTAGGAATTTTAGGATTCAAAGTATTTTTAGGTTATGTACCCCTGATTGGTTGCTTTTATTATTTAATTCGTGGTAAAAAAGATTTTCTTTTATTAACCCGCCTACAAGTTGTTCTCATACTTAGTTGTTGCGTACTAGGATTAATTCAATATTTATTCCTATTAACTGGAATATGCGAAGGTACTAAAAATGCTGTGGGAAGCGATTTATTTAAAGCGACACTAGACGCCCGATGTTATTTTGGTGGTTCCCTAGTTTATAGTCCTAGCCAGGGAATGATTCGTCTACCTGGAACTTTTGTAGCTCCTTGGCAATGGGCATGGTTTTTAATTTCTAGCACATTTTTTGCTTTTGCTACTGGTTTCGCTGACCCCTCTATTATTTGGCGATTTATCAGTTTAGGTTCTCTAGCAATGGTCTTTATTAATGCTGTGATTTCTGGACAAAGAATAGCCTTAGCTTTAGTACCAACTTGCTTTATAATTTTGCTATTTCTAACTGGTCAAATTGCCAATCTCAAACGTTTTATTCCTATAGGAATAGGGCTAGCAATTATTTTAGGAATTGCAATGGTGAGCAACCCTGCTGTTGTTCAAGAAAGGCTTGATAGTTTTGGTAGTCGCTGGGAAGCTTCCCCACCCCAAGCGTTTATCGTTGATCAATTTCATGAAAATTGGAAAGGTGTAGATGGGCCTTTAGGAAGTGGTTTAGGGAGAGCTACTAATTCTGCTCGCGCATTAGGTAAAACCAAACTAGTAGAAACTTATTACCCAAAAGTACTTTATGAAGTAGGAATAATGGGTCTTCTGGGGTTTGTGGTTTTTGTCACTACCCTGACAATTACTACTTTTAAAACTTATCGCTCTATAAAAAACCGTAATTTCCGCAGTTACGGAGCCGCTATGTGGGTGTTTATATTATTTATTAGTTACAACACCTATTATTATCCTTTAGATGTTGATCCGGTGGCTGTTTATTATTGGTTATGTGCCGGTATTTTGTTCAAATTACCTATATTAGATAAACAAGAAAAAGAAAATGCATAGCAATTAAAAATTTTTGAACATTAACATGTATTTGAGCTAAATTTTGAAAAAATATGAATCATCATCCTTTAATTACCGTAATTATTCCCACCTATGAACGGGAAAAGGTTTTGTGTGACAGTATTAGGGATATTTTGAACCAAGACTATCTAAATTTTGAAATTTTAGTAGTAGATCAAACTCCCAAACATCAACCAGAAATCCAAGCTTATCTGGAAGAACTAGTAAGTTTGAAGAAAATTAAATGGTTCCATTTGAATTGGGCGAGTTTACCAGGAGCAAGAAATTATGGAATACGTCGTTCTCAAGGTGAGATAATTTTATTCATCGATGATGATGTCAAATTAACTCCTGGCTTTTTAGCAGCTCATGCAAAAAACTATGCACAAAATCCAGAAATAGGTGCTGTGGCTGGGAGGGTATTTGATAGGCTGAAATTAGCCGATGCGGCTGCAGATAAAAGCCAAGGTGAAACAAATTATCGAGTAATTGAATATCTCCCACCCGAAGCAATGGATCCTGGGATTGCTTGGTATTATATCGATTTAGTATATACAGTGAAACCCCAACAAGTGCTCACCGCTAGGGGTTGTAATATGTCCTTTCGGCGTGAGATTTTTAGCGAACACAAATTAAGGTTTGACGAAAGGTTTCGCGGGAGTGCGGTACGAGAAGAATCAGATTTTTGTTTGCGACTACGGCAGACAGGTTATAAGATTTGGTATGACCCAGATGCTTCCTTGGTACATTTAGGAGAAGAAACAGGAGGGTGTCATGATATTAGTACGCGATCGCTCAAATATCAACTCACCTTTTACCATAATCATTTCTTACTGGGGCTGAAAAACCTCACCGCTAATCAAGCTTTACGTCTTTACGCTCGTTTATTTGACTGTCACGTTCTCGGACGACCACCTTGTCACAAAGGTGGTTCTCCCTGGAAAATTTTGACCCGCGGTTTTTTCTATATCTTGGGTTTTCTGAAAGCTTTAGCTACTCTGATTCAGTCCATCTGGAATGATGGTCAAATTTATAGTCGATTAGATGAACAAGTTTAGCTAAGTAGTGCGATGCAAATAAAGTTGTTATTTGTGAGAATTGATGATGTCTTTATGTTTTTAAAAATAGTTCAATTGATTCTCACAACACAAATTTACTTATCATACCCCGAATATATAAGTTTTCTATTTGATTGCGCGCATAAATTTAGGATACCTCGATTGTTTTTATTTTTTGCTCTCTCAATGTACTTATCAAATTTACCATGAGCAATCGTCATGAAAATCTTAGTTGCTAGTCATACCTATATCGTAGATTTGAATTGTGAAAAATTACGGGCGCTATCTCAACTAGAACCTGGAATTGAAGTAACGGTCGTAGTTCCTCAACGATGGAAGCCTGGTGGTGTGCAAAATAAGATTATTGAAACTCAATACCGAGATGAGGGCGCATTTAAAATAGTTCCCATTTCCAACTTCAGTCAAAATCATCAGGGACTATTAACTTTTGGTGCTGATTTAGTATCTTTATTGCAGGAATTTAGACCTCAAATCATCCAGGTAGAACAAGGTTCCAGGGGATTGGCTTATACTCAAATGATTATCTTAAATCAGTTGTTGCGATTAAAAGCTAAAAATATCTTTTTTACTTGGTGGAATTTACCTTATAAATTGAAATTACCCATTGCTTTATTAGAAAAATATAACTTCATCCATAGCCACGGAATTATTTGCGGTAATCAAGACGGAGCAAAAATATTGCAAGCGAGAGGATATCAAGGCAAAATTAAAGTTATGCCACAACTTGGTATAGATGAAACTATATTTACTCCTCAAGCTCAACCAGAACTAGCAGCTATTTTTGATATAAAAACTGGTGATTTTGTAATAGGCTATGTTGGCAGATTTGTTGAAGAAAAAGGATTATTGACGCTGTTGAAATCATTGAAAAAACTTGCAGAAAAACCTTGGAAATTATTATTACTTGGACGAGGAGATTTGCAAACAGAAATAGTCAAAATAGTCAAAGATAATAATTGGCATCACCGGGTTATTGTAGTTGAAAGTGTTCCTCATGATGCTGTTGCTAATTATATTAATTTAATGAGTACTTTAGTATTGCCGTCAGAAACCACTCACAATTTGAAAACCTTAACTGCTGTTGGTTGGAAAGAACAATTCGGTCATGTTTTAATTGAAGCAATGGCTTGTAAGGTTCCAGTGATTGGTTCTGATTCTGGTGAAATTCCTTATGTAATTGGCGATGGGGGTTTAGTGTTTCCTGAGGGTGATGCTCAAGCTCTGGCTAATTGCTTAATTCAGTTGATGGAAAAGCCGGAATTGGCTAAAAATATCAGTGTTAAGGGTTATGAAAGAGCTATGTCTATATATACAAATAGAGCCTTAGCTCAACAGCAGCTAGAGTTTTATAAAGAAATTATTAACTATTAAGTAGAGCGACGTCAATAAATATAACTGGCAATGATTTTTATTAATTACTTACGTTGTGTAACATAGTTTTATTCTTCAAGCCAAAATAGCAAAAATATATGCGAATTTTGCAAATTGTTCCTTCTATTTCTTTGATTTATGGTGGCCCCAGTCAAATGGTATTAGGACTTGCTCCGGCGCTAGCTAAAGAGCAAGTAAAAGTTACAGTTTTGACGACTGATAGTAATGGTGATTATGGTCAAAAGCCGATTGATGTTGCTTTAAATTACCCTGTTAAACAAGATGGCTATGAAATAATTTATTTCCGTTGTGCGCCATTTCGTCGCTATAAGTTTTCTTGGGATTTAATGCGCTGGTTAAAGCTTCATGCTCACGAATTTGATTTAGCACATATTCATGCTTTATTTTCTCCCGTCAGTAGTGGTGCTGCTTTTATTTGTCGTCAGCAAAAACTACCTTATATTTTGCGTCCTTTAGGAACTCTCGACCCGGCTGATTTACGCAAGAAACAGTTTTTAAAACAAATTTATAGCGCGATTTTAGAAAGACATAATTTAGCTGGTGCGGCTGCAATTCATTTTACCAGCCCACAGGAGGCGAAAGTTTCTGCACGGTTTGGTGTATCAACGCGAGATTTAGTAATTCCTTTGGGTGTGATTCCTCAAAACATAAAGAATAAAAGACAGGAAATACAGTTACTGTGGGGAATTCCTGATGATTTACCTTTGTTGTTGTTTATGTCGCGGATTGAGCCAAAAAAAGGTTTAAATTTGTTAATTCCAGCCCTGGAGAAACTATTAGCATCCGGTACAAAATTTCATTTTATTTTGGCTGGAACTAATCCTCAAGACCCAGATTACGAACAAAAAATCATAGCGCAAATTCAAAATTCACCCTTACGATCGCACTCTACAATCACTGGCTTTGTCACGGGTGAACTCAAAGCTAGTCTACTACACGCGGCTGATATATTCGTCTTGCCTTCATACTACGAAAACTTCGGTATCGCTGTCGCTGAAGCAATGGTAGCAGCTACACCGGTAGTCATTTCTGACCAAGTGCATATCTGCGATCAAGTGCGTGAGAGTCAGTCTGGGTGGATATGTGCAACAGATACTCAATCTCTTCTAGAATCGTTACGAGTAGCTCTACAAAGTCCCCAAGAACGCCAAAAACGGGGATTAAATGCTCAACAGTACGCATTGCACAACTATAGTTGGGATGCGATCGCTCACCAAACTATCATGGCATATGAACAAATTTTGCGATCGCCGTAATTAATTTAGTTTCTTTACGGGAAATTACATAACTTAAATTTTGTTTGCAAACCTCTTAAACCGATGGGGAAACCGGGGTTTTATGGGGCGATCGCTGTAGTATAATACATAAGCTTTTTTAACTACAGGGAATCTCGCATGACTCTCCGTCTTGGTGATACAGTACCCAACTTTACGCAAGCCTCAACACACGGCGACATAGACTTTTACGAATGGGCGGGTGACAGCTGGGTAGTGCTGTTTTCCCACCCTGCTGATTTTACTCCTGTTTGTACCACAGAATTAGGCACAGTTGCCAAGCTCAAACCAGAGTTTGACAAACGCAACGTCAAAGCAATCGCGCTGAGTGTTGACGATGTTGAATCCCACAAAGGTTGGGTAGGAGACATCGAAGAAACTCAAAGTACCACCCTCAACTACCCAATTTTGGCAGATGGCGATCGCAAAGTTTCTGACCTTTACGATATGATCCATCCTAATGCTGCGGCAACCGTAACGGTGCGCTCGGTGTTTGTTATTGACCCCAGTAAAAAACTCCGTCTCACCTTCACCTACCCCCCCAGCACCGGACGCAACTTTGATGAACTTTTGCGGGTGATTGATTCTCTGCAATTAACCGATAATTACAGCGTAGCGACACCAGCTGATTGGAAAGATGGCGAAGATGTCGTCATTGTCCCCTCGCTCAAAGATCCAGAAGTGCTCAAAGAGAAATTCCCCAAAGGTTATGAGGAAATCAAGCCATATTTGCGGATAACTCCTCAGCCTAACAAGTAAGTTTGTAAAAACATCTCACGCTAAGACGCCAAGACGCAAAGTTATTGGCGTCTTTTTATATTTACGTGAAAATAAAAGCATTAACTCTATCGGATAGGCGTTATGTTTTCATCTCCTTTAGTGTTGCAAATTCCGCCATCAGTGCAAATGACAGATGAGCAGTTTTTTGAGTTTTGTCAGGTGAATCGTGACTTACGAATTGAGCGGAATAAATTAGGAGAAATATCAATTATGACACCCACTGGTTCAGAAACGGGTAATCGAGAATTTAATATTTTAGGACAGTTGTGGTTTTGGTCAGAACAAGACGGTACAGGTATTTGTTTTAGCTCCAGTGCAGGATTTACACTATCAACAGGTGCAAAGCGATCGCCTGATGCTTCTTGGATGAAAATCGCCAGATGGAACGCACTTTCCAAAGCACAACAAGAGCAATTTGCACCTATTTGTCCAGATTTTATCGTCGAACTGCGCTCCGCTAGCGATCGCCTGCAAACTCTCCAAGAAAAAATGACAGAATATATGCAAGAACCCGGAGTGCAATTAGGTTTACTCATCGACCGCAAGCATCGTCAAGTTTATATCTATCGCCCAGGAAAACCAGAAGAACGTCTAGATCATCCTGTGAGTGTGAACTGTGAACCTGTGTTACCTGGGTTTATTTTGAATTTAAATAAAGTTTGGTAGAGCCAGATATTAGAGAAAAGTTATTGAGGTAAATATCATGCTTTCATCTCCTTTAGTGTTGCAAATTCCGTCATCAATGCAAATGACAGATGAGCAGTTTTTTGAATTCTGTCAGGTGAATCGTGACTTACGAATTGAGCGGAATCAATTAGGAGAAATATCAATTATGACACCCACTGGTTCAGAAACAGGAAATCGAGGAGGTAATATATTCGGTCAGTTATGGGTATGGTCAGAACAAGATGGGACAGGTATAACTTTTGACTCCAGCACAGGATTTACACTATCAACAGGTGCAAAGCGATCGCCTGATGCTTCTTGGATGAAATTAGAACGATGGAATACACTTTCCAAAACACAACAAGAGCAATTTGCACCTATTTGTCCAGATTTTATCGTCGAACTGCGCTCCGCCAGCGATCGCCTGCAAACTCTCCAAGAAAAAATGACAGAATATATGCAAGAACCCGGAGTGCAATTAGGTTTACTCATCGACCGCAAGCATCGTCAAGTTTATATCTATCGCCCAGGAAAACCAGAAGAACGTCTAGATCATCCTGTGAGTGTGAACTGTGAACCTGTGTTACCTGGGTTTATTTTGAATTTAAATAAAGTTTGGTAGAGCCAGATATTAGAGAAAAGTTATTGAGGTAAATATCATGCTTTCATCTCCTTTAGTGTTGCAAATTCCGTCATCAATGCAAATGACAGATGAGCAGTTTTTTGAATTCTGTCAGGTGAATCGTGACTTACGAATTGAGCGGAATCAATTAGGAGAAATATCAATTATGACACCCACTGGTTCGGAGACGGGTAATCGAGAATTTAATATTGCTCTACAGCTAGGAGTGTGGTCAGAACAAGACGGTACAGGTATTTGTTTTAGCTCCAGCACAGGATTTACACTATCAACAGGTGCAAAGCGATCGCCTGATGCTTCTTGGATGAAAATCGCCAGATGGAATACACTTTCCAAAACACAACAAGAGCAATTTGCACCTATTTGTCCAGATTTTATCGTCGAACTGCGCTCCGCCAGCGATCGCCTGCAAACTCTCCAAGAAAAAATGACAGAATATATGCAAGAACCCGGAGTGCAATTAGGTTTACTCATCGACCGCAAGCATCGTCAAGTTTATATCTATCGCCCAGGAAAACCAGAAGAATGTTTAGATCATCCTGTGAGTGTGAACTGTGAACCTGTGTTACCTGGGTTTATTTTGAATTTAAATAAAGTTTGGTAGAGCATATATGAACCAGAGCGGGGGACACAATATGAAGTTGGGATCAAAGCAGATTTGAGCGATCGCACCTGTAGAAAAGCTAGGAAAATTTCCGGGCGATCGCCTTTTTTCATCTAGTAGAGGTACGACCAGCAGCCAAGACATAGGCAAAACCTGATAAAAATAACTAGGATCAACAAAGAAGTAAATAAAAAGCCAGAACACACAGACCCTGGAAACTCCATACTTCTTGAGTAAATCCGAAATGTAAAATTGAGTATGACCTCAACCTTGCCCGAACCTCATCATAGCGGCTCATCCAACTGGGAAGAAGAACTGGATAGTGCAATTTTCAGCTTTGAAGACATTCAAGCGGAACTCAACTATAAACAGGCGCAAACAGCGTTGCGAAATTTGGTAGCCAATCTTGACCTTTCAGCGCGAGAAAAAAACGGACTAGAAACAGAAATCACCGATTTGGAAACCATGCTCTTGAAGTTAGACCGGATGGTGGTACAAATCGCGGCTTTTGGGATGGTGGGACGTGGTAAGTCTTCCCTGCTCAATGCTTTGGTGGGACAACCAGTATTTGAAACTGGCCCTCTACATGGTGTCACGCGTACAGCCCAACGAGTTAACTGGAGTATTCATGAAGAAGCGATCGGGGAAAACGATCGCGCTTTGCGCGTCACACTCCCCGCAGTCGGTCAATCGCAGGTCGAACTAGTTGATACACCAGGATTAGACGAAATCGATGGTCACACCCGCGCCGCATTAGCAGAACAAATAGCCAAACAGGCGGATTTAATTCTGTTTGTGATTGCTGGTGACATGACGAAGATAGAACACGAAGCCCTTTCCCAGTTGAGGACGGCGGGTAAACCGATAATTTTGGTGTTCAATAAAGTCGATCAATATCCAGAAGCAGACCGGATGACAATTTACCACAAAATCCGGGATGACAGGGTGCGAGAGTTGCTTTCACCTCTAGAAATTGTCATGGCTGCAGCTTCGCCGTTAGTCAAGACAGCAATTCGCCGTCCAGATGGTAGCAAAGGTGTGCAATTACGCACAGGTAACGCCCAAGTCGAACAATTAAAGCTGAAAATTTTAGAAATTTTGCAGCGCGAGGGCAAAGCTTTAGTTGCTCTTAATAGTATGCTCTATGCTGACATCGTGAATGAGCAATTAGTGCAGCGAAAATTGATGATCCGAGAAGTAGCGGCTAATCAGTTGATTTGGAAAGCGGTAACGACCAAAGCTGTAGCGATCGCTCTTAATCCCCTGACTGTGGTAGACATACTCAGCAGTATTGTCATCGATATTTTTCTCATTTTGGGTCTATCTCAACTTTATGGTATCCCCATGACCGAAGCCGGCGCCGTCCAACTGTTGCAAAAGATCGCCTTGAGTATGGGCGGGATCGGTGCTAGTGAATTGCTGGCGAACTTAGGCTTAAGTGGGTTGAAAACCTTACTCGGTATCACTACCCCAGTCACTGGTGGCGCTTCTTTAGGCCCCTACGTCACCGTAGCCATCACCCAAGCCAGCGTTGCTGGTGTCTCTACCTACGGGATTGGACAAGTTACCAAAGCTTATTTAGTCAATGGCGCTACTTGGGGGCCAGAGGGGCCCAAAGCCGTCATCACCAAAATCTTAGCGTCCCTCGATGAGCAATCTATTCTCAATCGTATTAAAGATGAATTGCAATTAAAACTGCGGCGTTTTTAGCCGTGGGAGCCAAGCATCTAGCAAGCAAATTTTAGTGAGTCATTAATTATAGTCTAAATTCGGTAAGCTAAAGGAGACGATTGCGATACCATCCATATAATGTAAATCAAATCACATTAACTTATGGAGCCAGACTTTTTACCAACCGAGGTAATTTTGACCAATCCCCGTCAGCAACTCGGTAAAGTCCAACTTGATTGGACACCACAACCAGGAAATTATCTCGATTTTGAAGGTCGAACCTACGCGGTTTTAGAACGTCGCCACAGATATCAATTAAAAGCCGGGCGCTACCGCTTACACAAAATAGCTCTTTATGTCCAGACTGCTCAAAGACCATCTGAGAAAAGCTTGGTAGCAGGACGCTGGGTCATCGGTGATGCTACCTGCAGCTATAATGCTCACTCAGAAATTATGCGCTGTGCAGTTAACCCAGATGGCCCTTGCAAATCTTGTCGTTTTTATGAAAATTCCGCAGTTTGACTCCCACCCATGTTTTATTCCCCATTTCCCAACACTTCCCCCACAGTTAATCTAGAACCATTCACAAAATCCCATCCCGACTGAGGGCGTTTACCAGCCAGCTGTACTTCCCGCAACAGCAACAAACCTCCGCCAGTTTGGACGATCGCCCCAACTCCTTTGGTAATACTGACTACTTCTCCCGGTATCACTGACTTACTTGACAAATCAGGCAATTTATGAAACAAATCTTGCAATTTTGGTGGTAACTTTTCCACGTCAGCAGAGCCAAGGGGAGCGGTGGCGATAATTTTCAGCTGTTGATTGCGGAAAGTAGCTGTGCAGTTGGGATAAAAGCCTCTAATTTGATTGTGTAATTCAATAGCAGTTTTCGACCAATCCAAGCCATAATCGGTTTTTTGAATTAAAGGTGCGTAGGTCGCTTGTGCGTTGTCTTGCGGAATCGCCTCTATTTCTTGGCGTTCCCACTTCCACAAGGTTTCGATTAACAAATCAGCGCCAATATCAGCCAATTTCACACCCAAATCTTGAGCATTATCCAATAATCCAATTGGTGTAGTCGCTGTGAGCAGCATTGCTCCCGTATCCATTCCCGCATCCATTAACATCGTGGTAATCCCAGTTTCCAGCTCGCCATTATACAAACACCACTGAATCGGTGCCGCACCCCGGTATTTAGGTAAGATAGAGCCGTGGACATTTATACAACCAAATTTGGGAATATTTAAAATTTTTGGGGATAAAATTTGTCCGTAAGCAACAACAACGAATACATCTGCTTGTAAATGTTTGAGATTAGTTAATGTTTGAGTGTCTTTTTTGATGCGCTCTGGTTGCCATACTGGTAAATTAGCAGCGATCGCTGCAGTTTTTACAGGCGAAGGTGTTAGTTGATTCCCCCTTTCTCGGCGTTTATCAGGTTGAGTGACAACAGCCATAACCTCAACATCCGAGTGTTTCAGTAATTTTTCTAGGGTAGGAACCGCAAATTGAGGAGTGCCAAAAAATACAACTTTGATCATGTGTGCTCAAAAATATAAACTCAATCAAATATAAAACCTGGCTGGCAATCAAGCAGAAACTGGATCACAGCCGCAGCCAACATTTTTTGATGATTATCGCCAAATCTTGATGCATAACTTCATCCATAATCTACAAATAAATTGCTGTTTGGTGCTACAGTAATCAGGTATTGGTAAAACCAAACTTCCCTGATAAGCTTGTTATAAGTTAGCAAGCAGATAAGCAAGTATCAAACCCTTGCAGCTCTGGCTAACCTCATTCTTTGTCAGTTTCCTAAGACAAGCCGTTGTGCATCTACCAGCTAGTTTAGTTTTTGTGATTCCCTGTGGCTCGGCTTTGGATGTATTACATCCATAAGATAGTGCTGTAGTTCCATGATTGTTCTGTAGCTGGCTGCAACTCCCAAAACTGGGTAGGTGTCGGCAGTGTCTCATAATTACTGTATGTGGTGCATCAAACTTGCTAATTTTTTCAGTAACGCCTCAATTTTTCCATAATCACCGACTGCGCTGTTACAACAGTTGAGAGGGGTAGCTTTAGCTCAAATAACCCTCGACAACCTGATTGTTATGATGATGCTCAGTCATTAGCTTTAACCCAAATAGAATTTTTACTGCTCGTTTACAGATAATTGTATTTTGGCGTAGGTGTCTATTAGGGACAAGGGTAGTTTTGTTTAGTGATAGTTTATCTGACCTGCATCAGTACTTTGGTAGCAGGAAAATGAATTTGACAGTGATATTTGTGATGGTAGTGTAAACTATGATACTAAAGTTGTGTCAACTCTTGCTAAAATTAAACAAATTATTTCGTTAAAGCTTTTAGTTTCTTGTTATACATATAATCGTAGCTTCCCTTATTGCTGCATCGGCTGTTCCTCACACAGCAACCGCCCTTCTAGAGAGTCAACACATGCTTAAACCTCTTTTGTTGTCAGGATGGTTCCGCGTGCAACCATTTTTAAAATACGCGGTAGTTGTGATACTCATTGCTCCCCTGGTAGCTGTATCAGCTTACTCCAGTGCAGCTAGGCAGTCACAAGTAGCAAAAGACACATTTAACCAAGCTGATTCTAGCTCGGTGTCCAAGGGATTCGCTACTTTTGGTGGAAATGATTTGGCTCAAATGTTAACAGCAGTCAAAAACGACTCTGTAAACAGAGAATTTAACTCTGCATCTCTAGAAGCTGTGGGCGAATCGCAACTATTACCAACAGACAAAATTGATTCTTTAGCAACAGAAGCGAATCCTTTAATCAATGTACCTGCAAATGATTTGCTAGCAGCAGTTGAACTCGCACCATCTGTGAATGAGAATGTGAGTGAACCGAGTTTAGTAGAGAGATTAAAAACCTCAAAAATTCAATCACTAGCACAAAATTTATCTGTTGCTCAATCATTAACAGCCACGCAAACTGCGCCCACTCAGAGACAACCACAACCAAATTTTTCGAGAGAAGTACCCGTCACCGAACCAGTGGAAGGGGAACAAGCAATACAAATAGATCCCATTGGTAGTCCCCATCCTATTCCCTGGAAATGGATCATGGCTACTCAAGAAGCTATTGGTGGAAAAGGTGGTTCAGGAGTGCGCTATTACCGCAGCGTACCAGTGGTTTCACCAGACGGGAAGCATATTGTTTACAGTCGGGTAAAATTAGAAGTACAACCCGAAATGTATAACAGCCGCGTCACCAGCGTACTGTTCGTAGAAGATACGCAAACAAAGAAATTGCGGGTCATAGCTTCCACTTCCGTTCTCAGCGATCCCCTATTACAAGCGAGAGCGGCAGCAGAACAGAGCGGCACTAATGGTAAAATTGGAGTGCTAGTACCAGTGAGCTGGTCAGAAAAAGGCGATCGCTTTTTAGCACGTCAGTTTGAAGGCGTATTCAACACCGCCGACGCCACAGATCGTGCGGTAATCTGGGATCGGCAAAAAAATCACGCCAACACCATCGCTCCAACCAACCAGCAAAATGACGAACATGAAAAAATAGCAATTTTGCTAGGGTGGAGCAAAAACAGACCCGACCAAGTGATGTTTCGGACTGGTGAACTAGGAGAAGAAAACTGGCCTTTAATGACAGTTGCTAACGACGGTAAAACCTTAGCTACAACACTAGAAGCCGACCAGCCGATTACTTTCGGAAATCAAATTGCAGAAGTTTGGCCTAGCCCACAATTTGCTTCTCGATAATTAATATAATACTTGCAAAATTCCCGTTGTTGGTTACAACTGACAGCGGGATATTTTTTTTAATAATGGTCAGAAATTAGTTATCATAGTCTGCACTCAAATATTGAAAACTATTTGATATTTTTTAAAAATTATGTATCATATCAGTTCCCAATTACATCAGGTAAAATCTAGCTAGCCTAAGCGCCCCTAGTTCCTAGCCCCTAACCTTAACCAAAAGCTAGAAACACTATAATTACGAACTAATTAACGTCCCTAGACAAGATTGTCCTAAAACTGTCCGCGATAAATTTCCTGGAATATTACCATCAATTATCCAGCAATCAATCCCCAAACTAGCAACAGTTAAAAACTCTGCTACTTTCTTAGCCATACCGCCGGTAACATCTATCGATTCACTCTGTCCTAAAAAAGTTTTGATTTGACCATAATTGACTGGAGTAATATGAGATATTACTTGCCCATTTTGCTTACACACACCTGGATAGTTACCAGCATTTATCAGTCGAACCTGCAATTCTTGACGATGAAAATATTTAGCTAATTCACCTAACAAAGTATCACTAGAAACAATAGTACCACCGATAGCTTGATCTAGCACCACATCACCAAATACTAAAGGAATCATACCAGATGCGAGCGTGTTTTCAATATATGCAAAATCGGTTTTGAGTAACTGCTGATTTTGAGTTACTACCATCATCAAAGGTGGTAAACTAACCACTGGTAAACCAGTTTTTAAAAAAACTTTAGCTAATAGCAGATTCAGTTCTAAAGCATCTTGATGGACTAGACAAAATCCCAATTTATCAGCATCATTGAACACCCCTTCAATAGTATTGTGTTTTTTAGCTGATTGGTGAGCAAAAGAACCAGCACCATTACCAATAATTAACTTTAAATGGGGATTTTGTTTGCGGATTTGTTGCACCTCCCACGCCAGTTGCTGCATAATTTCGAGTCGAGGAGTGTAAGGTTTATCTTTATCAGTAATTAGGGAGCCTCCCAACTTGATTAATGCTAGTTCCATCATGCAATCTTTTTCTTCGCAACGTGATAAGCTGAGATATATGAAAGTTGCAGAGCACCACCGAAGTTGCTTTCTATGCAATCTCGCAAGTCTGCAAATAACAATTTTTTCGTATCTGCATCTAACTTAATGTAAGGCGAATAAGTATTTAATAGTGTTAAGTATTTATCTACACTATAAGTCAATTCTACTGTGATTTTTCCACCAATTAAGTCTTGAAATTGTCCAGAATCTATAGACATATTTCCTAACTTTTGCAAAATGTCATCTTGAGTTTTTTCGTCTTCATATCTATCGAGCAATGGAGCATGTCTTTGATAAATTTCCGACAACCTTTGATAAACTTCATAGCTAGGTTGAAGTTCCTTATTCCACAACAAAATTATAGAGCCACTATCCTTAAGCGCATTTGCTGCTTTGGGATATCCAATCGTCGGTGATATCCAATGAAAAGAACTCGCTGCTAACACAGCATCAAATTTTAAAAACTCCGGCGTCCATTCTTCAAAAGAAGTGTTTTGAATTTCTACATGAGGATATGGTTGACAATTTTGTTGCGCTAACTGAAAAAAATCTGGATTTGGCTCCAAGGAAATCATCGCACAACCTAATTGAGCAAATGCTACAGTCGCGGTTCCTGGGCCACATCCCACTTCCAAAATTTTCGATTCAGCAGAAAGTTGAGCAATTTGCACAACTTGATCAATCACTTCTTGAGGATAATGAGGTCTTGCTTGATTATACGCTGCGGCGGCCGGCGAATACCAATTTTTGCGCTGTTCGAGGTCTTTATTAGAGTAACTAATTATTGTTTGTTTTATGTCTTCCATTGAATAAAAACTTAAAAAAACTATGAGATAGATAGACGTTGCAATGCAACGTCTCTAAAATTTTACAGCTTCTGCAACAGTTCTTGAGTTAGTTGAGTGAAGGCTTTAGAGCCAGGTGATTGAGGACTATTTAAAACAACCGGCATAAAACTATCAACAGCCTTCGCTACATTCACATCAACTGGTATTTGATTTTTACAAATTTTTTCCACACCAAAATCTTCTACAACTCGATGCATTACCTGTTTATAGTATCTACCAGTTAACAAATTAGCACTGGACATACTAAAGACGATACCTAACATTTTGATATCTATTTTTGCTTCGTGTTCATGACTATCTTTTAACTGAGCAATGCGTCTTTCTAAAAGTTGAATACCCACGATAGATAAAGGTTCTGGTTTGGCTGGGAGAATGTAAAAATCGCTGGCTGCTAAAGCGCTCCGAGTCATGAGATTATAACCAGGAGCGCAATCTAAGAGAATAAAATCATATTCCTCACGCACTGGTTTTAAAATATTGTTAATCAAGACTCTTTCAAAGCGATTCCAAACAGTTTCAAAATCTTGCTCACCCAAAGCCACTGCTTGTTGGTGTAGCATTTCTGAAACTAAAAATTCATCATATAAATCAATATCTCCAGGTAACAAATCTAGTCCTGGAAGATTACAAGCTGGCGATTGCACAATATCTTGAATCTTGAGATTAGCATTAGGTTCTGGAGCAATAACTTGGTCTATTAAATACCTAAATGTCTTTCTGTGTTTGCGCCGTTTAGCAAACTCCAAAGGCGACATCAAACTCAGCGTAGCGCTAATTTGGCTATCTAAATCTAGCACGAGTACCCGCTTACCGTGATTTTTCGCTAAACAAGTCGCTAAGTTGACAGTGATGGTAGTTTTACCAACACCACCCTTCATATTTGCAGTAGCAATTACATATCCCATTGGTTAATTCCTTTGTTGACGCCTTCCCATTTAGGTAGCTTACACATATCCTGATTTATAAAAATTTCCTCTAAATTTAACATTTTCGAGGATTCATAAATTTGGTTGAAGCAGTCAGAATTATATAGCACCCTGACTGAAGTTGTGAAATATCAGTGAAAAAAATCATCGTTATTCAGCGTGTCCATACGGACAAAACTCCGAGAACAAGGTTATAAATGAGTAGAAGTGTTTTAAATCGACAACAGTAAACTTAGCAGGTGTAAGTGTAAATTTCTTTAACCAGAGATTTACCACATTCAATTTTAAGTAACAATACTTAACATAATTTTCTGAACACGAGGAACATTATGTAATCCGTATGCTTCAAAATACTGTGACTGTGCAATAATCATAAACATATGAAATTTTATACAATAGCGGCTACTTTCCACAGGGAGGTACATATTGTTATCGCCTTTTAAACCCGAACTGTGCCGTAATGAAAGCGAAGTAGAGAGCAAGCTTATAGTACAGTATTTGCTACCTCAGCTAGGCTACACTCCTGACACTTGGCATCAAGAAGTTGCAGTTGGTAGTATCCGTTTAGACTTCTTAGCATTTGCTGCACAAGTTGTTCCCTTTGTTTTGGATGCAAACTCGCCACTGAGTATCGTCATGGAAGCCAAGCATCCCAAACAAAACTTAAATAATCACGTATCCCGACTCAGGCATTATTTAATCAGCTTGAATTTGCGCTATGGATTGCTGACTAATGGGAAGGAAGTCAGAATTTATGAAAAATTTCAATATGATATTAAGTTAGCTTTTCAATGTTCAGGGAATGACGTTGAGACAAAGCTAGAGGAAATCAAGGGTTTAATTGGTAGAGAGAGTCTGAACCATAGACAAAGTATAAATAATTTGCATCCTCAAATATCTGAAGAGAATCAACCTAATAATTCTGAAACCAAGAGGCAAAATTCAATGAAAATAGTTGCAATCTATCACAATAAAGGTGGAGTTGGGAAGACAACAACTGTAGTTAACTTGGCTGCTGCTCTGCGGAAAAAGGGTAAAAGAGTTTTAGTTATTGACTTAGATAGCCAAGCAAACACCACATTTGCTACTGGTTTAATCAAATTTGATGACGAAGAGTTTGATGATATAAAAGACTCTAATATTTATCACGTGTTGAATTCAGAAGACTTTTATCCTATTTCGGAAGTAGCTAGAAAATCTAATTTTAGTAATCCTGAAATTTATGTAGTTCCTGGACACATTAATTTGATAAAGAATGAAAAGGAACTGAATGAGCTTGATTATAGCAGACTAATACTGATTCAAAAATTAGAAGCAGTAAAAGACCAGTATGATATTGTACTGATTGATACACCACCTTCTTTAAATTTGTATGCCAAAATTGCCTTGATAACAACAGACTATCTCATTATTCCATCGGATCTGAAACCATTCGCCAACCAAGGATTAACGAATGTTAAAGAATTTATAAAAAGTATTAATGGATTTAGAAAACAAATCAGAAAACCGCCAATTGAAATTATAGGAATTTTAGCTAGCAAAATATCAACCAATGCTAGGTTTGTGCAATCTACTTTAAAAAATCGCATAGAAAAGATTTCTAGTCGGTATGGCATCAATGTTATGGATGCTGTGATTTATGAAAGAGAAGATTTGGCAAAGTGCGCTGAAAAAGTTCAGATAATTGGAGATATAGAAATAGCTGATCCAATATCTGTACTAGATTTTAAACCTAGTTCAACATCAGCACAAGAATTTGAATTACTAGCAATAGAAGTATTACAAAAGATAGGGTTAAATTAATGAAATTATCTACATCACTTGTTGCTGTCAAGAAAATTACATCCATCACACCTCGTTCAAGTTTCGCGGATAATCAATTAGAACAAGGTGCTAATCTGATTTTAGAATCTGAAGGTGTTATTAACCCGATAGTAGTTCGTAGAACAAGTCTGCAATCATATGAGATAGTAGATGGGGACTTTGAATATCATGCGGCTGCTAGAGCTAGAGAAATAGACCCCCGTAAAGGCGAAATGATTGGAGTATTTATTATTGAGGATGAAAATGAAGAAGTTTTAACGAAACAAGTTGAATTATTCAGAAAATCAAAAAGTATTATTTCCAATAATATAGCTTCTCTATCAGATTCTAAAGAATATACATCCACAAACATGGAATTACGGGTCACTAATACAGAATCTCGTATGAACAACATCGAATCACATTTTGATAACCGCACTATTGAACTACGGAAAGAGTTTAGGCAGGAAATAAATAATATTAATGAAAGACTGAAGGAAATTGAGAATCGGATTCCCAAGCCAATTGAGCCATTAAATGCGCTTAATAACTTGAGCTTACCCGAACTTACTTCTAAGTTAAGAAGAGTAAATGTTAATCAAAAAATAATAGAATCAATTGTCAATGAACGTAAAAACGGTGATTTCAAATCTTTTAGTAATGCAGTAGATCGTATTAAAGGCTTAGGTGACAAAACAATGCTAAAAATTATTGACAGCCTTTATGAAAGCACTATCTGAATTTAGTTTAGTTAGTTAAAGTTGGCAACTGACATGGATAAACTAGAATCTAAAATCTTAGAAATATTGAAGCGCGGTACTCCTTTGAGAGCAGCAAAAATTGCTGATATGCTGGGAGTTGAAAGACGCGAAGTAAATCATTACTTATATTCTTCGCTAAAGCAGCAAGTAGTTCAAGACACTGACTATAAATGGTCATTGAAATCAAATCAAATAGGTAATAACCAACGCATACCAACTCAACCTGCAAAACCTCAAACGCAATCGCAAACACCTACACGTCAAAATACTTCATATAGCTTTACAAAAAAAGAGATTCAACAAGATAATCCAGTTAAACCACCAATTATTCCAACACCATCACCACAACCAGTAAAACAAAGCAATCCCTATGAAATTGTGAAGAGAGAACTTACTCAAGTATCTTCAGAAGAAAAGGTAAAAATTTTAGAAAATGCTTTTAGACAAGATAAATTTTCCCAACTAGAAGATGAGCAGATAAATGCTCTCCAATCAATTTTGGAGGAAGCTAGACGGGAAGTAAATATAACCAACACAGCATATAAACAAGGAAAGCTCAGTTTTTGGCAGAATAAATCGGTAGCGATCGCTCTCGTAACTGCTGCCTTAACTCTTGGTACAATAACAGTGATTGGTCAACTGCGATCGCACTCTGTTTATCAACCTACTCCAACTCTGCCACAAAGTAGGTAAATCACCTTACATCAGCCAAAAAACTGTCCATGCAACTACTTCAAACAACCGACAAAGACTTTACCGCAAAATTCAAAGCGCTGGTGAGCGATCGCCGGGAAGCTACAATTGATGTGAGTGGGACAGTGGGCGCAATTTTGGCTGATGTCAAAGCCCGTGGTGACGCAGCAATTAAAGAATATACCAGCCGCTTTGATCATTTTGATTTACAATCGTTGCGTCTGAGTGATACTTTCATTTCTGAACAAGCAGCTAAATGCACCGCAGATGTGAAAGCTGCACTGGAATTAGCTGCAGAACGTATATCGGCTTTCCATGAAAAACAACTACCGCAAAATATCGGCTACACAGATGCAGTCGGGAT
Organism: Fortiea contorta PCC 7126; assembly: GCF_000332295.1. Taxonomy (GTDB): domain Bacteria; phylum Cyanobacteriota; class Cyanobacteriia; order Cyanobacteriales; family Nostocaceae; genus Fortiea; species Fortiea contorta. The sequence goes on along the minus strand of NZ_KB235930.1, from coordinate 4,512,889 downwards.
AAAATTAGGATTAAATTGGATACCTCTGTCACAAGTGGGAATTTACGTACCCGGTGGACGCGCTAGCTACCCCAGTTCCGTGCTGATGAATGCGTTACCTGCGAAAATTGCCGGTGTGGAAAGGATAGTTATGACAGTCCCTACACCACGGGGTGAGATTAATCCGGCAGTGTTAGCTGCTGCTAAAATTGCTGGAGTGACAGAAATCTACGGTATTGGAGGAGCGCAAGCAATAGCAGCCTTAGCTTATGGTACTGCAAGTATCGCCCCTGTAGATAAAATAGTCGGGCCTGGTAACGCCTACGTTGCGGAAGCCAAACGCCAAGTATTCGGGACTGTAGGGATTGACAGTATCGCTGGCCCTTCAGAAATTTTGGTGGTAGCTGATGACAAAAACAACCCAGATTGGATAGCGTGGGATTTACTCTCCCAAGCCGAACACGACCCTAGCGCCCAATCAATTTTAATTACCGATTCAGAGACATTTGCTGAAAAAGTGATAGTTGCAGTCGAGCAAATTCTCGCAGACTTACCCACTCAAGCTGTAGCCAAAGCTAGTTGGGAACAACACGCAGCAGTAATTATTGTTAACGATTTAACTGCAAGTATACCACTACTAAATCAACTCGCACCAGAACACGTGGAATTGTGCGTAGACGAACCACAAATACTCGCTAATCAAATCAAATCCGCTGGTAGCGTCTTCCTAGGACGCTATACTCCAGAAGCCATCGGCGATTACTTAGGCGGCCCCAACCATGTCTTACCTACCGCCCGTTCTGCTCGCTTTGCTTCTGGCTTGAGTGTTTACGACTTCCTCAAGCGTATCACCTATTTGGAATGCAATCAACCAGCATTGCAGACAATTGGCAACGCAGCCGTCACCCTTGCTCAAGCAGAAGGCTTACCCGCCCATGCTGGGAGTGTAGCTGTGCGGTTGAATGAGAAAAAATAAGCCTCTTGCATGAATATTGAGCAACTTTTTATCACGCAAAGACGCAAAGACGCAAAGAAGATTGCAGAAATATTATTTTCAAGTTGCTGAATCAGAATATGAAATGCCAAAATTACCTTTCTTCTTCTTTGCGCCTTTGCGCCTTTGCGCGAGCTTTTCACACTCGTTTCTACCCCACGAAAATATTCATACAACAGCCTACTGATTTACACTAACCCAGAACGCAGCGCGACGACGGCTGCTTGAACACGGTCGTCAACTGCGAGTTTATTCATGATACCCCTGACGTGAGTTTTGACGGTGTTGGGGCTGAGATAGAGTTTTTCGGCGATTTCTGGATTACTCAATCCGTCTACCATGAGTTTGAGTACTTCTAACTCGCGTGTGGACAGGTTTGCGGTGTTTCCTGTGGTGGTGGGAGGACGGAGATTGTCAATTACTCGGCGCGCAATTTGGGGATCTAGGTAAGTTGCGCCATCGACTGCAGCAGCGATCGCATTTAATAATCTTTCTACGCTCGCACCTTTGATACAATAGGCATCAGCACCGCTGGATAGGGCGGCGATGATTTCTGTTTGTGTTTGGTGAGATGTGAGCATGACGACATGGGTTTCTGGTAGTGCGGCTTTGATTTGCTGTGTCGCTGCAATTCCGTCAAGTCTTGGTAAACCGATATCCATGACTACTAAATCTGGTTTGAGTTGCAATGCTGCTTGTACACCCAAATAGCCATCTTCTGCTTGTCCAACAATTTCTAAATGGGGTTGAGCCATTAATGACTGTTCTAACCCCAGTTGCATCATGGGGTCATCTTCAACAATTAATACTTTTAGTTTACTATTAATGCCTTGAGCCATTATTTTTTCTCAAACGCTCCCATGATGGTCAATATTATCATGGGACGGGAAGCTTGCAGGTGTCTACAAGTTTGGCGGCTGAATGCAGCGGCTCCCCAAGACCACCCTCTCAACTCGGTGACATTTGCAGCTGCAGTGGTAAAATCACTGTGAAGGTTGAACCGACGCCCACCTCGGAGACTAGTTTAATTTCACCTTGGAGTAATTTTACCAACCGGGAAACTATCGCTAATCCTAACCCAGTGCTACCGGGGACGTAGGATTTATCACCACCGCCTGCGCGGAAATACGGTTCAAATATTTGGGTTTGGTCTGCTGGTGCAATGCCAATGCCAGTATCAGAAACTGCGATCGCCCATCGCTCGTTCTTCAACACTTGACACATAATTATAATTGTCCCAGACTCTGTGTAACGAATTGCATTACTGATAATATTTGTGATAATTTGTTGTAATTGTACAGGGTCTGTGAACACTTCCGTTGGCGCATTTTTCCAATCCACAATCATCTGTAAATTTTTCTCTTTCGCCAGAGGTTCTAACATTTCACAGACATTGTTGATGACGCCACTGACATTAATCAGTGCTGGTTCTGGTTTAATTTTGCCGGCGTCATACCGTGAAATTTGCAAAATATCGTTAATTAAACGAAGTAACTGTCTCCCATTGCGTAACACCCGCTCAATATGTTCTAAATTTCCGTAGTTTTGCTCTCCCCTCGTCTCATTTCTTTGTTCGCGTAAAAACAAATTCGAGTAGCTGATAATCGAAGCCAAGGGACTTTTTAATTCATGAGCCAAATGAGAAAGATAATCTTGGTTAGCGGTAACTAGGCGATTCAGTTCTTGATTATGCAGCGTTAATGAAGTGTATAATTGTTGTAATTCTCGCAAACGTTCTTCAAAATAACTATTGAAACAACGGGCGATCGCCTCATCAATTACAGTATCAATCAAACGCATAGCGCGAATAATATCTGCAGGCGTTCCCTGTAATAAATCTGCTTCGATCGTTTCAAAGATGACTGAGCGCAGCAGATGATACTCCCGCGCGATTTCTGCTGGATCAAACCCTTGTTCCGCTCGCAAAACCCCATGTTGCCAACTTGCAGTTACTATCAACTTGATATCATTCCCCTGATGGATGGAAAGCACAGTTACCATCGCTTGTAATACATCAGGAAGATGATTTTTAATCGCCGTATAAGATAAGTCATCAGCGCTTTCAATCTGTCCATCTCGGTGGACTGCTAATATCCATTTATTGAGGATAATCTGCGTCTTGGCGGCTAAAAATTGACTAAAATCCATTAATCTTTAATTCAGCGGGAGTAAACAAGTGTATGTAATTTTAGCAAGGTAGGTGTTAGATTTTCCAAATCTGTTAAATATTGCAACTACCAGCAGTTAGATATTTGACTAGCTAGATATTCCCTGGGGAATATTTTGTTTACTTAATTATCTGTTGAGAAATGTGATGACAAATGTATCATAGATATCAATTTTGTCAAACATTCAGAGAAAAGATTAATTCGGCAGATGGTTGACTAAGCTACCTCCTAGACCTGTCTATACCAATATTTTGGAGAAAAACAATAATTAATATCCACAAATTCGTCAATAATCAAAGAACCAAAAAGACAATAGATTGTAATATTGAAATCTAGAACATTTGTGTAAAGAAAGATGGCGTTACTGAGCAAGGATGTTATAGTGTGTCTGTTGATAATAGACATTCACATAGAGTAAGTCAGCCTAATCCAGCACATCAAAGCAGGTGGACTGGAGCGGAGGAACCAAATTGTGGGGCGTATCTAAAACTAAAGGTGAACAACTCAAGCAGACATACTGCACACTTCATCTTTAACATAGAAGGGCATCTCTCAGCCCTAGCCCGTCAGCTAACTTCGTAGGCATTGAGAGGAGACTGAAGAGATAGCATTTTTTTAGTGTTTTCATCTCATCAGTGTCCGAGGCTGGTACTGCTCTGAACGTTATTGTACCTGCAAATAAATCTGTTGAGGTGGTAAATGGTGTTTCAATTGAATATTGCAGCGATCGCTGCAGTTGCTGGACAAGCTGCGTGGAAAAAAGTCAAACCTATAGTTCTTAAAGATATTTTCTTCTTGCCATTATTGGGCTTCTTAGGAATAATTTTATTATGGTGGATAGTCGCCTTAAGCAATCATGAATTAATGCCAACGCCACCAGAAGCCCTAGTTGCGAATTTGGACTACATCTTAAATCCTTTCTATCAAAGAGGCCCCGGTAACTTAGGCATAGGTTGGTTATTATTGGCTAGCTTGAGGCGGGTATTATTAGGCTTTGGCATAGGAGCAATAGTCGCAATTCCCCTAGGGTTTTTAATCGGCATGTCCAAGCCAGCCATGCTAGCATTCAATCCCGTCATTCAAATTTTTAAACCCGTATCACCTTTAGCATGGCTACCGATTTCCCTTGCCATCTTCAACTTAGCAGATCCTTCAGCCATTTTCGTAATTTTCATCACCTCTTTATGGCCAACGATTATTAACACAGCCCTAGGAGTTTCTAGCGTTTCTAAAGATTATTTAGATGTCGCCAGAGTGCTAGAAATGCCGAGATGGCGACAAATTACCAAAATTATTTGGCCTGCAAGTTTGCCTTATATTTTTACAGGTTTGCGGATTAGTTTAGGGATTGCATGGCTAGTAATTGTTGCTGTGGAAATGCTCACAGGGGGAATAGGTATCGGCTTTTTTGTTTGGGATGAATGGAGTCGTTTAAACCTGAGTTCTGTTTTCCTCGCTGTCTTAGTAATTGGCATCACTGGATTAATATTGGATTACGCCGTAGGCAAACTACAAGAATTAGTCACTCGCCGCCCTACAGTAGCCAAGTAATTTAAAAGTGTTAGGGCTTAGCACTGCTAAATAGGATAAATTCATCCCTCTTTGGTGATAGAAAAGCATCAAAAAAATTACAAATTACGAAGTGCAAAAGCAATGGGTGATAATCACTGGCATCGACGAGAATTTATACAGGGAATAGGTGCAACAGCAGCGGGAATAACGCTGTCTTCCTGTGCAATCTCAGGCGATCGCTCTGCTAAAGGACTAACTGAAGAAGCATTAGCAGTAAAACCACTAGTGCGATCGCAAGACTTAGAAAAACCCGATCTCACCGTGGGATACGTTCCCGTTAACGATTGTGCTCCATTTGCGATCGCCTGGAAAAAAGGTTTCTTCCGCAAATATGGCTTAAACGTCAAACTCAACCGCGAAGCGAGTTGGGCTACCTCCCGCGACGGCGTAATTTTCGGTCGCCTAGACGCCTCACCCGTCGTCTCCGGCGCCGTCACCAACGCCAGAATCGGTGCTGAAGGTGCACGTCACGCCCCCTTGTGTGCCGCCATGACCATTCATCGCCACGGAAACGCCATGACGATGAACAAAGCCATGTGGGATTTCGGGCTGCGTCCGTGGTACGAATATCAACAAAACTATGGTGATGGCGCCTTAGAAGCCTTCGGGCGCGATTTTCGTGGCTACTTCGACAAACAACCACCAGAAAAAAAAGTTTGGGCGGTAGTTCTTAGTTCAGCAATTTACGAATACTTTGTCCGCTACCTATCCGCAGCCGCAGGCGTCGATCCGTTCAAAGAATTTCGCGTCATCATCGTCCCACCGCCCCAAATGGTAACTAACGTCCGCATAGGTGCAATGCAAGCCTACATGGTAGCAGAACCTTGGAATACCAGAGCCATCAAAGGTAACGAAGGTATCGGTTTCACCTTCGCCCAAGGTAAAGAAGTTTGGTTAGGACACCCAGACAGACTGCTAGGTGTAATGGAATCGTTCATCAACAACTATCCCAAAACCTATCGTTCCCTGGTCAAAGCGATGATCGAAGCCTGTCAATATTGCGGCCGACCAGAAAACCATCAAGAAGTAGCCGAACTGCTCACAGAACGCTCCTTCACAGGAGCCAAACCCAAAAAGCCCGGCGCCCCCGTCACCAAGTTTACAGGGCCGGGAATCTTAGGTAACTACAACTACGGCGGGTTTGACGACAAAGACCGCACCATTCAAGCCGCAGATACCACAATTTTCTATGATATCCCCAAAAATATCCCCCAAGCGCCAGGAGAACACTCGACCTTCTTATGGAGATCTAGAAGTCTGTGGTTAATGACCCAGGCGGCTCGTTGGGGACAAATCAAAGAAATTCCCCAAAATGCCAACCAAATCGCCGAACGAGGCTGGAGAACAGACTTATATCGAGATATTGCCGCAGAAATGGGCATCCAGTGTCCCCAAGAAGATTATAAAGTCGAACCTCCAGAAGTTTTCATTGATCGCAAACCTTTTGACCCCAGCGATCCAGTCGGCTATTTAAATAGTTTCCCCATCAGAGCCAACGCCCCCTCACGCTTTTTTATGTCTTAGGTAGGAAATGAGGAAGATCAAGAATAAGTAACAAATGCCCAATCATAAATAACAGGAGAATTTCATGATGGAATATACCTCATTACCAATCTACACCGATAACAAAGTTATGCCCCGCACTGGATTTTTAGAAATTGAAAATTTAGTCAAGTCTTATCCGACACCAGATAAAGAAAATTTTGTAGTTCTTGATGGCGTTAATCTTACGATTGGTGAAGATGAATATATTTCTGTAATTGGACATTCTGGTTGTGGCAAATCCACTTTATTAAAAATTATTGGTGGTTTTGAAAAAGCCACTTCTGGGTCTGTACGATTGGATGGACAAGAAATTCGTAAGCCGGGAGCAGACAGAATGATGGTATTTCAGAATTATTCTCTGCTACCTTGGTTAACAGTTCGAGAAAATGTCCGGTTAGCTGTGGATGAAGTGTTAAAAAATGCTAATCGTGCCGAAAAAATTAGCATTGTAAACGAACACTTGGCAATGGTAAACTTGACGGCGGCAGCAGACAAATACCCTGATGAAATTTCGGGAGGGATGAAACAACGGGTAGGGATTGCCAGAGCTTTAGCAATTCGCCCAAAAGTGTTACTGATGGATGAACCTTTTGGGGCTTTAGATGCTTTAACTAGAAGTAAATTGCAGCGACAAGTTTTAGATATTTGGGAACATAATCGACAAGCAGTGATGATGATTACCCATGATGTTGATGAAGCAATTTATATGTCCGATCGCATCGTATTAATGACTAACGGGCCAGCGGCGACAATTGGCGAAATATTACAAGTTCCCTTTTCTCATCCACGCGATCGCTCTACAATGCGAAACTCTAAAGAATATTTTGAACTCCGTAACCACGCACTTAATTTTCTTGATCGATATTTCACTCAAGACGAGTAAATTAGACTATGATTGTTTTTTAGTAGGTAGCCTAATTCAAATTCATCAAAATTGGATTTGGAGCGGAGGAACCAATGTTTGGGGCTAATCTATATGAGAGACACCTTCCAGTCTTAGCCCGTCAGCTAACTCCGTAAGCAATGGAAGGAACCTCCAAAGCCTTGGCTGTAATATCAGCTGCGATTGGGGATTCCTGAAAAGAAGGAAAAACTATGAACAAGTCAGTAATAAAAATTAATATTTTCTACTGCAAACTTCATTCTTTCTCCTTCATTTTCCCTACTTCTCATGAGTAATTCATTTAATTTAAGGAGAAGTTAAAGCTGTGAAAATCAAGCCAATGCTAGTTCGTTTACAAAGCACCCTAGGCCGTAACGATTTAACTGAGCAAATGCTATTAATCCCAGAGCCAAACAAAGCTCTATCAGCCGAATCAGTTAACCTCATCGTCGCCTATGACGCCTCGCCCAATAGTCACGCCGCCCTGGATATAGCTTTTTGGATTGCTCATCAAACCCGTTTAGCCACCAACGCCCAAGTTACAGTCCAGGCTGTTTATGTAGTAGAAGAAGATTACAAACATCAGTATCCAGATATATTTCATTCAGCAAAACATCTACCCACTCTAGAGTGTCCAGCAAGTAATTTATCAAAAGCCGTTACATCTGTATTAACTCAGCCAAAACTGAATGCAATTACTCCACAATTACAAGATAAATTGTTAGCTCCCCTCCAAGAAGCAGACAAAATTATTTGGCAAGCTCGGAGTTTAGCTGAAGAATGGCAAGGAGCCTTTAAGTCTCATCTGCGATTTGGTGATGTGGGTGCAGAATTGAGAAAAGTCGTAGAATTAGAAGCTGCTGACATCTTATTTGTCGGCTGTAGATCAGTCAATCATCCTCTTGTCAAAACACTAGGTACTAATTTTCCCAGTGCCGTATTAGGTATTCCCAATTGTATAGATGAATAATCGTCGCAATCAATAAGCTAATTTAGTAAAAGTGGCAATGTTTGGCGACATAATGTTTTGCATTTATCTTTAAAAGTCACCTATACTTAGGTGGCTTTTTTCGCTACCATGCAAGCAATAAAACTTCGAGAGGTAGAAAGTGGAAAACTGGCAACCCATATTTAGTGTAATCGTGTTTGCAGCAGTCATTATTTTAATAATGACAGAATGGGTGCATCTGACTATTGCAGCTTTTTTAGGAGCATTACTAATAGTATTTACCAACATCATGACTTTACAAGAAGCGATGGGATACATCGGCAGAAGTCATGGCACATTGGGCTTATTTTTTGGTGTCATGGTATTAGTGCGAGCGTTTGAACCCACCAAAATTTTTGATTATTTAGCTATGCAAATGGTGCTATTAGCTCGAGGTCAAGGTAAGCGATTATTACTGGGTATCGTAGCTATTACCACCCCCATTTGTGCAGTTTTACCAAATGCCACAACAGTGATGTTATTAGCACCTTTAATTCCGCCAATGGCGCAGGATGTGGGAGTGAATTTTGTGCCATTGTTAATCTTAATGGTGTTCGTGGCGAATAGCGCTGGACTGTTAACAATAGTTGGCGATCCAGCCACATTCATTGTTGGTGATGCAATTAATATTAGTTTCACAGATTATTTATGGCGATTGAGTTTAGGAGGAGCGATCGCTGTTGCCATGGTAGTCTTCACTTTACCATTTTTATTTCGCAAAATTTGGCACACAAGATTAGAGAATCTCGATCAACTACCGCACCCAGAAATTAATCATCCGCGAGCTTTAGGTCTGGGCGGAGTGATTGTAGCTTTTGTCTTAATATTTTTTGTAATTGGCGAATCTTTACCAGTCCCGATTTCACCAGCAGCCGCTGCCTTGCTGGGCGCAGCCCTGGCTTTGCTACTATCTCATCAGAGCAGAATTGATACAGTTAATAATATATTGCGTGATTTAGATTGGAGTACATTAATATTTTTTATGAGCATATTTGTGCTCATTGGTGGACTGGAAAAAACCGGAGTTATTAGCGGTTTGTCAGGAGTATTATCTGTAATTTTAGGAAAAAATATTATCTTAGGTTCGCTAGTTTTGTTATTTTTTGTAGGTTTATTATCTAGTGTCGTTCCTAATATTCCCCTAGTAGTGGCAATGGTACCTTTATTGAAACAATATATTGTTAATATAGGGTTAGCACCAACAGAAATTCTCTCCGCAGACTTCCAAGGGCAATATCCCCCAGAAGTACTACCATTGTTTTATGCAATGATGTTTGGTGCAACCTTGGGTGGCAATGGCACACTAGTAGGAGCGTCTTCTAATATTGTCGCCGCCGGGATTTCCGAGCAACATGGACGCCGTATCTCGTTTAAGAAATTTTTACACTACGGTATTCCGGTTATGTTACTGCAGCTAGTCGCTTTGGCATTGTATGTCTTAATTCGCTTCTTACTTTAGCTTGCAGATTCGTTATTGTGGGGCTTTTTAACTTTCGGAAAACAACTTTGCTGGTCTTGCTTTGTGCAAACATTATCAAGAGATCTGCTTTAAAAAGAGGAGCTAGAGACTAGGGATTAGGGAAAGGAATTTTGCTCTTTAAAAAGAGGAGCTAGAGACTAGGGATTAGGGAAAGGAATTTTTCTCGTTACTTGTGAGCGCGGCTTATGCCGATAGGAGTTAAAAGTTATGAGTTAGTGGTACATCTTGTAAAAATAAAAGCATGTACCTTGGTAATTAGAGACTGTTATACCCTCAAACTCATAACTGATAACTTTTAGTTAGATATTAGTAGCCCACAAAGCGCAACACGTCGCGCAAGACGCTATATCCAGCTAAATCCCAAAGCAGATAAGCAACAAAACCAATTGCAGCTAAACGACCATTCCAAAGTTCTGCTTGTGGAGTCCAACCAAAAAGAAAATCATTGCGATCTACTCCATTGTAGGCTTTAGCAGATGCTGGTGGATTGGTGGAAGGACGAGTTTCACGAGTTTCCATTTTTTTCTCCAAAATTTAGTAGATTTTGCCGTTGAATTTGTCGAATCTTTAGTATCCAATTAAATGCAGTACGTCACGAAGAACGCTATAGCCAGCTAAATCCCAAAATAGGTAAGCAATAAAGCCAATAGCTGCTAGACGACCGTTCCAAATTTCCGCTTGGGGAGTCCAGCCAAACAGAAAAGCGTTGCGGTCTCTACCGTTATATTCAGTAGCAATTGGTGGTAAATCTGTAGAGGATCTAGTTTCCATTTTTTTGTTCTCAATAAATAGTGCGTTTGTTAACTTTAATGTAGCTATTCATTAGTCAGATGCTTTCCCTCTGGAGGTACAAACTACACGCACTTCTTGTGGACGATAATCAAGATTCTGTTGATGTTGACAAATCCACCTTGAGAGGGTGATAGGTAATGAAAAATTCAAAATTCAAAATTCAAAATTAAAGATAGTTGTTTGATTGCTTTTTGTTTGTATCAGCGGCAATTTCTGCTGATTTTTTGAAAAAATTCTGCGCTTTGATGACTAAAATTCTATCTAACGCAGTATGGGTGTATCAATCTTTAGAAAGATGCCGAGAACAACTAAATTCCACGATTCTGAGAGCAGCAAGAGTTAGGTATTGCTATAAATACAAAACTGCTACTTGTTTAATCTTTAATTTCCTCACATTTGAGCTGAGAGAAGGAAATACCATGTTTCAGAGTATGAAAAACATGCTGGGACTTGACCAGCTACTATTATGGGTAGCCCAATTACCAGCAGAGACAACAGGAATTACACCGACGCAAGCTTCTGTGGCATTTTCTGGGCCGCGTTTCTTCGTGGCTCTGATTTCCGGTGTGATTTTGGCTTTTGCCTTCCAATTAGTATTGACAAACCTCTCCCTTGCTGCTGGTATTTCTTACCTAGGGCGGCCATCCGACTCGGATGCAAATGTTGAGGAAGGGGGAAGTTTTGGCGGTACGATTCGCAAAATTGGTACAGCGCTGGGGATTTGGACATTAGTTTCTGTCACACTTGCGCTGTTAATTGCTTCGTTCTTGGCTGTCAAATTGAGTCTTGTAATTTTAGACCCCGGTCTAGGAGCGACTTTGGGCTTGGTGATTTGGGGTGCATATTTCTTATTATTGGTGTGGGTGAGTTCCACGACTGTTGGTTCCTTGATTGGTTCAGTATTTAATACAGCCACTTCGGGTTTTCAAGCAATTTTGGGAACTGCTACCGCCGCACTGGGAGCGAAAGCTGTCAATAACCAAGTAGTAGCAACAGCTGAAGCTGCTGCATCTGCAGTTCGTCGAGAATTAAGTGGGACGATTGATACTACAAATCTCGCGGAAACTGTGGAAGATTACTTAGATAAATTGCGTCCCCCGGAGCTAGATATATCGAAGATTCGCAACGAGTTTGAAAATTTACTCAGCGATCCAAAATTTAAAGAAATTGCCAATAGTCCAGACCTCCGCAATATTGATCGCCAAAAGTTTATTGAGTTAGTGAGCGATCGCACTGACTTGTCCAAAAAAGAAGTTAACCGCATAGCTGATAGTTTATACGGTATTTGGCAGCAGGTTGTGAGTCAGCAACAACCAACACCAGATCGGTTGGGCGAATTAACTGAGTATCTCAAATCGCTCAAACCCGGACAAACAAAGACCGATGAACTCAGCAATAAACTTGATCGCCTGATTGCAGATATCCGCCCCGCGAAAACAGCAGACACCAAGGCTGGCCCGATTCAACAAACAGTCCAGCAAGCGATATCTGCACTCACTGGGGTGGTCTTAGGTAGAACAGATTTGTCTGATTTTGATGTGGAAAAAATCTGGCAAACACTGGTAACAGCCAAAGACAAAGCCACCGAACAAGCTGATAAACTAGGACTACCAACACCATCAGCACCATACAGCCCGATTCGCGCTGATGTGGAAAACTACCTCTCTAATACCTATGCTTGGCAATTAAGCCAGGAACAGATGGCTGATGAATTTCGGAATGTAATTTATGATCCTGCGGCTGATCCGGGAACAGTGCGCCGGGAATTACAACGACTTTCTCGCCAAGATTTCGTGAATATTCTACAACAGCGGGGGCTGCTGACCCAAAACCAAATTCGGCGAGTGAGCGATCGCTTAGAAGCAGTCCGCCAAGCAGTACTGGTGAGTGTCACCGCTACGGAAGAAAGAGAATTAGCCGAAGATTTGCAGCGACGAGTGGAAAGTTATCTCCTCGTCACCAACAAAGCAGATTTGACGCCAGCAGGAATTGAGCAGCGTTTTCAACCTTTGTTAGTAGACTCAGATGCTGATTATGAAACTCTCTCACGGCGACTCGCACGACTTGATCGTCAGGAACTACGGAAGATTCTCTGGGAACGCAATGATATTCAGCCAGAGGAACTGGATAGAATTTTGGATGATTTAGAAGCCCAACGCGATCGCGCTTTAGTAGAATCGAAAGGACTAGCAGAACAAGCAAAATACCAAGCAGAATCCTTGTGGTTAAATGTTGAGTCATATCTGCGTAGTACTGGTAAAGCAGAACTCAATCCTGATGGTATTCGCGCTGATCTCAAACAACTGTTAGCAGATCCCCAAGCTGGCACGGCGGCGATTCAAGCGAGACTGTCTCGTTTTGACCGTGATACTCTAGTAAAATTACTGAGTCAGCGAGAAGGTTTTAGCGAATATCAAATCAATCAAACCGTTGATACTGTTGAGGAATCTTGGCGTAATGTCCGTCACGCACCGCAAGCAGCGATAGAAAAAGCCAAGGATCAATACGATTCTGTTACCACTACAATTGCAGATTACCTGCGTAATACTGGGAAAGCAGAACTCAACCCAGAAGGAATTCAACGAGATTTCCATCGCCTGTTTGAAAACCCCCAAGAGGGAGCTACAGCGCTCCGTCGTCGATTGTCACAAATAGACCGAGATACACTCGTAAAATTGCTGAGTCAACGGCAAGATTTGAGCGAGGAGCAAGTGAATCAGATTATTGACTCCATGCAAAACTCGATTCGGAATATCATCCGCGCTCCTCGCCGCTTGGCTACACGGACACAGCAAAGAGTGAGAAATTTCCAAGCTTATTTGGAAGAATATCTGCGGTGGACTGGGAAAGAAGAACTCAACCCCGAAGCTATCAAGCGGGATGTGCAACTATTGTTACATGATCCACGGGTGGGAATTGAAAATTTTAGCGATCGCCTTTCCCATTTCGACCGTTCCACAATCGTTGCTTTGCTGAAAATTCGGGAAGATATTTCTGACGAAGAAGCCGCCCGGATTGCTGATAATATCGTCTCAGTACGGGATCAATTCGTCGAACAAGTGCGGGGTATCCAACGGCAAATCCAAGATGCTATTGACAGCATTTTCGACCGTATCCGCTATTATCTTAACTCCCTAGACCGCCCAGAACTCAACTACGACGGCATTAAGCGTGATGTGCGTCAGTTGTTCGCCGATCCGCAAGCCGGGTTTGATGCTCTGCGCGATCGCTTATCTGCATTCAACCGCGATACCCTAGTCGCCATCATGAGTTCCCGTGAAGATATCTCCGAGGCAGATGCTAACAGGATTATCGACCAAATTGAACGCGCCCGCAACACCGTCTTGGAACGAGCCGAACGCCTACAACACGAAGCCCAGCGCCGTTTGGAAGAAGTCAAACATCAAGCCCAGCGCCAAGCAGAAGAAACCCGCAAAGCCGCAGCTACAGCCGCCTGGTGGCTGTTCGCCACAGCCATCGTCTCCGCGATTTTCTCAGCCCTAGGTGGAGCCACTGCTGTGATTGTGTAGCTTGATTCAAAAGTCTCCGCAAAACTTTTAAGCCTCCTAATTTTCGGAGGCTTTTTTATTGAAAGCGTCGGTAAACTATCCCCAGAGCGGTTAAACTTCTTATTGGTATATTAAATTGCCGAGCAGACCTTCAATGGTAAAACCAGCTGATGTCAGTACTAAAAAGTTAATTAGTCTTGCACCCGATAACTGGGTAAAATGGGTAACAAATATACCCGATATTGTTGCTAGAGAAATTCTCAATGCGGAATTTCAGTGGATTAGCAGAGAGAGTGATGTATTAATCCGTGCTACCAGCCAACAGTACGGTGAATTCTTAGTCCTTAACGAATTACAACTGCGTCCTTCATCCAAAATGCCACGACGGATGCGTGCGTATACAGCATTAGCCGAAGAAAAATATCAGTTACCGACATATCCAGTATTAATTAATATTCTCAAAACAGGTGACGAAGAAATACCTAATAGATTTGCATCAGATATTGCTGGATTAAAAGCCACTCAAGATTATCGTGTAATTAATTTATGGGAAGTAGATGTCAATCTTGTCTTTGACCAACCATTACCTTCATTGCTACCGTTTGTCCCGATTCTTCAAGGCGGCGAGAACGAGTCTACAATTAGAGAAGCCCTGCGAATTTTGCGTGCTGATGAACAGTTAAATCAACTGGAAACAGTGCTAGCATTTTTTGCAACCTTTGTGCTAGAGAGTACATTAGTTCAGGAAATCATGAGGTGGGATATGGCCGTTTTACGTGAGTCACCCTGGTATCAGGAAATTGAACGACGTGGAGAAGAACGCGGACGGCGAGACGAAATATTGTCTAATATTGCCATGAGTTTAGAGGTAAAATTTGGTAGCGACGGCTTAGAATTAATGCCACAAATTACACAAATTTCCGATCTAGAGTTGTTGAAAGCTGTTTTACGTAGCATTGTTGTAGCGAACACAATTGAAGCATTGCAGAATGATTTGCAGTCAAAATTTCAATGAAAGAGAACATGAAAAAATCAGTTATCCATCCTTCGACAAGTTGACGACATCTAGACCCATCGCTCTTGATTCAACCTCCACAACTACCACAATCGAGGACGCCACAATCTAGCCCACCACAATCAAGAGAACTAGAATCAGGGATGAGGCTGACAACTTCAACACAGTTACAGCCCACATCTGCACACTCAACACAGTAAGCACCGTCACTACCGAATAATGGGTCTTTTTTAGGTGAGGGAGAATCTGATTTTTCCTCTTTTTCAGATTGCGATCGCAAAGTTTGATAAGCTTGTTTGCACGCTTGAAATCTTTCACGGGACTTGACAAGTGCAACCTTAAACCCATGTTGAGCAACCATGCGCTTAATATACCCAGAGCAAGAGTCACCGCCGTATAAAACCCGATGAGCGCACACAAAGCCTTTGTGTGGGGAAATATGTTTTTGATATCCAGTAATTGCAGCCACGCCGACTTGTCTAGAAAGAGAATCAACTAAGGTAATTTGCATTTTATGTGCTACTATGTGTCACTTTGCCATAATCTGGCATCTGAATCTATACAAGGTCAATTTTGCTCTGGCTAAAAATTATTTTTATTTGTGATTAAAGAACGTAGAGCAGCGTTTACTGACGCAGAATCTTTAAAAATTTCTGCAACATCGGGATCTAAAAGAACAGTCACCCCTTGAATATTCTGTTTAACTTTTTTCTTACGGTTATTTCCCAAATCTGATTCTGACCAAAAATCATTGTTAGTCTTCAGCTTTTGGAAAGCAGGATCATTTAATTTAGTAACAAGAGATTCCCAACTATTGGCTTTCAGTTGAAAGTGATTCTTTGCCTCGCGTAATGTTTTAAACTTCTGCTTGAGAATATCGACGGTGTAATAATGTTTTTGACTTATCTGGAGTTGTTGGTTAAGGTCTTCCTCAACCATATCAACCACTTCATCAAGAAGTTTGTCATAATTTTCC
This sequence comes from Fortiea contorta PCC 7126, assembly GCF_000332295.1. Classification (GTDB taxonomy): domain Bacteria; phylum Cyanobacteriota; class Cyanobacteriia; order Cyanobacteriales; family Nostocaceae; genus Fortiea; species Fortiea contorta. Next base: position 4,496,988 of record NZ_KB235930.1, on the reverse strand, counting down.
GAAATCTGAGCAGCGGCTCCTAAAATTCGAGAAGTGGCTTTTATTTGCACATCAGTTTCTTGCTTAAGCCGATCAGCAATATTGCGAATTTGATCGCCCAACTTTGGTTTTCGTTGAGTTCGTTGGTTTGGTATGGATTCTTTATTCATAATGACGCTTTTCTATTCAGCAAGGATATCTTTAATTGCCAGCCATATACGTCTAAACTTCTGTACCAAACCTACAGGACTATTTGTAGTTTCTTCTGTCGCCGAATCAACCAAAGATTGAATCCGATCCATACGCTCCGCTACCAAGTAGAGGTTATTTACAGCTTCATCTTTACTTGCAAGAGACTCACGCAATAACACAACCATCTGACTGATTTCCTGCTTTAGTCTGGCGTTCTCGGCTTTACGGCGAGTTTCCCATCCCTTAATACTCGCCTTTGAACGCCGCTCATATTTGAGTTCGGCTTTCGTTTCATTATATAAAGTTAAATACCTGTCACGCTCAGAGTTTGCTGCTTCATATTGAGTAAGTAATTCAGTCGCTCTCGCTTTTTCTTCATGGTAGAGCGAGAGAGTATGTTGATAACTTTGTTGTCCATCAAGAAATAGTTGATAATTTTGTTCTACACGTTCTTTTAGCTCATCAACTTCTACTTGATAAGTTTGAATCTTTTGTTGAACAAGAACAAGTTGAGCAGCAGATTCTTGATTTTCCTTGGCGCGTTGTTCCCATTCATTACGTTGGGATACAGCTTCCTGATATTCTTTTTGATATTTATCACGATCAGCGCGAGCATTCATCAACAACTGTTTAAGCTCATGATAAGAAAGTGGTTCTTTTGCAGGCGGGTGAGGATTATTGACAGGGCGATTTTTACGACGATCATTGTCTGCGTCTCGCATAGCCATAACTCAACTTCTCGACTGAGCATCAAATTACTTAATTATAAATGGTAGCTTATTAAACATCTAATCGGAGCATGATGACAATACGCACATTTATTCGGTTTAACTTCCTCCAGCAGTGAGTACTTCGTATCGAAAAATTAAGGAATATTGCGTTTATCTCCAAACCGAGTGGTAGAGCGCGAAAACAGTCAAAACTCCGTGGTACGATGCTCTCGGTAAATGTGAAGATTGGGAGAAAACCTTTGACACTACGGGTTGCTGTTGTTGGTTCAGGCCCAGCTGGTTCATCTGCCGCTGAGACACTGGCAAAAGCTGGAATTGAAACTTACCTGATAGAGCGGAAGCTAGACAACGCCAAGCCTTGTGGCGGGGCGATTCCCTTATGTATGGTGAGTGAATTTGATCTACCACCAGAAATTATCGATCGCCGGGTGCGAAAGATGAAAATGATTTCCCCCTCGAATCGAGAGGTGGATATCAATCTGATCAATGAAGATGAATATATCGGTATGTGTCGCCGTGAAGTCCTAGATGGGTTTCTGCGGGAACGGGCGGCTAAATTAGGTGCAATTTTAATTAATGCTACCGTTCATAAACTCGATATACCCGGTAATAATACTGACCCCTACACCATCCATTATGTTGACCACACAGAAGGTGGAGCGCAAGGGATAGCTAAAACCCTGAAGGTGGATTTGGTTATCGGGGCGGATGGAGCAAATTCCCGCATTGCTAAAGAAATGGACGCTGGGGATTATAATTATGCGATCGCCTTTCAAGAGCGAATTCGTCTACCCGAAGACAAAATGGCATACTATAACGACCTCGCGGAAATGTATGTCGGCGACGATGTTTCTACTGACTTCTATGCTTGGGTATTCCCCAAATATGACCACGTAGCTGTCGGTACTGGGACAATGCAGGTACATAAAGCCAGCATCAAGCAATTGCAAGCTGGTATCCGCGCCCGCGCTATTGAAAAACTCGCAGGCGGTAAAATTATTAAAGTCGAAGCCCACCCCATCCCCGAACATCCCCGTCCCCGTCGGGTTGTCGGACGCATCGCTTTAGTGGGAGATGCTGCAGGTTATGTAACCAAATCTTCTGGAGAAGGTATCTACTTCGCCGCCAAATCTGGGCGGATGTGTGCGGAAACTATTGTGGAAGCTTCTAATAGTGGTAGCCGTATTCCTACAGAGAATGACCTCAAAGTCTACTTGAAGCGCTGGGATAAAAAATACGGACTTACCTACAAAGTATTGGACATCCTGCAAACTGTATTCTATCGTTCCGATGCTACCCGCGAAGCGTTTGTGGAAATGTGCGGTGACTTGGATGTGCAAAAGCTCACATTCGATAGCTATTTGTATAAAACAGTTGTCCCCGCTAACCCCATCACCCAACTAAAAATTACAGCCAAAACCATAGGTAGTTTAATTCGTGGTAACGCTTTAGCACCTTAACGTAATTTTGGCGATCGCACTTTTAAGTGTCAGCAGAGGAGATGGAGGGCAGAAATTTGAGATACTTTGTCCTTCGGCTCCTCTGTAATTTAGGAATGCAAAAGCACAAAGCTCCAGAGTTTTAGATCAACCACAGCGCCTGATAGCTCAAGTGCGAGATTTTAGCGCCAAAATTTGCCCTCTCTCCCAAACAAATAATTTTTTGAGAAATATACGCAAGGCGAGAATCACACTAAAAATTAAAATTTGTTTCCAAGTTCGCAGATAAATTGTCTTTAACAAAGTGGCTGCGACCATTAAACTTAAGCTAGTGATGACTCCTTGAGCAATTAACAGCCTTGCTCGGTCAACATTGCGGTTGGGTAGTAGCGAAATGGTTGCAGCGATCGCATAACTGCCAATTACCATAGCACCCAACAACTGAATAATTGCCGCCCATACAGAAAAATTAAAGAGATTCATGGTCAATGTAGCTCTTTTTCTGTTTTGCTTGCTGGATTTCTTTCGCGAGGAAGTAATTTAAAATAGTTCTCAACCCGATGATGGCTGCTAGCTTACCAATTGCATCCCAAGATGGTGCAATAGTGCTGCGTAAAATATCAGCCGCTAAAGCGAATTCTAGTGCTAAAGCCAGCCACATCCCCAGTGTCAACCTAATTTCTTCTTTAGCCTCATTCAGGGGTTTCCGGCGAGTGAAAAAAACCACTAAAATTCGCAATATAGCTTCCACAACAGCTAAAGCAATAACTATACCAGTGAAGATATCAACTGCTGTTGCTAATACAGTCGTCAAATCAGTGACGAATGCTTCCATCTTTTTGATTACATCTCCCTACTTTTTCGCCTGTTTTTGATAATTGTTAACCGGATTAGTTATTCCAGCAATCTCACCGAATTATTTGTAAGACTAACGCCAGCGTCATATTTTTTGGTAAAAATCGTCCAAAATCAAAAAAAATTGAACTATTGACCCCAATGTCTATACCAGTTGCTTAATTGCCAATTTAATTGTTTTTACCAAAAAAAGTAAAGGTTTAAAGCAGAGTGGAATTGTGGGCGGTTTACTGTTCCCTGTTCCCTGTTCCCTTTTACTTATTGCTCATTGTCCTTCATCCGCAAAACCTTTTATCTAATAGATAGCATCTTTAAAATATACTTTTGAGAGTAAATACCTAATTTTTCAGTAATTACTTACCCGGAAAGATTAATTATATAAAGAATTCAACAAGAAAAACCCCTTGCTATTAAAGTTTTCATAAATATTACAGTAATTACTTGGCACACTATCTGTATATTTTCTAATGTATTTAGTGCTGCTACTTTAAAAAACTCCTCAACAGGAGTTAAAGCCTAAGTATGAAACTGAGTTTGGTTTTTGCTACAACTCTATCTAGTTGTTCGATTCTGGCCATGACAACATTTGGTTTTCTTGGTCAGGCTCTAGCTGGTACTATTTCGGGGAAATCAAGTGGTACATGGGTAAACCCAACTGTAGTAGATAGCAATGTTCAGCTAGTACATACAGGTGTGAATACTAACTCGTTCACCTGGGGAGAACCTGTACCGGGAACGCCGGCTAATCAACTCGTCTACACCGGTAGTTCATTTTTGGCAGATGTTGGTTCTTGGTTCCAAATAGGTAGTTTTACGTACCAGAATGGCACCGTTTATGCGGATACTGGCGTAGATGCGGTGACGTTTAATTTAGCTATGTCTTTTGGTGATCAAGCTCAGTCTAGTCAAGTTCTTCCCATATCTTTTAGCTTTAAAAACACACTAAACGACCTCAGCGTAGGTCTGAGAGATCCCAAAAACGCAGATTCTGTGCAATTCTTTAAATCGGCTAATCCTAGTTTTTCTTTAGGGGGAAACAACTATACATTGGAGATAGGAGGTTTTAGCCCCAATAATCAGAATACGGAAATTACCGCTTTAGAGGGAGATCAAATTACAGCGGGTTTTTACGCCAGAATCAACCCTTCAGATACTCAATCTTCTCCACCGAAAGATGTCCCAGAAGCACCAAGTATTTTGGGTTCGCTACTGGTGGGAACATACCTGATTTACCGCAAGAAATTTTCTCAAGTGAAAGCTAAATAAGCTGTTAAAGATTTAAATTGCATAATTATTGATAAAGGTTGTCCAGGAACAAGGTTTTTTGGACAACAAAATTTTTGATTTTAAATTTGGGATTTTGGATGAGAAGATGATTCAATCCAAAATCGATTTACACTTGACTCTTGACCGCTTTGGCTGAAAAAATATGACACCTGCTTAAGTCCTATCTCAGTCATCTACATTTATGGCTTGTTCTGCTACCCTAAACCAACTAGTTGAAGCACTCTGCGCCCAGTCTGTAAATTTATCTGCAGACACTCTGGCAAAATTGAGCAGTGGTTTACAGACAGATACCCGTATCCTCAAACCGGGTGAAGTGTTTGTGGCTTTGCGGGGAGAAAATTTTGATGGACATGATTTCGTACCCACAGCGATCGCTCAGGGCGCTTTAGCCGCTATCGTTGATTATGACTACGAAAATCCGGGATTACCAGTCATACAAGTTGAAAACACCCTAGCAGCTTATCAACAAATCGGTAGATGGTGGCGCGATCGCTTTTCAATACCAGTAATCGGCGTTACAGGTTCTGTAGGTAAAACCACTACCAAAGAACTCATCGCCGCAGTTTTAGCAACCCAAGGAAAAGTCCACAAGACTTACGGAAATTACAATAACGAAATCGGCGTTCCCAAAACCCTTTTGGAACTGGGTATAGAAGATGACTACGCCGTGATTGAAATGGCAATGCGGGGTAGAGGACAAATTGCCGAACTCACCCACATCGCTAGACCCACAATTGGCGTGATTACCAATGTGGGCACAGCGCATATTGAGTTGCTGGGTTCAGAAGCCGCGATCGCCCAAGCAAAATGCGAGTTATTAGCTGAAATGCCCAAAGATAGCATCGCCATTCTCAACTACGATCATCCATTGCTGATAGCAACAGCGGCGCAGGTTTGGTCAGGGGAAGTTGTCACCTATGGTTTATCTGGTGGCGATATCTCCGGGTTAATAATTGATGCAAATACAATAGAAGTCGCCGGCGTTCGCTTCCCCCTACCTCTTCTGGGTCGTCATAATGCAGTGAATTTCCTCGCAGCTTTAGCAGTAGCAAAGGTACTGGGAATAGATTGGTCGCACTTACAAGCTGGTGTAACAGTTAACATGCCCACAGGGCGATCGCAGCGATTTGTTTTAGCTGATGATGTGATACTCTTAGATGAAACTTATAATGCTGCACCAGAAGCGATGTTGGCAGCGCTGCAATTATTAGCAGACACCCCAGGAAAGCGGAAAATCGCTGTCTTGGGAGCAATGAAAGAATTAGGAGAGCGATCGCCACAACTACACCAGCGAGTCGGTGAAACAGTTAGCCAGCTGCAATTAGACAACTTATTAGTTTTAGTTGATGGATCTGACGCTGCAGCGATCGCCCAAAGTGCAGCAGGTATCCCCTCAGAATGCTTTACCACCCACGCAGAACTACTCGCTAGATTAAAGACATTTGTGCAAACAGGCGATCGTCTACTCTTCAAAGCTGCTCATTCTGTAGGATTGGATCGTGTCGTCAATCAGTTCCGAGCAGAATTTTCTCAACTCAAATAGGGATCTCTTACTGGCGATGGGAACTCGAAATTGAAAAAACTGTTCCCCTTCGGGTTCGCCAGTCACTCATGGGGGAAACCCCCAAGACCGCGCTGGCTCACCTGTTCCCTGTTCCCTATTCCCTGCGATCACAAATGACAAATAACAAATTACGTTTCTTAGGATTTGCGTTTGTGTTTGGCGTATGCTTGACCTTGATTAGCGTGCTTTCATTTGGACAAACAAATATGAAATCAGCACCCGTTCTACTGACAGATCCTTTTTTGCAATTACCAACAGCAACATCAGTTAGAGTAGTCTGGTTTACCGAGTTTGCTGGTGATAAACACTTAGTCAAATATGGCGAAAATCTCGTCAAAACACTCTACGCAAGCACTACCAAACTCAACCGCACACGAGAAGACAAAGAATCGAAAGTAGCAAAGCAAACCGAAAACAAGCCAATTTATCAACAACCCACAAAGCGGGAAATTTGGCGACACGAAGCCGAGGTGACTGGGTTAACTCCTGGTGTGCGGGTGAATTATCGCATTACCAGTGTGCGAGAAGATAGTCAGAGTGTCAGCAGCGATATTTTTACCCTCGCACCCAAACCAGAAGCAGCTACACCACTGAAAATTTTACTGACTTCCGACCATCAACTCAAACCAATGACAGCCGCAAATTTGCAAAAAGTAGTAGAGACGGTGGGAAGAGTCGATGCAGTTTTGTTTGCTGGTGATTTAGTCAATGTTCCCGACCGCGCTTCAGAATGGTTTGATGATGATCAAGGTGGTGCGTTTTTTCCCGCTTTGCAAGGGCGTGCTCAATATGAAATCAATCATAATAACGTCAAGACAACCTATACTGGTGGGCAAATCATCCAACATGCACCAATGTTTACTTGTATTGGTAATCATGAAGTGATGGGGAGATGGAATCGTCAGGATAGTTTAAATGGTGAATTTGATGATCCAATTCCCCGCGCCGTTGCTCAAAGACTATACAGCGGTAAATCTTTGATAGATAATTCCTTTAATACTGATACCTACGAAGAAATTTTCACTTTACCCGAAAGTAAAACAGGTGGAAAAAGGTATTATGCAGTCACCTTTGGCGATGTACGATTAGTAGTATTGTACGCGACAAATATGTGGCGATCGCCCCGTTTAGATCAACAAGCCAGAGGTAGATATCGAGAAGCAGAAAAAGACTTTAATAATCCGGAAAATTGGGGTTATGGACAACATATATATGAGCCAATTGCTCAAGGTAGTCAACAATATAATTGGTTAGAACAAGAACTCAATAGCTCGGAATTTAAACAAGCAAAATACAAACTCGTGATGTTTCATCATCCACCCCATACTTTAGGTGATAACATCGTCCCTGCTTATACGAACCCTCTACAAATAATTGACCGTGACGACACAGGTAAAATTAAATCTGTGCGTTATGAATATCCCAAACATACAGATTATCTCATCCGCGATGTTATGCCTTTACTAGAAAAGGCTGATGTGCAATTAGTATTTTATGGACATTCTCACTTGTGGAACCGATTTGTTAGTCCCAGGGGAATGCATTTTCTCGAAACCTCTAACGTCGGTAATTCTTATGGTGCTGCGTGGGGTGATAAAAAGCGAGAAGTTCCACTAGGATATCAAGAAGATTATACAGCCTTGGGCGATCCTAATGGATTAGAACCGATCATGCCAGCGATCGCACCTTTGATATCAGAAAACGGTCAGCCTTTACCATATATCGCCAGCAACGATATCACTGTTTTTAGTATTTTCAATACAGCCACAGGAATAATTAGCAGCTATCGCTTCGATACACGCAAGCCAGAGTCTGAAGTTGTTAAGTTTGATGAATTTAAGTTGAAATAAACTCCATCATCTGCATCCACCAGGAACAATCAAGCGCGTCTTTCTCTAGTGCCTAGTACAGCACGGCGTAAATAAGGCTACTATTGTAAAACTGTAAAAAGCATAATGTAAATCTAGAAACAATCCTGATCAATAACAAATTTGGTAACAATATCAAGCCAATATAAAGTAATATTACAAACCTTGGAAAAACATTTAGAAATTGACCACACGTCGAACATGGTTCTAACGTAGAACCTATAGGAGAGACTTGAGGCAAATAAGATGAGCATCAATAAGATACAAAATTATCGGTTTGTCTGCACCCTGACCTTTGGTGATATCTACGGTCAAATCATTGTTTGGTTAATTACAGTTACCGTTAGTTTAGCTTCTGCTTTAGCCCTGATGGGTGCGAGAAGACCAGTTTACGCTTTAGCCACCGTGGGTCTTGTTGTTGTATTATCAATACCTTTCCTACTGTTTGCGTTTGTTACCACATTGTTAAATCATATTGAATTGACTGCTATAGAACCAGGAACAAAAACAGAACCCATACCGGGTAATGTTTCACAGCAGCAGCCTGTACAAGCAACCAGTTGAGACTTGTGATTTGTCGCAGAAATTTTTTTCCTAGGTGGTAGAGAAGCGCGACGAAAAGCAATTTCGCATCTCTACAGGGTTTTGATCACAAACTAACCAAGAAGTATTGCATCCCTGTACAGAGCAGGGATTTTTTTATGAAATTTAACATCAGTTGCGGCGAGGCACTGAATCGAGAATCTCATCTCTACAATAAATACTACAGTAGCTGTTTGCAGTCGGGGATTTATGCTTGAACATGATGTTATTATTGTCGGTGGTGGATTGGCTGGATGCCGTGCTGCTGTGGAAATTGCCCGCACTGACGCCAGTTTGAATATCGCTGTAGTGGCGAAAACCCACCCGATTCGTTCTCACTCCGTCGCCGCTCAAGGTGGAATGGCGGCGTCGCTGAAAAATGTCGATGCTGAAGACAGTTGGGAAGCACATGCGTTCGATACTGTCAAGGGGTCTGATTATTTAGCTGACCAAGATGCTGTAGCGATTCTCACCCAAGAAGCGCCAGATGTGGTGATTGACCTGGAACACATGGGGGTGTTATTTTCCCGCTTAAGCGATGGTCGCATTGCTCAAAGAGCTTTTGGTGGACACTCCCACAACCGCACCTGTTACGCGGCTGATAAAACAGGTCATGCGATTTTGCATGAATTGGTGAGTAATCTCAAAAGATATGGTGTGCATCTTTACCAAGAATGGTATGTGATGCGCTTGATTTTAGAGGAAGGACAGGCGAAAGGTTTAGTTATGTTTAGCCTGTTGGATGGGCATATTGAAGTGCTGCGAGCAAAGGCGGTGATGTTTGCCACTGGGGGGTATGGTCGCGTTTATAATACCACCTCCAATGATTATGCTTCCACTGGTGACGGTTTAGCAATGACAGCGATCGCCGGTTTACCCCTTGAAGATATGGAATTTGTCCAATTCCATCCCACTGGTTTATATCCCGTTGGTGTGCTGATTTCTGAAGCTGTGCGCGGGGAAGGAGCGTATTTAATCAATTCTCAGGGCGATCGCTTTATGGCGAACTACGCACCTAGCCGCATGGAACTAGCCCCCCGCGATATTACTTCCAGAGCGATCGCTTATGAAATTCGCGCTCTTCGTGGTATCCACCCCGATGGTAGCGCAGGCGGCCCCTTTGTCTATCTGGATTTGCGCCACATGGGCAAAGAAAAAATTATGAGTCGCGTTCCCTTTTGTTGGGAAGAAGCGCACCGCTTGGTAGGAGTGGACGCCGTGACTCAACCTATGCCCGTCCGTCCTACCATCCATTATTGCATGGGTGGTATCCCAGTAAACACAGATGGACAAGTCCGCAGTAGTGGTGATGGCTTAGTTGATGGCTTCTTTGCGGCTGGTGAAACAGCTTGCGTCTCTGTACATGGAGCAAATCGTCTCGGTAGTAATTCGCTATTAGAATGTGTAGTTTATGGCAAACGTACTGGAGCAGCGATCGCCCAATATGTGCAAAACCGCAAACTACCTGACGTGAATGAGCAACGCCATATCACCGAAGCTCAACAACAAATCCAAACCTTATTAGAACAACCAGGAACAATCCGCATCAATCAAGTGCGTCAAGCTTTTCAAGATTGTATGACCGAATATTGCGGCGTTTTCCGCACTTCAGAATTAATGAGTGAAGGACTCCAGAAACTAGAACAAATACAACAACAATATCCCCAAATTTATTTAGATGATAAAGGAAGTTGTTGGAATACAGAACTAGTTGAAGCCTTAGAATTGCGGAGTTTAATGGTAGTAGGACAGACAATTTTAGCCTCAGCCTTAAATCGTCAAGAAAGTCGTGGCGCCCACTTCCGCGAAGATTATCCCCAGCGTGATGATGGTAAATTTCTCAAACATACAATGGCTTATTATTCACCAGCGGGAATCGAAATTCAGTATCGCCCAGTTGTGATTAATATGTTTGAACCCAAAGAACGGAAGTATTAATTAAAGTTGCAGGATGATATGCGAGAGACTACACAAATATCTTCTACGGAAACAGCCATGTCTTCCCTCAAAGCCAATTCCCAAACACTATATAACACTGACTACTTGGAATGGATAGAAACAACTTTAGAAAAATTGCAAAGTCAGGACTACACCAATGTGGACTGGGAAAATTTAATCGCAGAAATTGCCGATATGGGAAGGAGTGAACGCCGCAGTCTCAAAAGTAATCTCATCATCATCATAGTGCATTTGCTCAAATGGCAATTTCAACCTGATAACAGAAGCGGTAGCTGGGAAGCTAGCATAATTGAACATCGTAGACGTGTTCAAGAAGCTCTACACGATTCGCCTAGTCTTCAACCATATCTGGAAAATATATTTGCTGAGTGTTATGCCCAAGCAGTTAAGCAAGCAAAAGCTGAAACTAGTTTACCTATAGAATCATTTCCGGTGGAGTCTCCATATGTACTTTCAGCAGTAATCAATGATGAATTTTTACCAGCGTAGTTAACAGACTATTATTCTCTTGACGGCGATCGCTCACAAAAGCAACTTTCAAACCTAATCCCTAATCCCTAATCGCTGTTCCCTGCTATAAATCTAAAATTGCTTGACGGCGATCGCTAACTAATGTAATATTTATCTCACATATGAAGGGGAGTAGCTGCTGGCAAAAAATCCAAAAGCCAGTGCATCTGAATCAACATACTGGCAATTAGCCTGGTTCAGATGGCAAATAATTAGCATTTGATTAATGTTTGAAAGCGAGACCTTCACTAAGTCCACACCAAAAGAGTGCGGAGCTTGGTGAAGTCTGTTGGCTCTCATTAAAGCTCCACACACGTAGAAAATCCTACAGGAGCTTGAGAGAGTGTTAACGGCATTTACTGCAGGTTTGTTATTAATCACAGTTTCCGAATTAGGCGATAAAACCTTTTTCATCGCCGTGATTTTGGCGATGCGTCACTCACGGCGGTTGGTATTCCTGGGCGTGACAGCCGCATTAGCCGCGATGACGATTTTGTCGGTGATATTTGGACAACTGGTTTCTTTCTTGCCAAAAGTGTATATTCACTACGCAGAAATAGTTTTGTTTATCGCCTTTGGTATCAAGCTGTTGTATGACGCCAGTAAAATGTCGCCTAGAGCTTGTGACACAGAAGTTGTAGACGAAGCCAAAGCAGCGGTAGAAGCAGCAGATTCACATCTCCCAAAACGAAAAAACTCCTGGACAATTTTCATCGAAGCCTTTGTTTTAACATTTATGGCAGAGTGGGGCGATCGCACACAAATAGCCACCATCGCCCTAGCGGCTGGTAACAATCCCGTCGGTGTCACCATCGGCGCCATTTTTGGACACATGATCTGTGCAGCGATCGCTGTCATTGGTGGCAAAATGATCGCTGGGCGCATCTCTGAACGTCAACTCACCTTCATTGGCGGCTGTCTATTTCTCATCTTTGGCATTTTCGCCGCCATTGCAGGAGCATGAGTAGGGGCGGGGTTTTCCCGCCCAGGAATCTATGTCATCTTCATTAAACCTCTTGCAAAAGTACCTTTTCTGCTCTCTGTTCCCTGTTAAGGGTTCCCTGTTCCCAACTTCTGCAAGAAGTCTATTGTTGAGGTTTGCTTTGGGCTGACGGTGTAGCCGATGCAGAAGGAGTGGGACTAGGCGAAGCATTAGCAGTCTTTTGAATTTCGTCTTTATACTGGGCTGGCGCCAAAGCCGACGCCCGATCAAACAAAGATTTGGCTTCTGTAGCCTTACCCTGTTGCTTTAGGAGCATAGCCTTAGCCAAAACCGGGCGAAAATCTTGAGCATCCTTGTTCATCGCCTGATCGTAAGCAGAGAGGGCTTGGGGATAATTCTTTTGAGCAGCATGGACAGTACCCAACAAAACTTGTACAGCGATCGCATCCACACTTCCTGGCTGACTAGCGTTGATCTGGCTCGCACTAGACAAAGTATCCTGTAGCAACCCAATCGCCGCTTCTGGACGTTGCTGATCTAACAGCAGCCCCACCATCCCCTGCAAAGCCTTTAAATCACCCCGGTTCCTGGTTAACACATTGCGATAAGCTTGGGCTGCACCTTCCTTATCCCCAATCTGCTGCTTTGCTTGCGCCAACAACACAGCATATTCCGTCTGTTCTGGATTTAGCTTGGCTAATTTTTCTAAAGGCTCAATTACTCCTTGAATATCACCTTGTTTTTGGCTTAACAATTGTAGCCGTGCTTGTAACAAACCCTTGAGAGCAGTTTGATTTTCTGGCTCTCTCTGCAAAACTAGTTCATAACCTCGCACTTCGTCCTGCAATTTTGATTTTTGATCAGCAGCAGGCGAAGCACCTTGATTGCTAGTGGCGCTCTGGGTTGGGGGTTGGGTATCATTAAATGCAGCTATGATGGGAACCACTGACACCCCTACAAAAGCGAGAACTGCCACCACCAATATGACCTGAACTATCCAGCGATTGCGTGGTTGAGACACAAAACTTTCCTTATCCTGAACTCTAATGAGATTATCATTTACACAAATTAGAAACCGAAAATTTCCAAAACCGTGCGGAATACGGTCAATTGTCTGTGAATTTTATAACAAATAACAATCCACGCTGCTAAAGTAAGTGATGACTTTAGGAGGAGCCGTCAGAATTGTAGCTATGATATGCTTCCGAAACTAGCGTAAAGACGTTAAATTACACATTTAGTGTCCAAATGCAAATTTTTGCGTCTTGAGGATCTTATAGAGTGCTTTCAAGTGGTGAAAATGATTGTAAATATACTTTCATTAGCCGCACAAACGCTCTTTCAGTCTGCCTTTGTAACATCCCACAATGGGATTTGTCTCCGCCGCAAGGAGTTTTTATGAATTCCGACCTGATGCCGTCACCTGAATCTTCCAATTCTCCCGCCTCTAACCAGGGCCCAACTAACAGCAAAACTGAAGTAGTTGCTAATGTTAGCACACCAGCGGCTCCCACTCTTAAACTTGAGAGTCCAGCCGCTGACTCCAGTGATACCACCGCCAATGGCAACTTAGCCAATCGCCAGCAACCGATTCCACCCCCCAGCGAACCGATGCAATATCGAGCCATCGGTCTAGTTAGAGGACGTTATCGCGCCAGCGACGAACAATTTACACAAGGTGTGCTGCTCACTACAGATGGTGTAGAACTAAATGCCGTCCTCCTAGGTCGGATTATGAGTTTAGTCAAAAATCACCTAGACCTAGAGCAAGACCATCTGTGGGTCGTTTATCCGCGCACAAGACAAGAAAACGACACCTTGCATATCCAAATCGTCGGAGTTTGGGAGCCAGAAAACTTGGCTAAACATCTCATGGACGAAGAGGAAGAAGATTCGGATTCATCAGCATCTGAACCATCTGATGACAGTATATCTACGAATCTTGACGAAGCAATCACTACAAAGCCATCAACGGAAATTCCCGATGGTGGTTTTTCCGTCCGTGGCGAAGTGGTTTATCAGTCTTTTGATGCGAAAAGTTTGGTTGTCAAAATTAAACAAGCGCCGCGCAAACCCACTGACAAACCCAAATACTTTAAATTAAAACTTAGGGGTGTACTGACCACCAAAGCAGTAGGGAAGTTTTGGGACTTCCAAGTCAAGCGAGAAGCTGATGTATTAGTTTTAGAAAATGCTGAAGCGATCGCTGATTTACCCAAAAAACGCAAACCACCATTCAGGGGCGGCCCGCGTGGCGGTGGCGCTGGTGGCGGTGGTAGTAGAAAGCCATTCCCGCCCAGACGCAGTGGCGAAACCCCGCGCCCCATCAAGAAAACAGCAGGCGACCCCTCTGTGATCTCAAAACCCATACCAAAAGCGCCTATTCCCGCGCCTAAGCCGGTTAAGCGACCTAAACCAACTCAAGAATAGGCAAGAGGGGCTAGGGAAGAGGGGCTAGGGGCTAGGGAAGAGGGGCTAGGAAATAGGGGCAAGTGTGGGAGAATGCAAAAGATGGGAAGCATCAATTCTTTTTCTCCCCCCATCTCCCCACCCCCCCATCTCCCCACCTCCCCACCTCCCCACCTCCCCACATTACAAATTCGTCCACCGATCTTGAGGTAAAAAAGCTCGCTCCATCGGAATTGGGGAAACTGGTTCTGTCAGCGTAAACTCGCCGGCTGTAATCCATTGCTTCAACTCTAAGGCGACTTGTCGGGAAAAAAACATACTGGCTAGAGGTGCTACCCGCACTGCTTTTCCCTCAATGGTGATGCGTCCAGATTTGAGTTGGGCGTAACTGACTAAGCCGAAGGTAGGACGAACCCGCCGAGGAATGGCAAAGTCTACCACAGGCGCGACTAAATCTTGATCTTGTACAGCAGCGCGTGCAACAACCTCTTCATTTAACACTGGTAAAGGAACGCCCACACCCAGCATCAACGAAGGGCCATAGCTTTTAAAGTAACAACCCCTTACCCAACGAGCATCCATCTGCTTGGCATCACCAATTAACGCTAAAGTGGCTGCCGGGCCTATGGGGGTATGATTAGCTAGACGCTTTTGTAAGGGGAAGTGTTGAGTTCCTTCCCAAGCGACATAGCCAATACCACCGCCTAAAAAAATTCTTGTGCCAATACCAATCAGTTGTAAATCAGGATCGTTGAATAGAGGTGAAATTCCACCGGGGTTGGAGTAAACTGCATTCCCCAAGCGGGGTTGTAGAGGACCCAGGTAAGTAAAAAGTGGGCGATCGCCGCCATTTACTCCCACGATAAAATTTTGGTAAAGATTTCGGGGATTAAATAAATAAAACTGATTGATGGTTTCACGAGTAATTGTAGTTTCAAAGGATGCCCGTGGATAACAATCTGTGATTTGTCCTTGTGCTCGCACTTGTACGGGTTTACCAGCAATTAAATCTTCAATGACATGGCCACCACCCCGTTCGCGGGCTTCTTCCCCATCCATGACCTCAATAGCACAGCTAGCACCTAAGTATAAATCAACTGCACCAAAGCCAGAGTATGCGGGAACTCCATCTAACCAGCAACGGCGAATTTTGATTGGTGGATCGGTATGTCCAAGATTAATCACCGCACCGCTCGATTCCATCGGCTCAAAAGTACCTGTGGTGATCACATCGACTTGTTGAGCTGTTTTGCTGACACCAATTTCTTTAACTTGCGCTTTTAATTCTTCAACTGTCAACACCACCGCACACTTGCGGTTGATTTTCTCATTAATTTCCGAGATTGTTCGCACTTCACCCTTTACCCTTCATACTTCATACTTCTGGTTTCATCCTTCACCCTTCACCCTTCATACTTCACCCTTCACCCTTCATCCTTCATACTTCATACTTCATCTTTGATCCGCTGTGCAAAAACTGGTTTTGCCCAATTCCCGCCTATGAGGTCGTGTAGCAAAATGTAAAAACAAGGGATGATAAACAAAGTTAACATTGTGGCGATCGCCATCCCGAAAAATACGACAATTCCCAGAGGTTGCAAAAACTCTGAACCTTCACCAATACCCAAGGCTAAGGGAAATAGTCCCAAAATAGTTGTGGCTGTGGTCATTAAAATGGGACGCAGGCGCTGGGGTGCGGCTTTAGCGATCGCTATTTGGCGTGTACAACCTTCTTCTTCTCGAATTTGGTTCGCTAGTTCTACCATCAAAATCCCGGCGTTGACGACAATCCCCACCAGCAGCACCACGCCTACAATCACGGTGGCGCCAATCGCTGTTTGGGTGATGAAAAGTCCAAAAATTCCCCCGGCTAATGCTAACGGGACGGTGAACATAGTCACTAATGGGTCAATCAAGGAATTGTATTGCACCGCCATCACCACAAAAATTAAGAACGTGGCGAGGGCGCCCAAGATTTTTAAAGCGTTTTGTAGTTGTTGATTGGTTTGTTGAGCAGAGCTAGGCAAAATAGTTACATCTTTAGGTAACTCCATACCCTTGACAATTTCTTGTACTTCTGATATCGCATTTCCTAAACTTGCGCCCTCGCTAAGATTTCCGGCGATCACGAAAACTTGACGCTGGTTAATGCGCTGTACTTCGCCTGGTGCTTGACCTTCGGCAATTTTGGCAACATTGGCGAGGCGGATGAGTTGGTTATTGTCGGTAAATAGGGGTAATCCTTCCAATTGGGAGGGACGCTGGATGGCTGCTTGATTTAGCTGTACTCGGACATCCACTAGGCGATTCCCGCGTTGAATTTGGGTAGGAACGGAACCTTCAATCGCCGTTTGAATGGTTGCGCCAATTGTTTGTGCGGTCAACCCTAAAGCCGAAACTCTTTCCCAATCAGGACGAATTTGGATTTCTGGTTGTTGGGGGTCAGCATCGGGACGAAATCTCGCTAGTTGAGCTTTTTCTGTCAATGCTTGTAAAACATCAGCCCCTGTTTGGCGTAAAACTTGCTCGTTGTCACCTTGGAGAATTACATCAATTTCTGATCCTTGGGCTGGGGTATTACTTAAAATTAAACCGCGCACCTGACCAGGACTCAGACGCAGGAGAATTCCCGCTAAATTCAGTTTGTTAAATTGCTGCGTGACTTTTTTTACATAATTATCAACATCTGTGCCCGGTTTGAGATTCACGGTGCTGCTGGCTCGTAGAGGATTTTCTGTGGTGTTGCTACCAAACAACACCCCACCTACTGTAGTGAAAGTATACTCAGTTTCCGGTTGTTTGAGCAAAATGTCATCGACAATTTGCATGACTTTTTCGGAGGTGGCTAGGGGTGTACCGGCAGGAAACTGCGCTCTTAAGGTGGCTTGTCCGGTGTTAATTCGGGGTAAGATTTCTTGGGGAATTTGTCCAACCATCCACAAACTGCTACCGCCTAAAATGATTAAGGCGGTCGGGACTACCAAAAGTCGATAGCGTAAAACCTGAGTTAAAAAGTTACCGTATCCCCGCGTCGCATCGGCAAAACGATGATTAAATTGTTTCAGTAGCCAAAATTCGTTAATTCGGCTAGACCAGCGAATGGCTAACAGTCGAGAAGAGAGCATCGGCACGACTGTAATGGCGACGATGAGGGAGGCTGCAACTGCAAAGCTGATGGTGAGAATTAGTTCATTGAATAGTAGAGCAATAAAACCACCAATTAAAAGAAACGGGGCGACAGAAACTAAGTTGGCGGCGGTTGCGGCGACTAAAGCTGATTCTACTTCTTGAGAAGAGGCGATCGCATTTTCTATAAAAAACTTCTCATCAGAAACTGGCGTGGGTTTTTTCCTCGCCCTCTGTGTTGCAGAGACTTTCTCTTTTTGACCAGGAATTTTCCCGGCTTTCTCGGCAATATTTTCTAAAATCACTACTGAGGTATCAATCGCTTGACCAATTCCCAAGGTCAAACCAGCCAAACTGAAGACATTCAAGGTTAAGCCGAATATCTTCATCAAAGCGATCGCTGCTAAAGTACACAAAGGAATCGCTAGACTGATAATAAAAGTTTGTCTGAGTGACCCCAAAAATAACAATACCGCAGCGGCGGCTAACAATGCCCCAGAAACTGCGGAAAAAATCACATCATTTAGAGAATTGCGGATGAAACGAGATTCATCAGTGGTAGCGGTTAAAGTCATATCCGCTGGAATTAACCCCGATTGTTGTAATTGTGCAATCCGTTTTTTGACTGCATCGACTACAGCGATCGTGTTAGCATCAGGCTGCTTTTGGATGGAAACTTTCACAGCAGGCTGACGGTTGAGATAAACGAATAACCTCTGGTCTTCTGTACCGTCAATAACTTCAGCAAAGTCTCGTAAATAGACTCGGTTTTCTGTTCCTGTGGAGGAGACTTTAAAGGAAAGATTCTCAATTTCTTGAGGCTTTTGGAACCGTCCCACAGTCCGGGTCAATGGTTCGGCATTTTGTCCTAAAATTCTACCACCAGAAATGTCTTGGTTCCTGGCTGTGAGTTGATCCAAGACATCATTTAATCCTACCCCCAAGGCTTGCAAGCGGTTTAAGTCAACCAGCACCCTGACTTCTTCTTCAGCACCACCAGAAACATCAACCGCCGCAACTCCCGGAACTACGCCGAGTTCCCGGCCTAAATCTTCATCTGCAAACACCCGCAAATCCTTACCTGGAAGGGAGGGTGATGTCAGCGCTAATTCATAAATCGGTAATTGGGAAGGATCGAATTTAAATAACCGTGGTTCTTCGATGGTATCTGGTAGTCGCCCTCGACCTCGGTTAAAAGCAGCAGTTGCATCATTCAGGGCTTGGTCGATATCGCCCCCTGGTTGAAAGAATAAATCAAGGCTAACTTGTCCCTCACGGGTACGGGAAAAAACTTGCACCACATTTTCGGTCGCGGATAAAGCTTCTTCCAAGGGTTTAGTGATTTCATCTACTGCTACTTCCGGAGAAATACCCGGCGCTGTTAGCCGCACACCAATTCGAGGGTAGGTAATTGCTGGGAGGAGATCAACTTGAATATTTGTCAAAAAGAATACTCCGACAACAATCACTGCGATGGTGAGCATGAGTGTACCGATGTGTTGGCGAATAGCGATCGCACTAATACTCAACCCACCACTATTTTTTCCTGGCTCCATGATCTTCGCCTGGCTCCAATTACAAGTACAGAAAAATTGTTGGTTTGGGGAGAGGGACTAGGGATTAGGGATTGGTATTTGATTGTCTCTCCCTCTACTTTGTCTACTGTCCCTTGGATGTTCCTGCTTCTGAGAGAATTGAGAGTCGAACAGCGGCGCCGTCTTTTAAGGGTTTACCACTACGTACCACATAGCGATCGCCCGGTTGTAACCCAGATAAAATCTCGACTTTCCCGTCAGCTTTTTTCCCCAAGGTAACGGCGCGGGTTGTGACTTTGGTCTGTTCTCCTGTCTCTCTCACCAAAAAGACCGTAGCTGTCCGGTCTTGGGAATTTGACTTGTTTCGGTCAAATAACGCTCTAGGCTGGGCTGTGTCGCTATTTTTTCGGCTATCAGCGCGTTCTTGAATAGCTGTCTGTGGTATGACAATCCGCTGTTGTGTCTGGCTGGTGAAATTAACTCGTGTCAGCAGTCCGCTGCTAATTTTGGTTTCGCTGTTGGGAATGACTACCTCGATGGGGATTAAGCGGGCTGTGGCGTCGGCGATGGGAGAAATTCGTGTCACTCTCCCAATTAATGTTTGATCGGGGAAAGCGTCTAAGCTCACTTGTACCGACTGTCCCACTTGGATATTTGCTAGCTCTAATTCGGAAACTTGGACTACGACTTTGACACGGCTAAAGTCGGCGATTTTGATGACTTCGCTACCTGCTTGGAGGAGGTTTCCTGGTTCTGTTACCTTCTCGGTGACGACGCCTGTAATGGGAGAAATCAGCCGAGCGTAGGATCTGCGTTCTTTGGCTTGGGCGACTACTGCTTGCTGCGCTAAAACTCTACCTTGGGCCGCAGCTACGGCTTGCTGTTCTGTGCTGACTTTTTCTGTCGCCGCGCGCAGAATTTGTGTGGCTGTTTTGACTTTGGTGCGTGCTTGTTCGGCTGCTTGTTCAGCGATCGCTCCTTGTCTAAATAGCGTTTGTTGTCGCTGGGAATCTGCTTGAGCTTGCACTACTTCTAGGCGTCTTTGTTCTAATTCTGCTAAGGCGTTACTCACCACAGTTTTGGCTTTGGTGACTTCCGATGTCCGCGCTGCTAGTTCTGCTTCTGCTTGTCTGAGTGCTGTTAACAACAGAGCATCATCTAACTGTCCCACAACTTGCCCTTTGGTGACGCTATCTCCTACGTCTAGATTCAGCGCGAGCAACCGCCCTTCCACCTGCGATCGCACGGAGACGGTGCGGAAGGGGGTGGTGGTACCGACATACTCTGGTTGTACTTGCAATGATTCTACTTTGGCGATCGCTACATCCACCGGTATTGCTTGATTAGCGCCTTCTGCACCCCCTGGTCTGCGGGATTGGGCCTCAGCCGATTCTTTCGGTAGCGACCCACAACTGGTTGTTAGCAGTCCAATACCTAATAAGCAGGTAATTAAGGAAATGGGCGAATTTGCTGTAAAATGACAGCAATTACTCTTATTTTCTTTTTTTATCAATTGATTGTGCACCATTGATTCTAAATGGGCATTAACTACTTGGCTTGGCGCTACAGTAGCTCGCTGTTTTTTGTCTGTTTGCGCCACTTTGCCGACCAATGTCATTTATCTGGCTCCTAATAGGGAAGTTTCTGGAGTCGAACCGCCGTGTATCACTCAACAATTTCGTTAGCTATGGCTAAGGGAAAATGTGAGAATGTGTCAGATGTCTTTGTGGACAGTGCTTGTATTAAAGACTACTTTTTTTCCTGAGTTCAAGCCTCATTCCTCTATAGGTGAGGTAATTTCATACTTCATACTTCATACTTCATACTTCAGCCTTTAGCTGACGCTACCTACAGATAGCAAAACAATTCTGTATTACTTAAAGTTAGTATTAAGTTTTTATAAATACTTTCTCGTAATTTTCAGCTTTTTTCAAGTAGGGATTTCTACATCTGCCATGGGAATAGGTTTTGACTACTCTCGCTTCTAGGCTAGGCAGTATTAAATTACATTACTTATTTTTACATAGTCTTCGTATTGTAGCAAAACTACTGTGAATCTTCGGTCATAAATGAATGTGTGAAGTTTTTAAAACAAAGCTTGCAATTAAAACACATATAATATAGACATTCACCATTAGGCGAGGAAAATCGAGCGTGACATTACCCTTAAAACCTGCAACCACCGCCACCGAGTCGGAAATTTCTGAGTTTTTCCAAAATTCAGTTGGTAAATGGCTATCAGAACGACGCTATTACACTCTCGCTTCAGGAGAAACGCAAGAAATGGTGAGTATCATCACCATCAGGTTTTTAGAACAGGGATGCGATGAGTTGCAAAAGCTAGCCCAAATGCACAATTTAGACAATTCAGCTAAATTGACATGTGGTGCACAAGTGACTTGGCAAAGCCAGGATTCCGTCACAGGCGCAAAGCAGTCAAAAGGTGCTACCTTATTTGGCGCCTTAGGAACCATTTTGTACCGCGATCGCGGTTTTGCCACAACCAAACCAGTCACCGCCGTCTTTCACTTTCCCAATCCCCAAACTTTGTGTCTGCGAACTGAGTATAATCACTCAGTATTTGAAGAAGAATTAAAGCTAATTGGCACAAAATACCGCACCCGCCAATCCATCATCTCTCGTGCTGGTGAGCACTTAATGATTGGTCAGTACTTAGAAAAGCGGGTAGAAGGATGAATTATGAAGTATGAAGTATGAAGTATGAAGTATGAAGTCTCAAGAGTATAGACGCTTCCTCGGGTTGCTGGAGGCTTGGATGAAATTACTTTACCCATAGAGCGAAAAAGGGTCATTCTTCCGATTTCCTTCTTCCCCTCGTCCCCTCGTCCCCTTCTACAACTTCGGCAAAATTTCCGCCAGTAACTGACTAGGAACTTTAGATAAAGCCAAGTTTTGACCTTGAATGCCTAATTCCTGGTGGAAAGCGCGAATGGTTTTCACTACACAAGCGAAGGTTGTTTGATAAGCTTCTGGTTGTTTGTTTAATCCATTCAAAGCTTGTAAATGATTTTCTAATGCTGCTTCTAGATGTTGGGAACGAGTTGTTTTATCATGATGAAAATAACTATCTGTAGCTAGTTGATAGTAGGCTAAACCTAAGTTATTGTGAGCAGCTACTAAATCAAAATTTAGAGAAACTCCATCTAGTGACTGAGCCAAAGCGAGAGTTTCTTCATAAGCAGAGATGCATAATTGCAAATATTTGTGTTGTGTTTCTTTATCAGTTTGGGATAAACTTACTAAATGCCAGTAAGCAGTACCAAGATTATTTTGTGTCGCAGCGCAAGCAATGGGGGCGTGGGCAGCGGTACGATATTTCAGAGCTTCGTTGAAAACATCTATCGCTAGCTGGAGATTTTCTGCTGGTTGTTCATATTGGGCAAGATTCCAATAAGCGGTGCCTATATTATTTTGAATCATGCCATATTTGAGTGGTTCTTGGTCGGCGCTATAGTAAGTAAGTGCTAAATTATAAGCTGCGATCGCTTTCTTTAAATGCACCACTGGTTGATTATATAATCCTAAATGCCAGTAAGCAGTACCCAAGTTATTTTGGCAAGCAGCATATTTTAATGGCTCCATTTCCGCAGTCCGATAATTGAGCGCCTCTTTGTAAGCAATAATCGCCAGTTGCCAATTTTCTGCTGGATTCGCAAACCGTGCTAAATCACTGTAAGCTGTCCCCAAGTTATTTTGCACACGAGCATAGGTGTCTGGATGCGTCTGCGGTGAAATTAATTTCAAAGCTAACTGATAAAATTCAATTCCCTGTTCTATATAATTTTTTCCTTCTTCTGAATTGGGTGGAGTGCGATAGAGCATCCAATAAAGTGTGCCCAAATCATTGAGAATATCTGGAACATTAGGAGAGTTTTCGTCATATGTAATTGACTCTTGATAAGCAATAATCGCCACCATCAGATTTTCTAAGGTGGACTGTCCATGTTCAATCCGCAGGCGATAAATATTGCCTAAACGCTGATAAGAGAATGCTAATATTTCCCCAGATGCTTGTTGTGAATGTAATTCTTCAATCTCCCACAAAATTTGTTGTGGATGTAAATCATCTTCCTCATCTTCAGTGGTCTTGGCGTTAATAGTTGCTAATACTAGTTCTATTAATTCTGGATTGATATGAGACAAAGATTGCAGTGATGGTGTATCGTCTTGACTCGATTTAATTAAGGATTCTTGCGGTTGTACGCCAATTTTCAATAATTCTAATTTTGTAGGTGATATATCCTTGGGTTTCCGTCCCCGATGCACTGGCGTCTCTGCTTGCAAATCAAAATCATCGCCAAATTTCAATTCATTTTTAGCTGCGTTCAGTTCTGCTTGGTTGATTGATTCTTCTAAAATCGACGGTTCTAAATTCCCCAAATCCAAACTTTTATCAGTAGAAAAACGTTCCGGATAGCCAGAATTATTTGCTGTTGGTGTCGGTTCCCCAGCAAACAAAAATACACCAGTGCGACAGTGCCAAAATTTTGGTGCTGATTGCTGAATAGCTGATAACCAAGGACGCGGCACCCACAACAGTAAACTAGATTCTAAAAATTTACCAGCTTCTGGAGTAGATAAATACTGCTCACTTAAACGCAGATGATGCAAAAATAAGCGTTGTATCGCCACAGGTTGCTTAGTTAGCTGCTCCACACCCACAATCTGAAATACAGGTGTGGGTAAAGGTCGTCCCGGTGAATCTTTCGCAGCACCCACTATTGGCGGTGGATAACTCCCTAGCCACTGATTGACCTGCTCTATAGGATTAGGGTCACTCAAATTTAACCGCAAAGTTACTAATTGCGGATAAGCTGGCGTGCTAATTTGGTGAGCATTTGCTGGCTGATATAAGACTTGCCCAACAGGATAAGCCAAGGTAGAGTGCAGCCTAGCTGCTACTTGATTTCTCAGGTGCAAATCGTCGCAAACAGCTAAAAAAAGTTGCCTGCGTAAACCTAGACTTAATGCCAGCTTCAATCGGTTGTATACTTGCCGATTCCAAGAAAAGTTGTCGGTATGTGGAGTATCATTCACACTCATAGTGGCTACAGAGCCAAAACATAGTTTACATCCCCTAGAGGGGCTAATTCAATTAGGCGAAAAATCTAGCTACGACTATGATTTTCGGGTGAATGTTGTTAGGCTCAGGATAAATTTAGACCAGAAAACCGCGATTTAAAAGTGTTTAATTATACTTATAGCCATCGCCATTGTAACAAAAAAATAAAAAACCAGGCTCCTACTAAGGTTGGGAATTGGGAACCTGACAAGCTGTAAAAATTAAATTTTGTCAACTTAGTTTGTGATTAACTGAGATGGGAAACAGAGAAGGCGACAAAAATCAAAACGCCAACTAAAACTGTAGCGCCGATTCCCAAGATAAAATAGCTTTTCTTTTGCCCTGCATCCAGGGGTTCTGCCTCATAAATCTTTGGTTCACGAGCAAAGTTATTCAGACGACCGCCTTCTTCTGTGGTGTAGGGCATGAGTAAATTCCTTGTAATTATCGTTTATTTAATGTTACATAAACGTTAAGTTAAGCTCTCGCAGTTAGAGATAAAACGTTACATAAAAGAATGAAGGATGAAGGGTGAAGTATGAAGTATGAAGGCGGGAATAAAGAGAAAGCTTTTACCAATAACAAAGAACAAATGACCGATAGCATTTCCGTTGGTGATGTAATCGGGTATCATTTGAGGCCTAAATCTGAAAATACTCGGCGCAACAGCGCAATTTAGTGATAGCTGATTATGGTAGTTGTAGCAATTTTGGCAGCGGGACGCGGTACAAGGATGAAATCAAGCTTGCCTAAAGTCTTGCATTGTTTGGGTGGGCGATCGCTAGTAGAGAGAGTGATCAAAAGTGTAGAACCTCTTGTACCCTCAAGGCAATTGGTAATTGTGGGCTATCAGTCCCAAGAAGTGAAAGCAGCTATGCAGTCAATTCCCAGTTTAGAATTTGTTGAACAAGCTGTGCAACTAGGAACAGGTCATGCTATCCAACAATTACTGCCCCATCTTCAAGGTTACACCGGGGATTTGCTGATCCTCAACGGCGATTTACCATTGATTCGGACTCAAACCCTGCAACAGCTTCTGCAAACTCATCAAGAAAATCAAAATGCTGTGACTATTCTGACAGCACACCTTGATGACCCCAAGGGCTACGGGCGGGTTTTTTGTAGTGGTGACAACCTTGTCCAACAAATCGTTGAAGATAAAGATTGTACCGCTGCACAAAGACAAAATTGCCGGATTAATGCTGGGGTTTATTGCTTTCGCTGGCCTTCTTTGGCTGAGGTATTGCCCAATTTACAAGCGAATAATGCCCAAAAAGAATACTACCTCACTGATGCGGTGACTCAAGTAGGAAAAGTGATGGCGGTGGATGTAGATGATTACCAAGAAATTGTTGGAATTAACGATCGCCTACAATTAGCCACAGCTACGGCAATTTTACAAACAAGGATTAAAGAAAAGTGGATGATGGCGGGTGTCACTCTCATCGATCCCGGTAGTATTACTATTGATGATACCGTAGAAATACAGCCAGATGTGGTGATTGAACCCCAAACTCACCTACGCGGTCATACTGTCATTGAAACCGGCTGTCGCCTCGGCCCTGGCAGCTTGATTGAGAATAGTCAATTGGGAGAAAATGTCACAGTACACTATTCTGTGGTTACAGACAGCATTGTGCAAGCAGAAACTAGAATCGGCCCCTATGCTCACTTACGTGGACATGTGCAAGTGGGTAACGGTTGTCGTATCGGTAATTTCGTAGAGTTAAAAAATACGCAATTAGGCGATCGCTCCAATGTCGCTCACCTATCATATTTGGGTGATACCACCGCCGGCTCTCAAGTTAATATCGGCGCTGGGACAATCACAGCTAATTATGATGGTGTAAAAAAACACCAAACAAAAATTGGCGATCGCACTAAAACAGGTTCCAACAGTGTTTTAGTCGCGCCCCTCACCTTAGGAGATGACGTCTACGTAGCTGCGGGTTCCACCGTCACAGAAGATGTTCCCGATGATTCCCTCGTAATTGCCCGTAGTCGTCAGGTAGTAAAACAAGGTTGGCGACGCAAGGAGACTGGCGGTTAGGTCGCCGTGTGGGGAGTGTGGGGAGTGTGGGGAGTGTGGGGAGATGGGGAGATGGGGAGATGGGGAGTGTGGGGAGAAAAAGAATTGAAGAACTTAGGACTTACGCTTGCTATCTTCTCCTTCCTCCCACACCTCCCACACCTCCCACACCTCCCACACCTCCCACACCTCCCCCTCCTCCCACACCTCCCACACCTCCCACACCTCCCCCTCCTCCCACACCTCCCACACCTCCCCCTCCTCCCACACCTCCCACACCTCCCCCTCCTCCCACCCTTCCCCCGCCTCCCCTGCTCTCTTAGTCGGTGTGCGAAGATTTTTCCTTTAGATTTGTAAAGTTTTTCTCAAGTATGTATTCTTTTATCCTGACGAAATAATTTAATACAGTAAAAATTCTTGTAAGTAAAAATTACACTACTCCTTCGGAATACCTATTGCGAGAGCGAAAAGGGTTTCAAAGTAGCACACTTTGTAATTAAGGAAAAGTCTAGTTATCTGTATGAAAAACAACCAAGTGTTTCGTGTCAATAGTCCTCAAGTGGTTTGTGAAGCGATTGATGGAGAAGTGGTGATTGTCCATCTGGAAAAAGGTTACTACTACAGCCTATTAAAAACTGGAGTAGACGTTTGGAGTAGAATTGAAAGCCGGACTAACTATAGCAGCATAATTCGAGAAATAACGCAAGTATATGATGGTAGTGCCGAGGAAATTGCTACCGCTATTGATGAGTTTTTAGAAAATTTGCAGCGAGAAGAATTGATTATCGCTGATTCAACTACGGAATCTGTAAACACAGTCAACAACACCCAAGAAATTGCGGAAATAACCAACAAGCCACGCTTTGAGAAACCCAAGTTAGAAAAGTTCACTGACATGGAAGATTTACTTCTGCTCGATCCAATTCATGAAGTCGATGTAGAAGCCGGATGGCCCAGCGCGAAAATAGCCTAAGTGACGATGAGCGATCGCATTCCCTTTGTTGGTAGCTATAAACTGACCCAAACCCAGAAACTATTACTCCAAGCAACACTTTTACAGGGACAAGCAGCACTGACTGCATGGGAACAATGGGAGTCCTCGGTTGATATCGAAGTTCTAGACCCCCAATCCTATGCGCTACTGCCGCAAGTTTACCAAAATTTGTTGGCTCATGGTGTCGAAGATGCTCACATGGCAAGGCTTAAGGGCATCTATCGGCGCAATTGGTATGCCAATCAACTGCGGCTCAAACAACTAAAAATACTGTTATCCCATTTAAAGGATGCAGGAATTGAGGTGATTTTGCTTGGTGATGCTGCTCTGTGCTGTTTGGTAGATCAAACTTATCGTCCGATTTCTCACTTGCATCTTTTAGTGCGCTCTGCTGAATTAGAGAGGGCAATTCAACAATTAACTTCTCTAAATTGGCAAGTTGCTACCGCGACAACCTACCAATTCATCCACTTACAGGACGAGCAGAAAAACTCACTTTATTTACAAGGGCGTCTTTTCTGGGCAATTCCCCAAGACTATATTGATGAACAGGTTTGGCAGTATGCAATTCCCAACGGGAGTAACTTAGCTGGCTACATACTCAACCCAACAGACCAACTTTTAGATGTATGCACCAGGACATTTATTAAAAGTCGATCGCCTGAAATTTCTGGGATAGCCGATGCGCTAATGCTGATTCAACAGGCGGGCGATGATCTTGACTGGATCAGGCTGATCACCCAAGCACAGCGATATCAAATGATTTTGCCAGTGAGGAACATGCTGCTCCTGTTGCAGCAGGTGTTGCAGCTGGCGATACCAAATTGGGTGATACCTGCGTTGTTGCAAATGCCCATCGCGCAAACGGAACGGCTGAATTATCAGGTGTTAGCTGGAGAGCAGCGGTCTTTTGTGCTCATGCTATTCGCCTACAGCATTCGGCCGCTCTATCATCTCAAGAACAGACTCTTGGGGCTAATATATGGCCCCTTCCCTGGCAAACAGATATTAAAGCATCTTTTGCTGTCTAAAAAATCAACATTTAAATAAGTGAGTGAATGCAACCTAATCTCGCCTTACCTCCACAGTCCAATCCCAATTTGTCGCCGGAAGAAAGCGATAGCGAAGCGCTGCTGCTTTCAGCAGATCGCCTGGCTTACTTTCACCTTGTTTATCAAGGTTTTCAGCGGGCAGCGCAGGCCGCAGGTACAGTCGATTATTTCTATATAATTGGTGGCTATACCCTTTGTCTGCGCTTTGCAGGTCTGGGTCTTATTCCCCAGATTACACCTGCTTTGTCCCATTTAGCGACACAACCAACGGCAAACCCTGACTTGACCATTTGCCTTTGGGATAACGCCTCTACTGGCGCGCGATTACCGCTCCTGATTGGTAGCCTGCTCGAACTGATTCAACTACACTGGACAGATCATCTCGGACCCCGTAAGGAAATTAAAGCCTACGATGGCGATCGCATTCGCACGAATTTTCACATTGGCCCAAACATCCTCAGTGTGCTTGATCGTCAGCAGAATCTCGCCTGTTACTGGATAGAAGATGCCCAAAATATTCCTTACTGGGAAAAGGGTTCACCACTCCAGACCATTTTGAACTGGTGGACAAGCGATCGTCACCATCAATATGTTCATGCAGGAGCAGTGGGAACCCCCAATGGCGGCGTTTTGCTGGCGGGGAAAGGGGGATCGGGCAAATCCTCCACAGCCCTGGCTTGCATTGATAGTCCACTCGTCTATGCAAGTGATGATTATTGTTTAGTTTCTACAGATCCCAGCCCTTATGTTTACAGTCTGTATAACACTGCCAAACTTAAAGGGCAAGCAGATTTAGAGCGATTTCCCAACTTGGCTGGGCTGGTGAATAATCTTGATCGCTTGGGGCTAGAAAAAGCCATGCTGTTTCTGCATCAGCATCATCCCGAAAAGATTGTGCGCGGCTTTCCGATTAAAGCCGTATTGATTCCGCAAGTGACCGGGAAACCAGATACTCATTTGCGTCCAACGACTGCAGGTATGGCGTTAAAAGCGCTAGCACCCAGCACAATTTTTCAATTAGCAGGTAGTGGGCAAACAGCTTTTCAGTTAATGTCGAGTTTAGTGAAACAAGTCCCCTGCTATGTCCTGGAACTGGGAACAGATATGGCTCAAATTCCTGATGTGATTTTGCAATTACTTTCTGAAATCTAAAGGTTGAAAGAAAACATAAAATGAATGTTCTCAAAAATAATTGATGTTTTAACTCGCTTTGCCTCTGAAATACTCCCTGCTCATGTGCAAATGACATCCACATCTGGAGCTAATCAGCCTTTTTATAGACCAGAAATCGATGGAATGAGAGCATTTGCGGTGATTGCAGTCATCATCAACCACTTCAACAAAGATATTCTGCCCAGCGGATATTTAGGCGTAGACATCTTTTTTGTGATCTCTGGATTTGTCATCACTTCTTCGTTAGCAGGTCGTTCTAGCAAGAACTTTCTCGACTTTCTGGTGGGTTTCTATGCCAGACGTATCAAACGCTTAGTTCCAGCATTGGTGACGTTTGTAGTTATTACAAGTATTTCGATCTGCCTCTTTAATCCCAGTCCAGGTCTTTCGATAATGACTGGGATCGCATCTCTATTTGGCGGCTCCAATCTCTACCTGCTAAATCAGTCTACAAATTATTTTGCTTCCTCCGCACAACTAAATGTTTTCACACACACTTGGTCTTTGGGAGTAGAAGAACAGTTTTACTTTCTGTTTCCACTTCTAGTCTGGTTCACTGGTTTTGGTCGTCAGGCTAGCGAAGGGGCAAGAAATCTGTTCTGGGTGACAGGGGCACTATCGATTGCTTCCTTGATTGCTTTTGTCTATATTTACCGAACAAACCAAGCTGCTGCTTACTTTTTGATGCCCACTCGTTTTTGGGAGATGGGTGCTGGTTGCTTGCTGTTTCTCGGTCTGAAGCATCCCAGTGGTTTGCTGGTTCGTTTGCAGAGCATTCCACCCTTAGTAGTAGCGGCTGGCATTCTTGCAGTTTTTTTTATCCCGCTCCAATTTGCCGCTAAAGCGACCATTGCTGTTGTACTTTTAACCTCAGTTTTAATTGTTTGCCTTCGCGCTGGAACTGCTGGATATTCACTATTTACCCATCCGCAAGTTGTTTACATCGGTCTGATTTCATACTCGCTTTATCTATGGCATTGGGGCGTCCTCTCACTCAGTCACTGGACTATTGGCATTCACTGGTGGTCTGTCCCATTTCAGGTCGGCTTGATGCTATTGCTGGCAGTATTTTCTTATCGGTATGTGGAGATGCCGCTGCGTCGTTCTGACTGGTCTATGCTTCGTTGGCAGACGATTGGTTATGGGATCGGTGCCTCTGTAAGTGCCTCAGTACTCCTTCTACTACTATCTAATTCGCTGAGTGACCGAATATTTTTAGGTAGTAAGCATTCTCTGGAAACTGAGAGTTTTAATGTCCAAGGTGTTTCTCTTGAATGTTCATTCTTTATGGGCAAGGGAAGACCTTTCTCTCCTCAAGACATCGCAAAATGCTCTTTCCCCAAAGGTGAACGTGTTAGTGAGCAGCAGCGAATTTGGTATTTGGGGAATAGTCATGCCGGACATCTGTCAGGGTTAATTGGAAAAATGCAGTCAAGAGGAAATTTTCAGCAAACAGTTATAACCACTGGACAAATAACTGTTCCACCATTGCCATTAGAATTATACTCTTGGTTACCAAAGAACGATTGGAAACAAAAGGATTTGCTCAACCAAGAGAAGACAATCAAATATGTCCTGGCAAATGTGAAGTCGGGAGATATTATTGTTCTGGGAAATGATTTGGGAAATCTATTCGGTTGGTTTCCCAATTCCAGCCAAGAGCAAAGGCAAAGACATCTTCAGTTTCTACCTCACTGGATTGAAAAGCTTGATAGATTCATCAAGACGACCAATGACAGAGGTGTAAGTGTTGTTGCGATCCTGCCATTGCCAAGATTTCAACATATGCCAGATAGCTTCACAACTGAAAATTGCTACAAACAATGGTTTAGACCATTTTTATCTAATGAATGCTATCTTTCGGCAGATCGGGTAAAACTCAGACAAGGTTTAAGCGAAGTAACTGATTCACTGAAAACACTGTCCAAGTCAAACAGTAACTTTTATCTTTTTGACCCATTTGACCGGTTGTGCCCCAAAGACCTCAAAAACTGTTCGACCGTCTTATCAGATAGGGTCATTTTTCGAGATTCTCATCACATCAATAATTATGGAGGGGAACTCCTGTTTGATGACTTTTATGCTTTACTTTTGCACTATAAATTGCTGAAGATACCATAATCTTTAAAGGGCAATTATAATCTGATTAATATAATGTTTTTTAATGATTTTATGGAATTTTTAACAATGAAAAATTTCCCTTTAGTAAGTGTCGTTATCCCTGCTTATAACTATGCAAAGTATTTAGCGAAAACACTAGATAGCGTATTTGCTCAAACCTATCGCCCGATTGAAGTCATTGTTGTGGATGATGGCTCAACTGATAACACTGCTGAGATTGTTCGTGCTTATCCAGAGGTGCGCTATTTTTATCAATCAAATCAAGGTGTATCCGTAACACGTAATGTGGGAATTGCTGCTGCACAAGGAGAATTTATTGCATTCATAGATGGGGATGACATTTGGAAGCCGCATAAACTTAGTCTACAAATTGCCTATATGCTGGAACATCCTGATATTGGTATCACAGGTACAAGGGCAGAAAATTTTTTAGAACCTAATACCCAAGTTCCACCTTGGTTTGATTTTGAGCGCGATCTACAAGAATGCAAAGTTATCATTCCTAGTACGTTGGTTGTGCGTAGGTTAGTTTTTGATCAAATTGGTAATTTTTCACAAAATTATCAATCTGAAGAGGATACCCAGTGGCTACAACGAGCAGAAGATGCCAAGGTGAACACATCAATGATTCCAGAAATTCTCACTCTCAGGAGATTGCATGGCACAAATCTATCTTGGCAAATGAAGTCAATGCATAAATTTAATTTGCTCAGAATCATTAAAGAATCAATCGCTCGTCAGCGCCGAGAGTCTAGTTTAAAAGAGTAGTGCTGAAAACCTTTTTTCCTCCCAGATGAGAGGAAAATAACATCAATCTAAAGGCTGTATTGGTAAGTTTTTTTTGACCTTGGCTATTCAAGGTTTTGCAAAATAGACAAGATCGCGCTAGGAGATTTGATTATTCCGTTGTCTTGCAATCGATTGCTTTAAGATGCCTAAGAGTTCTTGATTGTTGACAAGGGCATTAGATGAAAGGTTATTGTTGTGAACCCGTTTGTAGAGAACGACTTCAGGGATTACAACCAAGGAGATATTTTGGTCTTTAGCCCGTGTAAACCAGTCTACATCACTGGCAATTTTCAGGTTGGTATCAAATTGACCGATATAGTCAAAGACTGTTTTATAAACTAGCAAAGTCCCTGGAATTCGTCCAATCAGTTTTTTCTGGAGCAGTTGTGGCTTAAACCCAGTTGGGATGGATTGGTCAGGATGGGCTAGGATGAAGCAGAAATGAGCGATCGCAGACTGTACTTCTGGATGTTGGATTAAGTACTCTACTTGTAGAGCTAACTTATTGGGTGTCCAGTAGTCGTCATGATCTAAAAAGGCAATCATCTCTCCTTTGGCGGCATTTATGCCGGTGTTCCAAGCATCGGACAGCCCCTTAGCTGTCTGGTGTAAGTAGCGAACTTGGGGATAAGACTTTGCGATCGCTTCAGTTTGATCGGTTGATTTGCCATCGACCACCAGAATTTCAACGTTTGGGTAGGTTTGAGCAACAATACTGTTGATTGCTTGGTTTAGATACTGTTCGCCGTTTTGAACGGCAATAATAACACTTACAAGGGGTTGACTCATAACAGTTAATAGTTTTTTTAAAGGAACGACCGTGGCTTAGTTTATGTGAAGCTTTCAATAGTTATCAGTTATGTATTTAGCCGAGAAGATTTTCGGCATTGTCTTCAGGTTCGTAGCCAAGTATCGCTTGAGCATTACTAATGTCCCAGTAACGGCGAGTATTGCCAGAAATTCCATAAAAAATTTGAAAGCCTAAATTTTCATGCTCTAGCGATCGCCTCACCAATTGCGCTAAATCTCGTGGGCTACACCAAGTTGCTAGTATTCGATCGTTAGGAACATATAATTTAGGTTCACTGTGAAACCCGCCAATCCGCAGACAAATGATCGACATTCCATAGCGATCAACAAAAAATTGCCCCAAGGCTTCTCCAAAGGCTTTGCCGACCGCATACAAAGAGTCAGGACGCACCAGTTGTTCAGGCGTAATGTGAGGTTCTTGCTTGACTTCTCGCCAGCCGGAAACGTGATTGGTACTGGCATAAATAATCTGCTTGACTCCAGCTTGGCGAGCCGCTTCAAACACGTTGTAAGTGCCCTTGATACCACTGATGTAAACATCTTGCCAAGATTGATCGATATTCGGATTTGCAGCCAGATGAATGACTGCATTTACACCCCGCATTGCCTTGAGAACTGCTTTGAAATTTGTGATATCTGCAACTCGGACATCTTTTGCTTGCGGAACTCGACGGCAATCAAGACAGCGAAAGTGATAGTCTTCTTTGAGAAGAAGCCGCAAGGATGTGCCGATAGTTCCAGCTGCACCCGTTAATAGAATGGTTTTCTCAAGGGAGGACGAGTTGTAAGGCTGAAAGCGCTGGAATAAAGAGAGCATAG
This sequence comes from Fortiea contorta PCC 7126, assembly GCF_000332295.1. Classification (GTDB taxonomy): domain Bacteria; phylum Cyanobacteriota; class Cyanobacteriia; order Cyanobacteriales; family Nostocaceae; genus Fortiea; species Fortiea contorta. The sequence goes on along the minus strand of NZ_KB235930.1, from coordinate 4,463,139 downwards.
ATAAGTCTCAGTGATTAATCTGTTGTTCAAAGAGCAGTGGGATCTAGACTATTCAAACGCAATTCATGCTGTAACGCGTGTTAAACATGCGGAATGAGCGATCTCACAATCTGCTTACTTTTCCTGTGAATACGCGATCTCAGCGATAGTAAAACCTGCTTGCCATTGAGAATGCGATTGAGCAATTGCTTAGGGATCTCAGTAGTTGTTTGATGAATTTTGATAGTCGGTTTGAGTGTATACGATAAAGGAGCAAGAGCAAAATCCCTAGTGCCGAAACCAGGGTTACAGAATTCGGCAAACGTTCTTGTTTCCAGGTTGTTCTCAAAGGCGATTGATAACTCGCCAGCCAGCATCGGGAATCCAAGTTTGTTAGCTAGCTCAATGAGCAAATGACCCGTCGCCTTAATCCCTTCTTTACGACCTTCAGCACTCTCACAGTAGAGAATGCCTAAATCGAGAAAATCTTCTAACTCATTTGCCAGCCGAATCAGTAGAACTGCCCGATCAAAGGAATCCAAACTGGCAATACGATCGCGGATCTCAATTAGTTGAGCCTCATTCCAACTCCAGTTGAAGAGGGTATATCGCCTGACATATTCTTCTGCTTGCGTTCCCAGCACCGCGATCGTTGGTTGCTGTTTAGCCGGAGAGATTCCCGAGCGCCCATCTCCAAAATCTCCATAGTCATAGACAACGTGGAGCAATCCCGCTGCAATGATTTCTTTAGAGGTTTTGAGGGATGCTAAAATACTCGCTGTCCCGATCATATGGGCGATCGTGGTTTTACCAGAAGGACGATAGCGACCTACAATTTTTGTGATGATAAATTTGTAAGCATTGTGAATGTAAACTTGATCAATCTGTGGATATCCCAATCGCTCAAGTTGTTGTAAGAGTTGGAGAATTGTTTGGGCGTATAACTGCATAGGAGAAGGGATAGGGAGGAGGGAATGTTCAGCTTGCACCCAGAGAGATTAGCTAGCCGCAGGAGACTGATCTGGTTGAACTTGTCGGCGGCGATCAAGCATCGCTTTCAAGACATGCAATCGCTCTTTATGTTGATCTGCTTCGAGAAGTCCATTGTTGGTTTCATGCAGCCGTCTCAGATGAATAACATCCGGTAACAGGGTCATTTTGAGCTTTTGTTCGGCAGCGCGGCCGTACCACTCAATGTCTATCCCGCACTTGAGTTCTGGGTTAAACAGTCCCACCTGCAAAAACGTTGAGCGACGAATTAACATCATGTTAGAAAGATAGCCTGCGATCGGTTGTTCAGGGCAGCGGATGCTTTGGCGAAAGGTTTCATCCAACTCTGGACTGTAAAATTGTTGGGTATAGCCAAATACAACCTCTAAGGTCGGATCAGTCTCAAAGGCTGCCATTTGTTTCGATAGTTTGTCTGTTACCCAAATGTCGTCAGAATCGAGAAAGGCAAGAAATTCACCAGTTGCTAAAGCGATTCCAGCATTTCGTGCAGAACCGATTCCCCCATTGGGCTGGTAATGATAGATGAGAGGGTATCTTTGGGCAACTTCGGCACTGCGATCGCTCGAACCATCATCAACTACAATCAGTTCAATCGCTGGATAGGTTTGAGCGAGAACACTTTCAATCGCTTCGGCAAGATAGCGATCGCGGTTATAAACCGGAATAATGACGCTAATAAGTGGAGAATCAGAAGTCATAACAGAGCAATTCCTGGTGTATTAACGCGAATTTTATAGAGCGAAGTGCGGGCTGTGATGTAAAGGCTTTGCCAGTCGGCATCACCCCAAGCGCAGTTCGCAGGCTGTTCAGGCAACACGATTGTTCCTAGATGGGTACCATCTGGCTCTAACACCCACACTCCCCCAGGGCCAGTCGCGTAAAGATGCCCATCTCGATCAACCTTCATGCCATCTGGATTACCTGTCACACCTGGAGTTGTCATGGTGTGAAAAACTCGACCATTGGCGATCGCCCCATCTGCCTGCACGTCAAAGGCGCGAATGTGACAACGCTCAGATGAATCGGCAACATAAAGCGTTTGCTCGTCGGGCGACAACGCCAGACCATTCGGTTTGATAAAATCATCCGCAATCACACTCAGGTCTTGACCATTTGGTGAGAGTCTATAAACGCCCTGGAATGGTTGTTCTTGCTGCTCAGGTTGAATGCCGTAGGGCGGATCGGTGAAGTAAATTGCCCCATCGCTTTTGACGATGACATCGTTTGGGCTGTTGAGTTTTTGGTTGTTAAAGCGATCGCTCAATACCGTTAGGGTTCCGTCTGGCTCAGTGCGGGTAACGCAGCGGCTCCCATGTTCACAGGCGATTAGGCGACCTTGGCGATCGCGGGTCAAGCCGTTGGCGTGGTGACTCGGCTCTCGAAACACAGCGGCTTGTCCGGAGCCATTGAGTTTATAAATTTTGTTAGCAGGAATATCGCTGAATAGTAAACACTGCTTTTCAACCATCCAAACAGGGCCTTCAGTAAACTGAAATCCAGTCGCTACTTGTTCAATCACAACAGATTTAGGAAATAGATATGAAAATTTCTGACACTTTGGTTGTAAATATCCTCTTGCCGTGTGTTTACCAAACCATTTTTGCAAGTAAAACATCGTCTTTAGATAAGTTTATAAACTTCACTGTTACAAAAGCTATTTATAAAATATTCTGCTGATAGCTTCTGTCGAGTTTCACAAGATTTAAGATACTCATGTGTCTCTAAAATCAGTGAGGTGTCCAAGGCTTTTTTTGCAGCTTCTTCTAAAGAATTGAAGTACATAGGATAGTCCTCTCCTAGATATTCTTTCACAGCGGGGAGAGGATTCACCAGTAGTGGAGTAGCACGGGCAATACATTCGATAATGGCATTGTTAGCACTGGAATCATACAAATCTACAAAAGCAATATTCGTCGATAACAAGTCATCATATTCATCATTAGGAATATGTCTGATCACGTTAGTATTTGCTAAATAAGCTTCATCAATTTGGATTTTATAAATCCTCGCTTCTATGTTCATCAGCTGTGTAAACACTGCTTCTGCTGAGTCAAACAAAAACCCTAATCTGACTTTTTCGTATCCAAGTGGATTATTTTGAGCCAGAGGTAATTGATAAATCGAGTGCAACTTCCGCAGCCACCAACCAATCTGCACTACCTTTTTCTGAGGATTGGCGAGAAACTGGTTGAAATCAAACTGTTTGTCTGGAATCTCTGTAGGATGGATTAGTGCCGAAACCGGTTTACCTGTCTGCTGCTTAAGCCAGTCAGCACAATGGTGAGAAAGGGCAAATAAGCCGACGCAGTGTGGTAAACTGTCTTGCCAAACTTCTTTTTCAACTAGCTTTTGGAGGGATGTTCGGTAATTAAACCAGATGGGCATGGATGGAGGATGATGCACAAACCCAACCCAAGGTTTTTGATAGGGAATAATCCCCTTTTCTTCTGACGTTGCCAAATTTTCAAACACACCATCTGCGTGCATTTTTGCTAATATCCGAGGCGGTCGCTTACCTATACGGTTGTGTTGAAAAAGGAACTGCTGCTCTAAACAGCCATCAAATAAAATGCCTTGAGGATTGTGCAAAGGGCTAAGTGCCTGAATTGCAAAGTTCCAACCACTACGATGGTATCCAAAAACTCTTTGTTTACCGAGATTAATTTTGCCCGTTGCGATCAAGGTTGATGATTCGTTGGCAAATGAAATATTTTCTGATTGAATTGGCGCATCAGGACGCTGCTTTGGCAAGCCTAAACATTGGTAGTAAAAAGACAGATCAGTTGCTTCAAAATCAAGTGCGAGTGCTTGCTCATAGTACTCTAATGCCTCATCGTGCCGACGTTGTTTGAGCATCAAATTCCCTAACTGCTGATAGGCAGGCATATAGTCAGGTCGCAATTGCAAAGTTTCTTGATAGCGAATAAATGCATCCTCAAATTTACCTTGAATTTGCCAAGCATTAGCCAACTTGAATTGAGTCAGGGCTGAGTCGATATCTAGTTTTGATAATTGATCCATAATGATTTTTCCAGGTTCTATGGTTTGCTTTCTACGACGAATGATTTACGGAACGGCGAATAGTTGATTAGCACTCGGATGGGGCGAATTATGTAGTAGAGAAAAAATAATCTCTTCGGTAGTGGCAAGAATTGGCGATCGCGTTCATCTGGTGACAGCAAAGATCTAAGAATCGATTGCACATAGTCTCTGGTGATCAATAGCCCATCCCACCATTGATCGATAATTTTGAGTTGATAGGTGTATTCCTGCCACGAGATTTGAAGTCCACGGAAAGCAGCGGGGAAGCGCAAGCTTTTTCCTGAGGGATCGCTCTCAAAAAGACATTTGTCGGTTAGCTCATTGCTAACAATCATTTCTAGAATGAACTGGGGTAAGGGAACATGTAGAAGTTGACGGGTTACACTGAGTCCTATAAGGAATAATCGCTGAGTGTGTAACTCAGAAGACAGTTCCAGAGCTGATTGCCAATTTAAATCAGGATAAGCTCGAATGATTTGGGCTACATCACAGATATGCTTAAATGATCCCTTCCAAAGTTCTTTGCCAGCATTCATGCATTGAATGACTAAGGTTATTTCTGGAGAGAAGATTTTAACTGCCTGACCCATAAGATTAATCTGATCTAGATTTTCCCAGAGCCGCTCAAACTGATCGCTCTTCCAAGCTCGTCTGGGCGGAATTCCCCAGTGCAAATCAATACTTCTTTCTGGGTTGCTGTGCAGTAAAGAGGGTTGAAATCGCTGGTTGAACATTATCGCTTCAGGGGTACTGTGCGATAAAGAGATTTGAAGATAGCGATTGAATGTTTCCATTTGGTCTGCTTCTGAGGCAATAGATTCATAGCCTAGGGTGGACAAAAAGGCTTTCGCCTGCCAAAAGTCCTCCAGCCTCACGAAGATGTCTAGATCATTAAATTGGCGTAGGGTAACATTGCCATAAACAGATGCGGCGAGAGTCGGCCCTTTAAAAGCGATCGCCTCAATTCCAGCTTTTTCCAGATCCGTCAGAATCTCTAGTAATTCCTTGGTTTGAGAAACATTATGCAGTCCATTCATCCGGTTGCACGTTTGCAGTTGCACTATCACTGCTGGCGGCACCACATCCGCCTCCATCGCTTTGAGGCTCTGATACAATATCGGCATGACGCCATTGTTGATCGCAGTTTCGAGTAAAGTTCTCCAGTTCAAATCTGACGCCAGTAGACAACTCACTTCGCTCTTCGTTGTTGTACCTAAATAAAACCGTATACAGGCAAGCAAGACCGTAAATTCGGGAGTTTGAGTCGTCATTATTGGTAATTTTTAGCTTGGATTTCAAACAAATGGGCATATTTGCCTTGTCGTGCCATCAACTGATGGTGGGTGCCACTTTCCACGATTTCTCCATGGTGCATAACATAAATCCGATCCGCCATTTTCACAGTCGAAAGACGATGGGTAATTAAGAGCGCAGAGCGTGAGCGCATGAGTTCACGAAACTGCTGAAATACTTCAGCCTCAGCCTTCGCATCCATCGCACTCGTCGGCTCATCTAGCACCACCAACTGAGCATCCCGTAAGAAAGCACGAGCCAGAGCGATTTTTTGCCATTGTCCACCACTCAGTTCTTCCCCACCTTTAAACCATTTCCCTAGTAGGGTGTTGTATCCTTGCGGTAAAGTTTGGAGCACCGCATCAGCGCCTGACTTTTGAGCTGCTTGAGTAATTTTTTCAGAAGTTGGAGGTAGGTCAATATTCCCAAACCAGATATTGTCTTCTGCACTCAGCTGATAGCGAGTATAGTCCTGAAAAATCACACTGATTTGGCGATGCAAATCCTGCACCGAAAAGTGCCGCAGATCTATACCATCGATAGTAATACTACCTTCGGTCACTTCATAAAGACGGCAGAGCAGTTTGACCAATGTGGTTTTACCAGACCCGTTTTCTCCAACTAGGGCGATAATTTCCCCTGGCGCAATAGTGAGATTAACCTGCTTAATTGCTTGACGCGAGGAGTTTTGATATTGAAAGCTAACATCCTGAAATACAATACCTTGTTGCATTGGACGGGGTACTAATTTAGGATGTACAGGCTCATTGATAGTAGGATTTAAGGCTAGAAACTCAAATAAATCAGCAAGAAATAAGTTATGTTCATGTACTTGCCCTAGTGCAGAAATTAGGCCAGCGAGTGAACCTTGACTGCGCTGAAAAGCTTGGCTATACAGCACCAAATCGCCGAGTTGAAATTTACTATAAATAGTTTGATGAATAATAAAGCCATAGGTAACTAATACCGCAATTCCTGCAAATCCCTGTGTCATCAGTCGGGTGATGGCTTGTCGAGTAGTAATCGCCAGTTTCTCTTTAAACAGTTGCTGCCTGAGATTATAAAACCGATCAATCAAAAAATGACCTAAATTAAATAATCGAATTTCCTTCGCAGGACTATCTCCCAGTAATAAATGCCCAAGATAGTTGGTTTTGCGTTCTATTTCAGTTTGATGGCGACGCCATTTGTAAAGGACTTTTGATTGCCGAAAACGAACGAACATACTTGGCAGGGAAGCGACCAATAACACACTGAGCAGCCCCCAGTTAAGGGAGATGAGCAACCCAGCGATCGCCAATAAGGAAATTGCACTTTGCCCTAAGGAGGTCAAGCTATTTAACATTTGAGTCGGTCGGTATGGGGCTTCCCATTTAGCCCGTTCTAAAATGTCCTGATATTGAGGATTTTCGTAAGACTCTAAATCAATCTCAATCGCTTTTTTGAAAAGTATCACTTGTAGATGATCTGTAACTCGTTGTGACAATGTTGTTGATGCTAGCTCAGAAATTACAGCATTGACATTTATCAAAAACATTACCAGTCCTGCGTTGAATAACAGGAAGATAATCTGACCAAATATTTGCGTTTTGTCGTCAATATTATGACTAATAGCAATTTTATCAACGATGAGTTTAGTTATATAAAGTAAAGCCAGAGGCAATATACTCTGAATCGCTGTTAGAGAAAGATGAATTACACTCCAGCCTGAAGCGCTTTGCCAAACTAATACAATTGCACGTTTTATTTTTAGCATTTAAACACAAATCATTAGACTTTTCCTCTGATAGAGCAAAGTTGAGAATCTCAATACATTTTCTTTTTCAGTTATTCACAGGAGTTTGTCTGTCAGCAGGATACTTTGTTAAACTTTATACTAAATTTACAATTCTCTAAAATCATTAAATAAAGCCATATTAAGGTAAAATCGGCAAAAAATACCGAAAGACTCACAGAAAGTGCATCAATGATATTTCGGGAACGTGTATCTTTTGTCAATACGCGTGGACTGTTGGGGAATCCATTGTTCCAGGGTAAATTCTGAGCAGCCCGCTGAAGATAGTTGAGTCTGTTAGCGGGAAATGATTGTCTATTCTCTATGCTTAGACTTCTCTTTTCTATAAGAAGCTGCGCCAAGAAGACGCTACGCCAACGCTCAGTACAAGTTGCTTATTCCCTATTCTCTATTCTCTATTCCCCAAGAAAATGTCAAAATTAAATGAGTTTTATTATTGCCACTTCATTTAGTGCGAATTGTTCACTAACTAGAAATTTATGGGTAAACAGCGTGTTCTTTCGGGAGTTCAACCAACTGGTAATCTGCATTTAGGCAATTATTTAGGGGCGATTCGCAACTGGGTAGAAATTCAAGACCAGTACGATAATTACTTTTGTGTGGTGGATTTACACGCAATCACCGTACCGCATAATCCAGCAACTCTAGCAGCAGATACGTATAATATCGCAGCGCTATATTTAGCTTGTGGGATTGATTTAAACCACTCGAACATTTTTGTGCAATCTCATATTTCGGCACACAGTGAACTAACTTGGTTGCTCAATTGCATAACACCTTTAAACTGGCTGCAAGATATGATTCAGTTTAAAGAAAAAGCTGTCAAGCAAGGTGAAAATGTTGGTGTGGGCTTGTTGGATTATCCGGTGCTGATGGCGGCTGATATACTACTTTATCAAGCAGATCAAGTGCCTGTGGGTGAAGACCAAAAGCAACATTTGGAACTCACACGAGATATTGTTAACAGGTTTAATCATCAATTTGCTCAACCAGACCAGCCAGTGCTGAAGTTACCAGCGCCTTTAATCCGTAAGGAAGGGGCGAGGGTAATGAGTCTGACTGATGGGACTCGCAAAATGTCCAAGTCTGATCCGTCGGAATTGAGCCGAATCAATTTGCTGGATACACCAGAGCAGATTACCAATAAGATTAAGCGCTGTAAAACAGATCCAGTCCGGGGTTTAACTTTCGACGACCCAGAGCGCCCAGAGTGCAACAACTTGTTGACTTTGTATTTACTGCTTTCTGGTAAAACAAAAGCAGAAGTAGCAGCCGAATGTCAAGATATGGGCTGGGGGCAATTCAAACCGTTATTGACAGAAACAACGATTAATGCGTTGAAACCAATGCAAGAGAAATATCAGGCAGTGATGGATGACAAAGGTTATCTAGAATCTGTATTACGGGATGGAAGGGAAAAAGCAGAAGCTATAGCTAACCAAACTCTTTCGCAAGTGAAAGCGGCTTTAGGTTTCTCTGTACCCGTTTAAAAGGATGAAGGATGAAGTATGAAGGATGAAGTATGAAGTATGAAGGATGAAATTACCTAACATCAATAATTTAATTTTTTTCGTCTACTAGCGGCGTGGTGCGTAGCAATTTTTTCAGACTTCATCCTTTACACTTCATACTTCACTTGTTATACCCTGTAATAAACCCGTAAACAGTGAAATTATGCCTGACATAAAAAGCACGACGGTCTTAGATGCTTTTCCCAGAGCCGTACAAGCAGGGGAGTTTTTAGTTACCGCCGAAGTCGCACCCTCGAAAGGGGGAGATCCAGCCCATATGATACAAATGGCGGCGACCCTTAAGGGGAGGGTTCATGCTGTCAATATTACCGATGGTAGCCGTGCTGTGTTAAGGATGTCTTCGTTGGTGGCGTCCGTTATTTTATCACAAAATGACATCGAGCCGATTTGTCAGATTGCTTGCCGCGATCGCAACCGCATCAGTTTACAAGCAGACTTGATGGGCGCTCATGCTTTGGGTATTCACAACATCTTAGCGTTGACAGGCGACCCAGTGAAAGCAGGCGATCATCCAGAAGCTAAAGCTGTGTTTGACTTGGAAGCTGTGCGATTGCTACAGCTAATTAGAAAACTGAATCTGGGAATTGACTACAACGACAAACCTTTAACTGACGGCGCCCTTAACTTATTTGTTGGCGCAGCAGTAGATCCGCAGTGTGCTAGTTGGTCGGGTTTGCAAAGTCGATTTGAACGCAAAATTGAAGCCGGAGCGCAGTTTTTTCAAAGTCAATTAATTACCGATTTTGAACGGCTAGAAAAGTTCATGGACAAAATAGCTTCTGTTCATGATAAACCCATTTTGGCAGGAATTTTTCTGTTGAAATCTGCAAAGAATGCTCAATTTATCAATAAAGTTGTTCCTGGTGTGAATATTCCCCAAGACATTATTGATAGATTGGCAAAAGCCAAAGACCCCCTACAAGAAGGGGTGAAAATTGCAGCGGAACAAGTGCAAATTGCGCGGCAATTGTGTCAAGGTGTGCATATGATGGCGGTGAAGCGTGAAGATTTGATTCCGCAAATTTTGGATTTAGCGGGGGTGAAATTGGTTAGTGGGGTGGTAGTGAAATAGAACGTTAGGCGATCGCATACGTGAGTTATACCCGTAGGGGCACGGCAGTGCCCATACGTGTCAACTTAAGCCACAGATGCCTGATTGCAGGGCTTACCTACCCGCCTGGGAATGAATTCCCAGGCTAATAGCGCAAGTCTACTGAAGTAGACTAAAGATTTTTGGCACATTCAGTCATCTTTAGATGACTTTCGCTATGAGCAAGGAACTTCAGTTCCTTGTGGGCTATAGGTTTTACGTTAAGTTGACACCAATGGGCAGTGCCGTGCCCTTACACCTATCGATATAGAGTTGTACTCTATCTCAATAGAAACCTTGATAAACAACCCTGAAATATGGCTCAAATCCTCATTGAAAATTTAGACCTCATTATTCTAGAAAAATTAGAAACTCTCGCCAAACAACACAGAAGGTCTTTGCAAGACGAATTAAAACACATCCTGCAACGGGGCATTGACCTGTCACCGCATAATAGAGTGAGGACGCTCCTTTCGCTCTAGCTTCATCCCTGTTAAAATTGCGTGGTTGGTGCGATCGCTAATCTGAGGATTCCATTCTTTTGGAGACACTAAATGCTCACCGTTTACTTTGCGTTTGACTGCATCGACAGGTGTTTTCCCCGTTAAAAGTTTATAGAGTGTAGCTGCTAGTGAATAAATATCGCTACACGCACGAGCTATAGTGCGTGTATTGTAGAGTTCAGGAGGCGTAAATCCATCAGACACTTCCTTTGCTCGCCTTGTGGTTAACATATGGTCAAAATCTAAAGCTAAACCAAAATCAATTAACACTGCTTCTAACCGCCCATCTCGGTTTCGTAACAAGATATTTCCTGGATGCACATCCCGATGAATCAGTTCATTTTCATGTACAACTATCAGTGCTTCCCCAATTTGCTGAATGTAACGTAGTGCATCTGGTTCCGAAAGTATTGGGGGACTGAGGTCAGCCAAACTCACTCCATCAACGTACTCCATGACTACACATGGATAATCTCCTTCCTGAACAGCTTCTGCAACCTGCACAATATGCTTGTGTTTACACTTGGCAAGTTTTATCCCCTCTTGCATAAACATAGTTCCTAATCGTGCGCGTTCAGGCTGACTGAGAGATTGAAACAGTGCATCATTTATGGTTTTAACAACTAGGCGATCGCTATTCTTGTTTTTTACCAAATAAGTAATACCAAACCGTCCTCTTCCCAATTCCCTTTCCACAGTGTATTTGCCACTTTGCAATTGATCACCCGCTACCCAAGCCATCTTTGCAACTCCCAAAATACATAAATTGATTGTCACACAACAGAGAGTTGACAAATTGAGCTTAACTTTGTGGAAATAGTGCGATCGCTCCTCCTCCCCTTACATTGCTAAACTAAAAAAACCTCACCTCAAGCAAAGGTAAGTTTATGACCTCTGCAATCAATCTAGATACTGATCTCACCCCGTTCCCCGACCACACGCAGCTACCAGAATCAGATGGCACCTTTGTGAAAAATTTCCAGGAACATCCCCAAAGCATTCTCATCACCGACTCGATTAAACCGATATTGCAAAAACTTCACCCTGATGGGCAATATTGTATTGGTCAAGATTGTGGCATCTACTGGCGGATGACTGACCCGCCAGAGAAAGGCGCAGTAGCACCAGATTGGTTTTATGTAGCAAATGTCCCACCCTTGCTTGATGGACAAATACGCAGGTCTTATGTAGTATGGCGAGAATTTATCGCCCCATTGATTGCTTTAGAATTTGTCTCAGGGAATGGTAGTGAAGAGCGAGATCAAACTCCTTGGAAAGGCAAATTCTGGATTTATGAGCAGGTGATTCGGACTCCATTTTACGGTATTTATGAAGTGGAACAAGCCAGTATAGAAGTATACGAATTAATTGGTGGACAATATCAGTTATTAGCAGCAAACGAACGGGGACGTTATCCTATACATCCTTTGGGCGTTGAGTTAGGTATATGGCAAGGACAATACCAAAATATGGAATTACCTTGGCTGCGCTGGTGGGATTTGCAAGGTAATTTGTTGTTAACTGGCGACGAAAGAGCTGAACAAGAACGTCAAAGAGCTGATCGCCTTGCTGCTCAATTACGATCGCTCGGTATTGAACCACAAGCTTAAATCTACTGTTTCGGTGAGATGGCGGGGTGCAAAGAACACCCCAGTATTGTTATGGCGTCAATATCTGACGGCTTAAAATACTCATGACTTCATTGGAATTCTCTGTTGGTAGCAGTGGACTCCAATCACCAACATTGGCATAGCCGAGAACTTGCAACAAGTGAATGGTGCGCGTAACTGCTTTGGGAGAACCGATTAATAAATGTTTAATCCGTTCTCTTCTGGGTGATGAGTCTTCGGGAGATGGATTCGCCGGAGGGATGCTATCGCCTTGGCTGCGTAAAAACTGGGTTAGTTGTGATTGGGCGAACTTTGTTTGTTGTGCCATGATAGTGTTTGACTCCAGATAGTGGGGTTAAGTGAAAGGCGATCGCAGACTCTGGCCGGAGGGCGATCGCCTTTCTTATATCTATAAGATATAGTATAATTTTATACTTGTCAAGCGGTTTTTCTAAATATTTTTACAGAGATTTGACTATGGTTAGTTTTGGCTTTGCGGTAGTTGAGCGAAGTTGAAACTACCGCGCAATCGAAACTACCGCGCAGTTGAACCACATACCCCTCACCTTTATAAGGACAGTATTTGACCACGGCTATATATTGAATTCGGGCGATGGTTTCTTGAATTCGGGCGATGGTTTCTTGATTTTAGGCGGTCGTTTCTTGATTTTGGGCGATGGTTTCTTGATTTCGGGCGGTTGTTTCTTGATTTCGGGCGGTTGTTTCTTGATTTCGGGCGGTTGTTTCTTGATTTCGGGCGGTTGTTTCTTGATTTCGGGCGACCACCAAGAATTTACATAAAATAATTCTTGATTTAGTAATAAATAATTCCAACTATACTGAATAATGCGGGTGTCAAACAGCCCCGATTCTGTCTATCCTAGTGCTGTAAATATCAGGGTAGGAATCACTTTTTATCCTGGTGCATCACTAATAACAGGAAAGTTATTTATGTCACGTCCAAAACGCGGGTCTAAAGCACTGGATAGAGCGCAGCGTAGGATTGCAGCTTTGAAATCGATTAGTCTTACCCTAGACTTAGGTAATGGAGTTACGATTAATTCCTTTGCAGATGCCATCAAAACAACGCAAGAAAAGCTAGAAGCTTATAACTCCAGCCTCTCCACCGTAGATATGACTCAAGGAGCCTTAGAATTAGCTGAAAAGTCGCTGATGGAACTAACAGAACACATGTTAGTCAGCGTAGCGGCAAAATATGGCAAAAATAGCGATGAGTATAAAATGGCTGGGGGCGTTCGTCGCAGCGATCGCAAGCGTCCGGTACGAAAGCCTAAACAAGAGGCTGTTGTTTGATCAAAACGATAAATTTGGTTTTTTTTGATACTCTCCCGACTTCAATTCGGGAGATTTTTGAGTAGCCTGTTTAATTGCTAAACTAAGAAACAACCCTTACCCAGTGCAAAGGTAGTCTTATGACCTCTGCAATCAACCTCGATACTGATCTAACTCCTTTTCCTGACCATACGCAGCTACCAGAGTCTGACGGTACCTTTGTGAAAAATTTCCAAGAACATCCCCAAAGCGTTCTTATCACCGACTCGATTAAACCAATATTGCAAAAACGTCATCTTGATGGCCAATATTGCATTGGTCAAGATTGCGGGATTTATTGGCGGATGGCTGACCCGCCAGAAAAAGGTGCAGTAGCACCAGATTGGTTTTATGTGGGGAATGTACCGCCTTTGCTTGATGGACAAATACGCAGGTCTTATGTACTGTGGCGAGAATTTATCGCCCCATTGATTGCTTTAGAATTTGTCTCTGGTGATGGTAGTGAGGAGCGAGATCAAACTCCTTGGAAAGGCAAATTTTGGATTTATGAGCAGGTAATTCATCCAGCTTTTTATGGCATTTATGAAGTGAATAAAGCCAGTGTGGAGGTATATGAATTAATCGGTGGACAGTATCAATTGCTCACAGCCAATGAACTAGGACATTATCCTATCCCATCTCTGGGAGCTGAATTAGGCATTTGGGAAGGAGAATATCAAGGTGCGGAATTACCCTGGTTGCGTTGGTGGGATTTGCAAGGTAATTTGTTGCTGACTGGTCATGAAAGAGCGGAACAAGAAAGTCAACGGGCTGAACAGGAACGCCAACGAGCGGAACAGGAACGCCAACGAGCGGAACAGGAACGCCAGCGGGCCGACCGCTTAATGGCTCAGTTACGTGCTTTGGGAGTTGAACCAGAAGCTTAACATTATTCGTTAGATATCAGCTTGTTCGCTGTTCCGTATGACGCCACTTCCTACAGCTTTGGAAATCAAAGCCAGAAAGTGGCTCCCTGATTCCCAATCCTAAATATCTAACCCCAAAATTGTTAACTCTGGTGGATGTTCAACGGTAAATTGATAATACACCTCTCGTTGCTCTTGCGCCGCAAGAATTAACATCCATTCCAAAATTCCCATTTCACCAAGTTGAATTTGCGGATTGCTGCGAGTGAGGCGCACTTTTATTTGCTCGCTGCGGCTAACTGGTAATTGTTCTGTTAATTTCAATTGAGTTTCTTGATTGAGCAAATTAGTAATAATTAACCGATAACCATAAGTAATGCGTCGCTGGTTGCTAATTAACTTTTTATCTACCTGACGTTCAACTAAATCTCGCTCAATTTTTAAACTTTCGTCAATCCCCAAATTGAGTTTAAATTCTTGTCCTGGTGCAATATTTTCTAACTGTGTTGTCCCTACAAAAGTATCATCACGAAAAATATTTGCTTTACCGGGTAACAGAGTTGCTCCGTTGGCGCTATTTTTGACATTAGCTTGCAAATAAGCAAAGCTCACCAAGCGTGGGATTGCTACATAATCAAAGCTACTAGGATAATCATCTGCAAAAATTGTCGTTTTGTGGGGTGCGCCATCACTGGGAATATTCCCACCGTTGTTTAGTTTAAAGGTGACTACGCTTCCTTGTTTGGCAACTTCTGCAACTACATCCGCACTCAACAGGGTGATAACTTCATCTTGTTCTTGATCATCAGCTTCACTAGGCAGAGAAGCTTGCGGTGCTATGGTAGGAATAGCTGAGAACCGTTTGCGTGTCATAAATTCTACTGTTGAGCGTGGAGTCCCTATATACCAGGGTTCCAGTTTTGGTGGGAGTGTACCTAATCCCGGTTTGGCTGTAGAAAGAGTCAGAGCTACACCTAGCCAATCTTCGCCTGTGGTTTGGGTAATTTCTGCCAAGTAGCTAAGATGCACAGTATTGTTAGTACTACTAAACCGTAAGTCATAAAGTGGAGTCCAACTGGCGCGATGAACCACATAGGACACATCTAACTCTAATTCTCCAGCGCCGGCGACCTCAGTAGCCACAACCAAGCTTAAACTTTCTTTGGGATGGGGTGTTTGGATTTTTTGCAATGAAGCGATCAAGACTTGTAATTGCTTGTCTAATTCTTGCTGTTGGCTTTTGCATTCTCCTGCAGCGATCGCATATTCGCTATACTGACTACCTAAAAAGTTGAGAAAATCCAAGGTTTCACTGAGGCTGAGATTTTTTCGCGCCAAACTTTGAGCAAAAGGATCTTCAGTTTTGTCCTTTAAACCAGCAATAAAACTAGACTGTAAAGCTAGAGCGTCTATTTGCGCTTGGAGGTGGCGTTTTTCTGCTTCTATCTGCTGAATTTGTCGCGTCAACTGGGCGACTCGTTCGGCGACTGGTTCGGTGGTATAAATGCGATCGCTGCTTACTCCCAACAACCGCACCCCCACACTACCACTACCACTCACCCTGACAGACTCTGTTTCTAGAGTCACTGGTAATGAGGCGATGACTAATTCTCGTTCCATTCCTGTGAGGGAAATTCTGCCCCGTCTTGTCACCAGGGCTTTGTCACTGTATACTGTAACAGCTATAATCCGGCTGGAAATTATTTTGCGTAAAGATGGCACTTCCGGGTTAACCACTGCCAGTTTTCCCCTTTTTTAAATGGTTCTGCTGGTCAATTTTTAATGGTTATGGGTTCAGCCGTCAAGCATATTTTGGGATTTGTCATTCTTCATCTTCTCTATTCTCTCGCTTCTAACTCTTGTTGTTGACTGTGCTCAAATGTTCCCCAAACCGCAGGTGCGTTTTCGTCAACAAATTTTTTCGCCGCACTGAGTAAGTATTCAAAGTATGTGCGAGCGACGATAGATAGTTGTTTACCAGCGGGGTGAACCATATACCAGGTGCGCTGGATGGGAAAATGCTCTACATCTAGAATACTGAATTCTGATGACTCAGGTATCAGGGTATGGAGAGATAAAATAGAAATTCCTAAACCACCGGCGATCGCTTGTTTGATTGCTTCGTTACTACCCAACTCCAACTTGACTTTAACTGATATTCCATGTTCATCAAATAGTTTTTGCACAGCACGACGTGTTCCTGAACCAGGTTCTCGCATAATAAACGGTTCATTAGCTAGGCGTTCTATGGGAATATTTTTCTCCTTTGTCAGTGGATGAGTAATCGGCGCACAAACTACCAAAGGATTATCCAAAAATGGCTGACAACTCACATCTATATTTTCTGGAATTTGACTCATAATATACAAGTCATCCAGGTTATTCACCATTCTCTCCAAAATACCTTCGTGGTTGGTTACTTTCAGCGAGATCTCAATCCCTGGATAGAGTTGACAAAACGGCCCTAACAACCGGGGAATAAAATATTTAGCTGTTGTAATCACAGCCAAGCGCAATTGTCCTTGCTTTAGCCCTTTTAAATCTGCTACCTTCATTTCAAATTGGGCTATGGTCTCAAAAATTTGCCGACAAGTAGCAAATAATTCTCGTCCCGCTTCTGTCAAATAAAGGCGCTTACCCACCTGCTCAAATAATGGTAAACCTACCGATTTTGTCAACTGCTTAATTTGCATGGAAACGGTAGGTTGGGTGAGAAACAATTCCTCAGCTGCACGAGTAAAGCTACCATGTCTAGCAGCAGCCTCGAACACTTTCAACTGGTGTAGCGTCGCTTGGTTCAAAAGTAATTCTCCTCTAATAGCGATTCATAGATATAAATCTAGTATCACTGAACACTACCCCAGGATGGAACTATGCTTGCACAAAAGTTATAAGTTATAAGTATAGATATAACTCTATTATCCCTATTACGATAAAGGTCTTTTACTTATAGACCTGACCAGTTATCATCGTATACAACAAGCAAAGCGTAAGATGCCTTCCAGTTGATGAATGCTGAAGGATGAATATTGAATGCTGAATGTGGATTGCCGACAATTCATCTTTCACTATTTCTAATTCAAAATTCACCATTCATCGTTCCATCATTCCTCTGTAATTTCTTCCACAATTTTGATGGGTAGTTTGCCTAGATCTGGTAATTGAAGCACTTCTATTTCGGCAATTTGTTCTTGAATATTCATTGGCAAGTTTAATGGTTGACGTTGTTCTATCCAACAACTTGCTAGTGGTAATGTTTGCTCTAACTCATCCAACGGGCGAGGAATTACCATCACGGCGTTGAGTTCGCCGATGCGTTCAGCTTCGTACATCCCAGCTTCCACGGCCACTGCTACATTGGCGACAGTACCACGGATGATAGCTGTACACAAGCCAGCGCCGATTTTCTCATAGGATGCGAGATGCACATCAGCAGACTTGAGCATAGCGTCGCAAGCGCCTACCATCGCCGGAAACCCGCGTGTCTCCACTAAACCCACTGCTTGGTTACTCAAACGGCTGTAGCTGCCTTCCTCCATAATTTTACTCAGACGATTGGTAATGGGGAGTACCACATCTAAGTTAGGATAGGGGCGGGGAATCACCAAGCTAGAAATCAACTGTCCAAATTGTTCAGCGGTTTGGACTCCAGCTTCTACGGCTAGGCGAACATCGGCTATTCCGCCCCTAACGATCGCTGTACAGTGACCACTACCAATTTTCTCATACCCAACCAAATGAACCCCTGCCGATTTCAGCATCATATCCGCCGTACCAACGATCGCTGGAAAGCTACTAGTAGATACTAAGCCCAAAGCAGTATCTCTGAGCGTGTCTCGCTGTCGTGATGCCTGGAATGTGTTAGCAGACCGTTGATTATATATTTCCATGTGAAGTCTCCAGGATATTCACAGAAAGAATGAAGGCGAAAGGATGAAAAATATGCTAACCTCAGCCCACTTTGGGGTTAATTTCATACTTCATACTTGACACTTCATATTTCAAGTTACAACTTACTCTTAACACTTACTCAGACAAATCGTCAGAAGACGGCTCATTTAAAGACTGTCGGTGGGGAAATAATGTGATCAACAGCCTTTGGATACTTCCTTGACCATAAATTTGTGTACCGATACCGTTATTAGTTGCAGGCTGGGTGGATAAAGAATCTTGATTTGGTGGTGTAGAACTAGGAATTTGAGGAACTTCTGCAGCAGGCTCACTTTCTACAGTTTCTGTTGGTGGAAGTGGCACAGATTCGTGTTGTAACTCCAGAAATGCTGTGGCAGAAAACTTCGTCGAGGAAGTTGTTTTTTTCGCTTTCGTGGCCGATTTACTTTCTGCTTCTGCCCAATAATCCTCCTCTGCTGCCGCAGGTGCAATACTAGCAGATGAATTAGTTGGCGATGATGGTAATTGCTTTGTTTCACCCAGAATCCGACTCGTGTCTCCCACAATTGATCCTGGTGGCACTACTTGTCCCGGAGCGATCGAACAGTTAAAAACTGTAGTAGCGGCACCTACACAAGCATTTGTGCCAATTTTACCTTGACCAACCATCAAGAAACCGGCCCCCAAGTTGGCTCCTGCTTCCACTTCCAGAGTACCTTCATAGACCTGGAGAATTGACCCCATACCAACACAGACCCCAGGGCCGATGATGATCTTGCTGTTTGTAGCTGCTTGGAGTATTACTCCTGGTGCAAGTACTGCACTAGGATCAATAGTTACCTCGCCACTAATATAAGGATCAAAATTGTTGTTGAGGCGCAGTGGCGGGACAGTCATGAAAATTGTCACCTCGGAAAGGGACTAGGGACTAGGGACTAAGGACTAGGGGCTAGGGATTCCCTATCTCCCCTTACCCCAGACACCACTTGTTCTACTTGGGCTGTGCCCAAGACCTTGGTGGCTCCCCCATTCCCTAGAACTATGGACGTTGGATAATTGTTTCCAGTACTCGACGTTTGGCTTTAGGATCAATCCCAATTAAGCGGACATATTCTCCTGGGTATTCGGCCAGGTTCGCTTCTACTGCAGCGATCGCTTGTCTTTCGTCGCGGGCTTCGATGGAACCGGTGCTAGTCCAGGAACCTGTACGGAAGCGCCTTTGGTCTACATGCTCGATGCTAATTTTGTATCCACCCGCCAATAGCTGTTTGAGTTGATCGACCACTTCCGCATTTAAGCGAGTGCTGCTGGCTGGTGCGGTGGCGGTGGCGGTGGCGGCTGCAAATGATTTTTGGCTACCAGATGGGCTAGCTTGGCCGTTGGGGCGTTGGATAATGCTTTCTAATACCCGCCGTTTGGCTTTGGTATCGATACCAATCAGCCGCACATACTCGCCTTGATGGTTGTTAATGCAGTCTTCTAAGGCAGCAATCACGTCGTTGGCGGAGTTGGCACTAATTGGTTCGCAACTTTGCCAGGAACCTGTGCGGAAGCGGCGCTCATCTACGTGTTCTGTGCCGATTTTATAACCGCCTGCTAACAACTGACGGATTTGCTCGACAGTTTCCCCACTGATGCGGCCATTACCATTACTGCTGCTGTTACCGTTACCGTTGCCGTTACCGTTGTAGCTGCTGTGAGATTGGGTAGCGGGTGCTCTAAAGGTGTTAGGTGCGGAAACTGTGCCATCTGGACGTTGAATAATTGTCTCTAGCACACGTCGTCTGCCTTTGTCAATGCCAAACAGACGGACGTACTCACCGCTATGGTCGCGCAGACAGGATTCAATAGCGGCGATCGCTTCACCGATGCTTCTCGGTTCAATTGGTTGGCAACTATTCCAAGAACCGGTGCGGAATCTTCTTTGATCCACATGTTCAGTGCCAATTTTATAACCTTGTTCCAATAGATAACGCACTTGCTCTATGGTTTCAACACCCAAGCTATTGCTCGACACTTCACTACTCCTTTCTAGCTCTAAAACTGTTAGACCATTACTTGTATAAGATTTAGTATTCTCATCCCGAATGGGTGCAATACATTTGCTATCTGCAGCACAGCGATAACCAGCTCTGAGCGCTTGATTAATCCCCACCACGTGATGGGCAAATTGCTCATCCTGCTCTTGCACATCTGGTAAGCGATCTGCTTGCTGTTGGGTAGTAATGATTGCACCCGAAGGTACATACTTCCCAGGGGGAATTTCTACATCTTGAATCAGAGCGTGCATCATGACGATGCAGCCTGCACCCACCCTGGCGTTAAATACTGTGGAGCGGAAGCCAATAAATGAATTATCGCCTACATAAGCCGGACCATGAATAAGCGCCATGTGGGTCAAAGAAGCATTTTTCCCTACCCATATAGAGTATTGTTGTTGGTCGTCACCAACTACTCGCCCTTGTTCCAAGCCGTGAATTACCACACCATCTTGGATATTGGTATTTTCACCAATATAAAAGGGTGTGCCTTCGTCGGCTCTAATCGAAGTCCCAGGAGCCACGATCACATTTGCACCTATCCGCACATCGCCAATGATGTTGGAGAATGAGTGTACAAATGAGCTTTCATGGATTTTCGGTTCAGCTAAACTCCTTGACCACGGGGTAGGGGGTGCCGCTGTGCTGCGGGCTATCATTGCGAGATTCCTCCTAATATTGTCATTTGTCAGTGGTCATTCGTCATTTGTCTTTAGCTAATACCAATGACTAATAACTAATGACTCATGACTTATGACTATCTGTATTGGTCTTTTTTGCTGTAAATCAGACGATCTTCAACGTGAATAGTATCAATGATCGCTACTACTGCTGCATCTAAGGGACGCTGTTCATTACCCAGAATTTGACGAGCAGCACTGCCTTTGGTGATCAGTACCCACTCATCCACTCCAGCACCGACGCTATCCGCTGCTACCTCATAGGTTGGTAACATGTTTCCGTTTTCGTCTACTAATTGCAACATTAGTAGTTTTACACCCCGGAGACTTGGATCTTTTTGGGTGCTAACTACTGTGCCACGAACCTTGGCAACTTGCATTATGTTTTACGGTCTTCTACCGAAAGGACGAATGGCGTTGACATTTTCCCGGAATTGTTCTACGTCTTCGGTATAACGAATTGGTAGGACATACTCTAAGTTTTCGTGTGGACGAGCAATGATGTGAGTGGACAGCACTTGTCCACCGTTGACGCGCTTCACTGATTCCACACCAGCGGCTACTGAGGCTTGCACCTCAGATACGTCGCCTCTGACGATGACTGTGACTCGACCGCTGCCGATTTTTTCGTAACCTACCAAGGTGACGCGAGCTGCTTTCACCATTGCATCCGCTGCTTCTACCACTGCTGGAAAGCCAAGCGTTTCTACCATTCCCACTGCAATTGACATTAGTTTTAACCTTTAAATCAAGTTTCTTAACTTGGATGACAGAAGCACTCTAGAGGACAGAGATGCTTCTTAGGTGCGGAACTGTTCTACCGCTTCTGTGTACCTAATCGGCAAGACATATTCCAGGTTTTCGTGGGGACGGGCAATGATATGAGTAGAAACTACTTCACCACCATTAACTCTTCTGGCTGCTTCCACGCCTGCGGCAACTGAAGCTTGCACCTCAGATACATCCCCGCGCACTATGACAGTGACGCGAGCGCTACCGATTTTTTCATAACCTACCAAGGTGACACGGGCTGCTTTCACCATTGCGTCAGCAGCTTCTACTACTGCCGGAAAGCCTTTAGTTTCAATCATTCCAACTGCAATTGGCATCGCAGAACTCCTAAAAAATTAATCCAATCAGTACTGTTGTTTGAAAACTTTGACGCTTAGAGCTTGATCTTAAGCTAAGAAAACACTTCTAAATTAAGCATAGGAAAGCTTGGCGTCCCTGGCAACATAACTTACCATAATAGTTTATGATAAAACTGTTTAAGAAAACTTAATATAATTTAATATAGCCATCTAGTTAATGAAATTTCACGGATTGCTAGAGTAGGCAATTCAGTTTTATAATTTTTTAATTACATTTGTTAATCCTTGGTTAATAAACACCACAATTGCCAATAAACAGGCACTGTATGAGCCTGGAGGTTTGGCCGTAACTGTGTTTTCCTGATTGCTGATATCTGTATAGTTACAAACTAAAAATTATATAAGTTTTTATTATAATTGATATAAATTGATGATGTGGAAGTAGAAATTGCCCCGGTACAAGTAGGATAAAGATTAATAATTAAATATGTTTATTTTGTGATATGTAATTCTTTTAAGCGCTGAATGTCAATGTCAATATAGAAATTATATTTTACATCAGCTGATTTAAAAACAAGGCATCGGATCCTGAGTCGTCAAAGGAAAACTCAATGAATCATTTTCTCTACATAACAAGTTGCTTGGTGCCTTTTTATGGTTTAATAGGCGCGATCTTAACTTTGCCCTGGACAATAGGACTGATTCGGCAGACAGGGCCTAGACCGGCAGCTTATCTAAACTTGTTGACGACTATTTTGGCTTTTATCCACAGTTTATTGATATTCAAAGATATCTGGGATAAAGAACCAGAAAGTTTTCTTTTCACTTGGTTCCAAGCCGCAGATTTAAATTTATCTATTGCTTTGGAAATTTCACAAGTGAGTATCGGCGCAACAGTTTTAATTGCGGGGTTGAGTATCCTAGCGCAAATTTACGCCCTGGGTTACATGGAAAAAGACTGGGCGCTGGCGCGTTTTTTTGCACTAATTGGCTTGTTTGAAGCAGCTTTAACTGGTTTAGCCATCAGCGATTCCTTATTTCTCAGTTATGCGCTGCTGGAAGTTTTAACACTTTCCACCTACTTGCTGGTAGGGTTTTGGTATGCCCAACCGTTAGTAGTAACAGCAGCGCGGGATGCGTTTTGGACGAAGCGCATCGGCGACTTATTGCTGCTGATGGCTGTGGTGACACTATCCACCATCGCTGGTAGCTTGAACTTTTCTGATTTAGCTGAGTGGGCACAAACAGCCGACCTCAACCCGGTGACATCAACGCTGTTAGGTTTAGCATTGATTGCGGGGCCGGCGGGGAAATGTGCTCAATTTCCTTTACATTTGTGGTTAGATGAGGCCATGGAAGGGCCAAACCCCGCTTCGGTGATGCGAAACTCACTGGTGGTAGCTGGTGGGGCTTATTTGTTGTATAAATTGCAGCCCTTGCTAGCTCTATCACCAGTAGCTTTAAATGCTTTAGTAATCATGGGGACGGTGACAGCGATTGGGGCGACATTGGTGTCCTTAGCGCAAATCGACATTAAGCGAGCTTTATCCCACTCCACGAGTGCATACATGGGTTTGGTGTTCTTGGCTGTGGGATTACAGCAAGGAGGTGTAGCCTTAATGCTGCTGTTAACTCATGCGATCGCTAAAGCTTTATTATTTATGAGTTCAGGTTCAATTATCCACACCACCCATACCCAAAATTTAACCGAAATGGGAGGACTGTGGTCAAAAATGCCTGCAACCACCACGGCGTTTATTGTTGGTTCAGCGGGAATGGTAACTTTATTACCCTTGGGTAGCTTTTGGGCGATGTTAGCGTGGGCTGACGGCTTTGTGAAAATTAACCCTTGGGTAATTGGCGTTTTAGTCTTAGTCAATTGCTTAACAGCATTGAATTTAACACGGGTATTTAGATATATCTTCTGGGACAAACCGCAACAAAAAACCCGCCGCGCTCCAGAAGTTGCTTGGCAGATGGCATTCCCCATGGTATCTCTGACCATAGTCACCTTGCTACTACCCTTGATGCTGCAGCAATGGTACTTACTACCTGATTGGGAAGGAATTGATTGGTACGTCTTGTTAATATTAGTTTCTTCAACCTTAATTGGGGTCGGTATCGGCTCGACAATCTACTTAGATAAAGCATGGTCGAGATCGAGAGTTCTGGTATGGAGATTTATGCAGGATCTATTGGGGTATGATTTTTACATAGATCGAGTTTATCGATTAACAGTAGTCAAAGCAGTAGCGCTACTTTCTCAGGTTTCCGCGTGGAGCGATCGCTATTTAATCGATGGTCTAGTAAACTTGGTAGGGTTTGCGGCTATTTTTAGCGGGCAAACCTTGAAATATAGCATTTCTGGTCAATCCCAAGGATACATGTTGACGATTTTAGTAGTTGTCAGCATCCTGGGATTTTTTATTAGTTGGTCGTTAGGTCTACTGGATAAATTGCCTTTTTAGGAAGGTGGGCACAAATCAAGTTTAGCGGTGGGGGTTGTTATTAGTTATTCCCCCAATCTACCTCATCTCTCCTCTACCTCGTCTCCCAAAGAGTTTATGCTGAGTGCTTTAATTTTACTGCCGTTACTTGGTGCGGCTTTGATTGGTTTTTGGCCTGCAGAAATCACAGGAAAGCGTTCCCGTGACATAGCTTTGGTTTTTGCTGGTGTGATGTTTGTCTGGACAATCATACTAGCAATTCAATTTCATCCCCAGGAGATTGGTCAACAGTTTGCTGAGTCGCTACCTTGGATTGATGCTCTGGGTTTAAACTACAACCTGGGAATAGATGGTTTATCTTTACCTTTGCTGCTACTGCAAGGACTGTTGACTTGTATTGCCATTTATAGTACTGACCAGTCTCTACAGCGTCCCAGGTTTTATTACTGTTTAATCTTACTGCTGAGTGCTGGGGTGACAGGAGCCTTTTTAGCACAAGATTTACTACTATTTTTCCTGTTTTACGAATTAGAGTTGATTCCCCTGTATCTGCTGATTGCGATTTGGGGTGGTGAAAAGCGGGGTTATGCAGCGACAAAATTTCTCATTTACACCGCGGTTTCGGGAGTGTTGATTTTAGCTAGTTTCCTCGGTATGGTGTGGCTGAGTGGTAGTGCCAACTTTGGGTTAGAGACATTGCATACCCAGTCCCTACCTCTGGCGACTCAGTTGTTACTGCTGGGGGGAATTTTAGTAGGTTTTGGCATTAAAATTCCTTTAGTTCCCTTTCATACTTGGTTGCCAGATGCTCACGTAGAAGCTTCCACACCAATTTCTGTACTGCTGGCTGGGGTATTGTTGAAATTGGGAACCTATGGCTTATTGCGATTTGGCATGAACTTGTTGCCAACAGCTTGGTCTTATTTAGCACCGTGGTTAGCAACTTGGGCTGTAGTCAGTGTACTGTATGGTGCATCCTGTGCGATCGCCCAAAAAGATATGAAGAAAATGGTGGCTTACAGTTCCATCGGCCACATGGGCTTCATCCTCCTAGCCGCCGCATCTGCAACACCATTAAGTGTACTGGGTGCTGTGATGCAAATGGTGAGTCACGGTTTAATCTCCGCACTGCTATTTCTGTTGGTAGGGGTAATTTATAAAAAAGCTGGTAGCCGTAACTTAGACGTAGTGCGGGGACTGATGAATCCAGAACGGGGTATGCCAGTAATTGCTACCTTAATGGTGTTAGGAGTCATGGCTAGCGCAGGTATCCCCGGAATGGTCGGGTTTATTTCGGAATTCATCATTTTTCGCGGTAGCTTTCCAGTTTTTCCCGTGCAGACCTTACTATGTATGATTGGTACTGGGTTAACTGCCGTTTATTTCTTAATTCTCGTCAATAGTGCCTTTTTTGGGCGCTTATCTGCACAAGTCATCAACTTACCACGGTTGTATTGGAGCGATCGCATTCCTTCCATCATTCTAGCCGTATTGATTGTGATTTTTGGCATCCTACCTACTTGGTTATCCAGGTGGACTGAACCCACAACCACCGCCATGGTAAACACACAAGACGTCGTAGCAACAGTATCTTTGACAAGAAATTAGGGGCTAGGGGCTAGGGGCTAGGTGAATAGTATACGCTTGTTTGACTCCAACCCCTAACCCCTCACCCCTCACCCCTAACCCCTATACTTTTTGGAGAAATAGCGATGGCAAATACTAAAAATAAACCTTATAGTAGCGTTTTATCTGAATATATAAAACGCCTGCAGTCTGGACAAGCATTACTTGTAGATAATCCAGAAAATGTACTGGAAGTAGTAGGAATTCTCAAAAGTTATGGTGTAGTTTTAGATGCTTATTCCCATAATCTTATTTATATTGGCGAGCAGCAATTTTTAGTATTTTTTCCCTTTTTTAAATATTTTAATGGTGATATTTCCTGGCAGAAATTATTTCGTCATTGGTGGCACGATCGCATTAATTTTGAATATGCCGAATATTGCATGAAATCGATGATGTGGCATGGCGGGGGAGGACTAGACGCCTATTTAGATACCCAGGAATTTCACAAAATTGCTCAAGCAGTAATCGCCGCCAAATTTAAAAATAACCCCTTGATGATAGGTGTCAATCAACTATTTCCAGACTTTTTAAATGAACAGTTGCGGGTATCTACTTACTATAGTGGTTTGGGTCAATTTTGGCGGGTTATGGCTGATATATTTTTGAGCTTATCAGACCTTTATGACTTAGGTAAAATTACCACAATTCCCCAAGTTGTTGAGTATATTAAATCAGGATTAGTAGCAGATGCATCAAAACCAATTACCTATGATGTGAAAATTCAGGGTAAAGTTTATGAAATCATCCCCAAACATATTGGTTTGACATTTTTAGCAGATACAGCAATACCTTATGTAGAGGCAGTTTTCTTTAGGGGCACTCCTTTTTCTGGTACAGTAACTTACAACGCTCAAGCGTATCAAATTCCCCCCGACCAAGCCCGTTTTGAATACGGTGCATTGTACGCCGACCCTTTACCTATTGGCGGTGCTGGTATTCCGCCTACTCTGTTAATGCAGGATATGCGTCACTATCTTCCAGAATATTTGCACGCGGTTTATCGTAATAGCCTCAGAGGTGAAGATGACCTGCGGGTGCAAATTTGTATGAGTTTTCAAAAATCGATGTTTTGTGTAACTACAGCCACAATTTTAGGATTGATGCCTCATCCATTAGATACTCAAGATGCAGCTGAAGAAAAGGCTAATTTGATTTATTTAAAAAAGTGGATGAATCGGTTAGAAACTTCTCGGTTATTTGATGTTAATTTGTAATTAATAATGAGTGAAGGACTGAAGACTGTGTAGAGACGTAAAAATTTACATCTCTACAGTAGTTTCGTAGCACGATTTGGCAACGCCTACGTTTCGTTTTACATCTTACCGTGTTGCATCACGGTTTGCAGATGTTGGCGGACTTCTTGTGCTTGTTCAATTTCCGATTGACGCAATTTTTGGAAGAGTTCTACACAAGGTTGAGAATTGACTGCTTGTGCGTCTTGAATATAGCGTTCATAAGCTTGAACTGCTTCGGCTTTGTTGTGCAACACGGTAATAAAGTCATACTCTAAGTTGCTGATGGGTTGCTGAGAATTCCCGTTACCTGTAGTCATGAATTTAGCCTCTTTTAGGTTTCTGATTAATTGTTACTTTCTCTAAAAGAGTTGTTCATCTGCCCAAAAGTGGATAAGAATGTATCTAGGCAAGGTAATTTTTGCTTAGTGGATTTATGCCAGAGGTTGATTCTCATCACAGCGACGGACATAGGGAAATTCTAATTCATTTTGCCTATCTCTGCCTCCTTTGTAGACAATCGGGCAAAGCTTAGTATTAGCACTAATACAATCCATGTGTGGTGTCTTGGCACACACTATTAATAACCCACCTAAAATAAACAGTAAACCACAAATTGCTGCGGTCTGAAATGAAGTAATTTCTAACGCACCATGAACAACTACTTCCCGCAAGACTGAGACAATTGTAACTTCTACCGCTACTCCCACAGAAATACTATGCTCTTGTAAATAAACCATCAGGAGGCGGAATAATTCAACTAAAATCAACACGAAAAGTATTTTAGCGGTGACTATTTTATAGTCTAAGGGTTGGGTAATAGCCACCACAATTCCCCACAATTGTAACAGCATGACGGCAAATAAACCTAAACATAAAACAATGACAATTAGGTCTTGAAAAGCCTCCATGTTACGGACGATCGCATGTCGATCAAGCCAGCGATCAGAAAATAAAAATCGACTCTTGAAGCGCTTTTGCATGTGAGTTTCCTTTTCCATTTAACTTCATCGCCCACCAGCCAATTCACACCATAATTCTATTGTTATCTAATATTAAGGAATCGGGCTTCACAGAAGTTAATCTTTTTATTTCTGTAATTGTTGCAACAATTGCTCGGCATTTTTTGCCCAATTCAGATTTCCTTGAGCATTGTATAAATCTCTCGCATATTGCAATACTTGCGCTGCTTCTGGATATTGTTGCAATTGCATAAAAACTAAACCTGCACCGTAATAAGCGTTGGGATAATTAGAGTTAGCTTGGGCTGCTTTTCTGAAGGATTCTAATGCTTCTGGCAGTTTTTTTTGTTGAAACCAGATAGTCCCTAGGTTATAGTGAGCTTCTGCATATTTGGGATTAATTTTTATGGCTTGACGAAAAGCGTCTTTGGCTTGGTCTAATTTGCTTTGTTGCAGATAAGCTAGACCCAAATGATAAGCTGGTTCTGGTGCATTTTTGCTGTGTTCTATCGCTTTTTTAAAAGAGGCGATCGCTCGCTCCCAATCTCTTTGCTGTTCTCGCAATAATCCCAAGTTATAATGAGCAAAACCAAGTCGAGCATCTATTTCTATGGCGCGTTGTAAATAATCATTTGCTAGTGGTAAATTGTTTCCTTCTAACAACGCTCCCCCCAAATTGGCAAAGGCTAAAGCAAACTTAGGATCTGCTTGGGTGGCGCGATAAAATGCGTCTGCGGCTGGTTGTAATTGTCCCGCTTGTCGCAACGCTAACCCTAAATTATAATGTGCTGCTGCTAATGTCGGATCTAGCTGGGTGGCTTGGCGAAAAAGAGCGATCGCATCTTGTATTCTCCCCGCTTGAATCGCCTGTAAGCCTTGATTTAAGTTGTCTGTAGCTGATTGAATGGGGTTTTGTGCTAGTAGGGGGAGGTGGGGATATGGGGTGGTGGGGTGGTGGGGTGGTGGGGAGATGGGGAGAGCGGGAGAAAAAAGGCTTTGAGATAGCACAATCAAGCTTACTAGCCCGGCCATAGGATATTTAGAGAATGATAATCTCATGAATTTTCTGACTGGCAACACTT
Organism: Fortiea contorta PCC 7126; assembly: GCF_000332295.1. Taxonomy (GTDB): domain Bacteria; phylum Cyanobacteriota; class Cyanobacteriia; order Cyanobacteriales; family Nostocaceae; genus Fortiea; species Fortiea contorta. Next base: position 4,434,033 of record NZ_KB235930.1, on the reverse strand, counting down.
GGGGTTAAGTTTATTTCATCAAAAGTTTTGAGAAACCAGAAATACTTTACAAAAATTTAAGTTTGAGTAAAAAAGTTAGTCTTTATTAACTTTTATTGAGGAAAATCTTACAACAGAATACGATTTTTTTCTGCACAGATTAAAGGGAGGATAATAACAAATTAAAGAGGGGATGATTCTTGTTTAAGAGAACCATCTCAAATCCTTGGCATAAACAGGATGATGCGGTTAAAAATACTTTACCGCAAGGGAGGTTTTATGAACGAAAAAGTAAAATCGGGTTCGCGGAATGTGGCAATTGTTGGCCCTTATTTAAGCGGGAAAACGACTTTATTAGAAAGCTTGTTATTTGTTTCTGGAGCAATTTCCCGCAAAGGTCATGTTAAGGATGGTAACACCGTCGGCGATAGTGCCAACGAGTCACGCGATCGCCGGATGAGTGTAGAAGTCAGCGCAGCGAGTACCACATATAGTGATACTCGCTTTACTTTTATTGACTGTCCGGGTTCGGTGGAATTTGCCCAAGAAACCTATAACGCTTTAATGGGAGTAGATGCAGCAATTGTAGTTTGCGAACCGATACGCGATCGCGTCCACACTTTAGCACCCCTATTTAAATTCCTTGACGACTGGGAAATTCCCCACCTCGTTTTTGTCAACAAAATGGATCGGGCGAATATCCATGTTTTAGAAACATTACACGCCCTGAAAGCTGTTTCTAGCCGTCCCCTAGTCGCCCACCAATACCCAATCATACAAGGGGAACAACTAACAGGCTTTATTGATATGGTGAGTGAGCAAGCCTATCAATATCATCCAGGCGCACCCGCTGATCCGATTCCCTTCCCCGAAAACTTGAAAGCAGAAGAACATCAAGCACGGGCCGAAATGTTAGAAGCCCTAGCAAATTTTGACGATCATTTATTGGAAGAACTTTTAGAAGACATTGAACCTCCCCAAGAGGAAATTCTCCAAGATTTAAAAATGGAATTGGGTGCAGATTTAGTTGTACCTGTATTCTTTGGTATCGCTGAACAAGATTATGGCGTCAGACCATTATTAGAAGCTTTGTTAGGAGAAGCTCCTGAACCTGAAACCACAGCAGAACGCCGCTTAACTAAAAAAGCTACTGATCCAATAGCGCAGGTATTAAAAACTTATTACACTCCCCAAGGCGGTAAACTTTCCTTAGTGCGGATTTGGCAAGGTAAATTAACTGAAGGTATTGTGCTCAACGGCGTTCGCGCTGGGGGAATTTATCGCCTGATGGGACAACAGCAACAGTTTGTGAATGAAGCTGATGCGGGTGAAATTGTGGCTTTAAGCCGTATGGAGGGAATTAAAACCGGAGATATCCTCTCCACAGATTCCCACTCGGTGAAATCACTACCCAAAGCCACACAGTTAGAGCCAGTATATGCCCTGGCTATAACTCCCGAAAAGCGCAACGATGAAGTGAAACTCAGCAGTGCGATCGCTAAACTGTTAGAAGAAGATCCATCTTTAGCTTGGGAACAACACGGTGACACCCATGAAGTTATTTTGTGGGGACAAGGCGAGATTCATTTGCAAGTCGCTTTAGATAGACTCCGCCGCAAATATAACTTGGCGATGTCAACCCACCTCCCACAAGTTCCTTACAAAGAAACCATCCGCAAACCCGTAGAATCGGTTCACGGGCGCTACAAACACCAAAGCGGTGGACATGGACAATTTGGGGATGTCTTCCTCAACATCCAACCCTTACCACGGGGTGGAGGCTTTAACTTCCGTGAAACTATTGTTGGCGGTGTGGTTCCTAGACAGTATATCCCTGGGGTAGAAATGGGTGTGCGGGAGTTTCTCACACACGGGCCTCTGGGTTTCCCGATGGTGGATGTGGCGGTAACTTTAACTAATGGTTCCTACCATAACGTTGATAGTTCTGAACAAGCGTTTAAGCAAGCAGCTCGCTTGGCGATGCAAACGGGGATACCTAAAGCCCAACCCACCCTGTTAGAACCAATTTTGCGGGTATTAGTGACAACCCCTAATGAATTTACCTCCAAGGTGTTGCAACTGCTCAGTGGTAGACGGGGACAGATTTTAGGCTATGAGGGGAGAAATGATTGGTCAGGTTGGGATAGCGTGTCTGCATATTTACCCCAAGCAGAGATGCAAAACTTTATTGTAGAGCTGCGATCGCAAACTCTGGGCGTTGGTTCTTTCCACTGGGAATATGACCATCTCCAAGAAGTACCGGAAAAACTGGCTGAACGTGTTCTAGCTAGTAATGGTAACGGTCATAACGGTAACGGTAATGGTAAGTAGTTCATAGCATTCTCAAGTAAACGAGATACAAGGGTAGGGGCGAACGGTTGTTCGCCCTGCCAATAATTATTGTTAATGAATATTTAATACTTTTTGAACGTGCTATTGAAATGTCAATTCTTGTTTATTCTAATGGGTATGGAGATGCGATCGCTTCCCCTCGGTATGGGTTCTTTCCATCAAAAATATGAACATTGCTATGATGATTTCATATTCCCTTTCGCAAGTTTCAATCTTAAATTGAAATGTTAAGTAATGGTAACACTGCAATTACAACAATTAAGTGTGCCGCCAGGACACAGAGTGATGCTCCACGATGTTAGCTGGCAAGAATTTGAGGATATTTTAGAAGAACTTGGCGACCATCGCGCTACTAGATTGGCTTACAGTCATGGTAACTTAGAAATTAGGATGCCTTTACCGAAGCATGAATTAGCTAAAGTCATTATTGGCGATTTAGTAAAAATTTTATTAGAAGAGTTAGAAATAGACTGCGAATCTTTTGGCTCGACGACTTTTAAACGGGAAGATATGACTGTTGGTGTAGAGCCTGATGATTCTTTCTATATTCAAAATCAGGCGCGGATGATTGGTAAAGAAAGAATAGATTTAAAAGTTGACCCACCACCTGATTTAGTAATTGAAGTTGATGTTACTTCTAAGACTCAAGTTGATGCTTATGAGGCGTTGGGAGTACCAGAATTGTGGCGCTATGAAGATGGTAAATTACAAATTAATTTGCTGATAAATGGTAAATATATTGAATCAGAAATTAGTCCTATTTTTCCCGATTTGTCGGTTGTTACAGCCATTCCCCAGTTTGTTCAACAAAGTCGCAATATAGGTAGAAGTCCAACACTAAGGGTTTTTCGTCTGTGGGTGAGAGCGCAAATTCAGAAATAATGGTAAGATTTCACGTTTTTGTATCCAAATTCATAGCACGACAGTCACGAGCAGCAAAAAGATTGCAGATTTGTAACATCCACAGGTAATAAGTGAATTGAAAATCAGTTAAACTCAAGCTGCAGAAGCTTTGTTGTCTTTCAGGTCAGCCAGCAGCTTAAGGAAAAACCGTTGTGGATGAACAACTGAAAAAACTGATTGATGAGGTATGCTGTCACCCAGACCCTAGTCCGGAAAGGCAGAAAGCTTTAAATAGACTGCTTTTGCTAGTGCAAAAACTTCCTGGGATTTATCAGTCTGCTCACCAAGACTACTTAGGGGCTTTGAATCAAACTTGGGAGTGGGTTAGCCGGAATATTTGTATATTTGAGGCGCGATCGCTTTCTGTGCAAAACAGTTTGGTAATTTGGATTAATGGCTATCTCAAGTGGCGGATTAAAGATTTGTATACGCCAGACAGTCAGTATCCTTTGAGTTTAGATATGCCTTTTCGCAATGATGAGGGTGACGAAATTACTTTGGGCGATCGCTTACCTACTATGTCTTTAGATTTACTGGAAATTAAAATAGCCCAAATCCAGGAAACTGAACGCCTGCGTCTTGGTAATCGCATCAGACAATATATTGAGCAGGATGCAGATGGTAAATTGACGGCTTCTCATCCTCGTAAAAACCCTGAGTGTCATTGTCAAGTTTTAGCGACGCGCTTACTTCTGCAAGCACCGCCTCATAAAATCGCCGATATTGCCAGAGAGTTAAATATCAGCAATCAAACTCTCTATTCTCACTGGAAGAGTCATTGCCTTCCTTTATTAAAAGAAATAGGTGTAAATTTTGGATACAACTATGAGTAATATAAAATCAGATATTTTAAATGTCCCTATCCCCCAAAATGCTCATCGTTGGGCTGCGGAATTTGCTGCAGAACAGGATACGCCTCAAAAGGGAAAGCAAGTTTATTTGAATACTTTGGCTGTTTATGCGGTTCACAGCTATTTTAAATGGTTGAATGTGGAAACTGCACTTAATCAAGGTGACAGTTGGCACCGAGGTTTGAGGGCGCTTTTTGATGTTGCAGATTTGGTTTTACCGGGTGTAGGTAGGCTGGAATGTCTGCCAGTGTTACCGGGCGAAGAGGCGATCGCTCTACCTCCCACCCCTGGTTCAGACCGCATCGGTTATGTATGTGTGCAATTTAATCAACAATTAGATTATGTAGAATTACTGGGTTTTGCACCGCGCCAAGAAACGACGGAATCAACGCAAATATTACAAATTGCTCAATTAAAATCTTTAGATGTGCTGATAGATACGATACATAAACGTTCAGACTTGGTAAATTTACGCACCTGGTTAGCGGGAATTTTTGAGCAAAATTGGCAATCTCCAGAGTTAGTATTTGCTAACAATTTGAGAAGCGCAAGTACCATCACCCGCAGTTCCAACTCTATCAGTCGAGCGAAGGTGATGGACTTGGGAAGACCAGTATTGTTGTTAGTGCAGTTAACCCCAACAAATAGCGAAGTTTTTGACATCCGGTTGCGAGTTTATCCGGGGGATGATGCTATTTATCTCCCACCTAATTTACAGCTAATTGTCCTCGATGCAGCGGGAAATATGGGGATGGAAGCTCAAGCGAGAACTGCAGACGATTGGATGCAATTAGAATTTAACTGCCAGCACGAAGAAAAATTCAGTGTCAAAATAATACTAGGAGAAACAAGTCTGGTTGAAGAGTTTGTTGTTTAAGAGCATCAAACACAAGGAGACAGAATGGCGATCGTCAAATTGAAATTCAGACACACTTCACCAGAAGGGTTTTCAGTCACTCTGACAGTGAAGAATTTAGATGAAGAAACAGAAGGATTTTTACCTCCATTATTACCAGAATTAACATCATCTTTCGATCAATGGCAGTCAGCTTATCGGCAAATTGACGCTGTGCGTTCTTGTGCTACATTCCGTCTTACACCCAAAAATGTGACGATTTATTCCCGTGCAGAACACACGATAGCAGTAAAAGACTATTTAAATCAATGGCTTAATTCTGGAGATAGCAGATGGCGACCGATTCGAGATCGATTAATAGCGATCGCCCAACAATTACATCAGTCAAATGAAGAAATTCGCGTTATTATTGATGCTAAAGATATTGATTTGCGCCGCCTTCCTTGGCAAGAATGGGATTTATTTGAAACCCACTATCCCCAAACGGAAATTGCTTTGAGTGCGCCGAAAAATTTAGTTCAACAAAAACCTCAATCAATTAATAAAAATACAAAAATTAGAATATTAGTTGCTGTTGGTAGAAGCGACGGTATTAATACAAAAGATGATTTAAAATTAATTCAAGATTTAGAACAAAATGGAGTAGAAGTAATTTATTTGCTCCAACCTAGTAGAAAAGAATTGCAGGCTGCACTTTGGGACGACCAAGGTTTTCATATTTTCGTCTTTACTGGGCACAGTGGGAGTCGAGAAGATGGTCAAATAGGTTGGATTGAACTCAACGATCAAGATAGCTTGAGTATTGAAGAATTTAAGGAAGCTTTGAAGCAAGCTATTCATAAAGGATTGCAGTTAGCAATTTTTAATTCCTGTGATGGTTTGGGATTAGCTAGCCAAATAGCGCAGCTACATTTACCCCAGATGATTGTGATGCGGGAACCTGTACCAGACGCTGTAGCTGTGGAGTTTTTAAAATACTTTTTTCAAGAATTTACCGGCAATAATTCCCTGTTCACCTCAGTTCAAAAAGCTCGGAAACGCCTAGAACATTTTAATTCAGATTACCCTGGTGCAATTTGGTTGCCAACACTTTGTATTCAGCCTAATGTTGAACCTTTGACTTGGAAAAAATTGTTGAATATTTCTCCCAACGAGCCAAATTCTCAGAAGTTAATTTCCTCAGAAAAACCCAAGAAAAATATTCAGCCTTGGTTATTAATTGGTTTATTAGGTTTAGTAAGTGTAGTAGTTAGTGTTCTCTATTTTATTAATAAAAGCGTCAATTCCGATTTAAATTCTGTAACCGTTCCCGAAGGTACATGGCTCTATGGCGGTAGCACATCTTGGGCACCAATTAGCAAAGATATAGACCCAGAAATCAAAAAAGTCCGTCCGAAATTTGAATTACGCTACACTCCTCCGATTAATGCTACTCCTGGTTCCGGTACAGGAATTCGGATGTTATTGGATGGACAATTAACCTTTGCTCAATCCTCCCGTCCCATCAACGATGAAGAATATCAAAAAGCTCAACCACGGGGATTTCGTCTTAAACAAATTCCTGTAGCTATAGACGGATTAGCGATCGCTGTTCACCCCGATTTAAAAATTCCTGGTCTTACCTTAGACCAAATCAAAGGTATTTATACTGGTAAAATCACTAACTGGAAACAGGTAGGTGGAATTGACCTCAAGATTACTCCTTATTCCCGTCGTTTTGAAGACGGAGGAACTGTTGAGTTTATAGTTGACAATATTCTCGGTAAAGAAATACTTGGAAGTAATGTAGTATACGTCGGGGATACGACGCAAGCCTTGGGAAAATTGATTAGCGATCGCGGTGGTATTTACTATGCTTCCGCTCCAGAAATCGTCCCCCAGTGTAAGATTAAGCCGCTACCCATCGCCAAACCAGGACAAAGTTTTGTACCTCCATACCAAGAACCTTTGATTAAACCCGAACAATGTCCCCAGCAGCGAAACAAGTTAAATATCGCAGCTTTTAAAACAGGTCAATATCCAATTACGCGCCGCATGTTTGTGATAGTCAAGCAAGATAATAACAGTTTAGAACAACAAGCCGGTGAAGCATACGCCAACATGCTATTAACAAATCAGGGACAAAAACTGATTAGCGACGCTGGATTTGTGCGTATTCGTTGAAATATTGCTGAATTTGTCAATAAAATTCCTCATAAATTTCTAGAGCTTGATTGAGATACTGAATTGCATTCAAATAATCTTTGGTCATTTTGGGATTAATTCGCTGTGCTTGATTAAAGTCTTCTCTTGCTCTTTGTGTATTTCCCAAAAGTTTTCTTCCCAGAGCGATCGCCCAAACTTGAGTTGAATCAAACGACACTCAATCCCTCAAAATTTATATTTTATCTGGTATCAAATAATTTCATAAAAGCGTCGAGAGGAGGTGTGATTAAGGTATATAACGCATCCTCACCATAAAGAAAAATCTCATGGGCTTTATAGTTTCCCTCCTCACCAGCTTGATTACAATTCTGATATATCTCAACACCAACAAGATAGCTAATGAAAGATATCGCTTGGCGGTGCGTGGTATTACTATATTGATTAGCTGTGTTGCTATCCTAGCTTCTATTTCTAGACTTTTAGTAATTGTTCCACCGGGAAATGTTGGTGTCGTCAACTTTTTTGGACAAGTTTCTGATAACACTCTCAATCCAGGTGTTCATTTAGTTAATCCTTTCGCTAAGGTACTGAATTTTTCTACGCGATTAAAGGATATGAAAGAAAACGTAGACGTGACATCTCAAGAGGGTTTGAGCCTAAATCTAGATGTCGGTTTGCAATATAAACTTGACCCGCAAAAAGCAGCGACAGTGTATAAAAACATCGGGACTGACGAAACACAATTAGTAATTTCTCGGTTCCGTTCTACCGTCCGCGCTATCACTGCGAACTACCCAGCAGCAGCTATTTACTCCACCAAACGCCAAGAAATCGCCGAAAAAATTGACCAACAACTAACTCAACAAATACCCACTTTAGGTTTTGTTGTGGAAGAAACTTTGTTGCGAAACGTCAAAATGCCTGATACATTGCAAGCGGCAATTCAAGATAAACTCAAAACAGAGCAAGAAAATCAGCAGATGAAATTTGTCTTAGAAAAAGAGCGTCAAGAAGCAGAAAGAAAACGGATTGAAGCTCAAGGCGTTGCTGATTCTCAAAAAATTATCTCTGGTGGACTGACTAATTCAGTGCTGCAATTACGAGCGATTGAAGCTACAGAAAAACTCGCGGAATCGAATAACTCAAAAATTATCATTGTTGGCTCCGAAAAAGGTGGAGTACCGATTATGATCCAGCCAGAATCAGGAAACCCAAAGCCATAAACTTGAGAGTGCGACACCATGATCAAGCGGTGCGTTACGGCAATTTATACTGGTAACACTGCTAGAGGTTTACGGGGGGGGAAAATTTGCATAGAATAATCTCACCTCAAGACTCGCAGAATTATCGATGGATTGGATTACGCTACTGCGATCGCTACAGTCGGATTTTATTCACAGGTTAGCTACTGGTTGTCTGCTGCATTGCGAAGTAGAAGGTCAACATAGTGAGCTAACGATTATATCTGGTGAGAGATTAAAAACGCTGCGGGATTTTTGCTGGTTGATGGCGGAAAAATATAAGCGTTTATCACCAGTCCGCGATGTTTTTATCAACAATCTCAAGGGAAAACTCGGTGAAGAAGTCGTCAAAGAACGGTTAGCAGATTTGATTACAGAAATTGATTATGAAAAACGATTTGGTGGCGATGGTAAAAGTGATTTTACTTTAACTGCTCAACCATCAATCGGGGTTGAGGTGAAATCTCGACACGGGCGAATTGATAGAGTCCGCTGGTCTATTAGTTCGGAAGAGGTTGAAAAAAATGCAGTTGTTGTTTGCATTTTAATTCAAGAGGAAGTGAACGAAGCGCAATCAGAATATCACTTATTTTTAGCTGGATTTCTGCCGACGAAAATGATTAAACTAAAAACAGGCAGAATTTCCTTTGGTATAGACCAATTGCTGTATGGTGGCGGATTGGCTTGCTATTTACAACAGTTCCCAACTGAGCAAATTCACTCCAATCAGGTAGTTTTATTTGAGTCTGATTTTGATGTCAGCGGCGTCAATTTCACAGGTAAAGTTTCAGCTGATCAAAATTTATCTAAAAATGCATCTCATACATTTATTCCTGACGACGAGTCAACTTTAAAATTGCCTATTCACCAAGCTGAGGTTTATTATCAACAGGGTTTAATCTGTGAACAAAAATCTGATTATTTAGGAGCGATCGCTAATTATGATCAAACAATTAACATCAACCCTAATCATGGCAAAGTTTACCATAAAAGAGGTTGGTGTTATTACCAATTAGGAGATTATGAAGCAGCGATCGCTGATTATGATCAAGCAATTAGAATTAATCCCCATGTCGCTCTTAATTATCTCCACCGTGCTGACGCTCGCTCGCTCATGGGAGACAATCAAGGAGCAATTGAAGATTACACGGAAGCTATCAAAATTAATCCTGATTATGCTTTAAGTAATACGAATAGTAACATTGCTCGTTATTTGCTCACAAATCAACAAAAATTTAATCAGGCTATCAAGCTGAATCCTCATGATGCTGTTGCTTATAAAAATCGTGCTGATGCTCGTTATGATTTAGGAGATTATGAGGGAGCAATTGCCGATTACACTCAAGTAATCAAGATTAATCCTCATTATATTGATGCTTATAAAAATCGTGCCGATGCTCGTTATGATTTGGAAGATTATGAGGGAGCAATTGCCGATTATACCCAAGTAATCAAAATTAATCCTCATTATATTGATGCTTATTATCAGCGCGGGCAGACCTTTTTGGCTATGGGAGAGCAACAGCGATCGCTTACAGATTATCAAAAAGCTGCAGATTTATATTGGCGCGCAGGTAAGCTATCAGAATACAACGATGTGCGGCAAAAAATATTAGATTTAGAAATAGCAGCATCAATAGATATTTTAAACTTTTAAATAGGTCGCTACTATAGCAAGGATTTTTTATATTAGACATTTCTAGAAATGAGCTCAGGGCGAACGCCTTAACCAGCTGAGGGCGAACAGCCGTTCGCCCCTACATTGCGCTCAACATTTCTTTGTTCAACTCTCCAATTCATCTATCGTTTTGGGAACTCCAGCAGTTAAAACTTCATTTCCTGTGCTGGTAACTAAGACATCATCCTCAATGCGAATCCCAATCCCCACCCAGCGGGGGTCTGTGACTGGCTGGTCTTCAGCTAATTTAGTATCGGGAACAATATACAATCCTGGTTCCACAGTCAGCACTTGACCTAGTTGTAAAATCTGTGATTGCTCCTCACCGTACTGGTAAACGCCGACATCATGCACATCCAAGCCTAACCAATGACTGGTACGGTGCATGTAATATGGTTTATATTTTTCTTCAGTAATGAGATTGTCAAGCTCGCCTTTGAGAATTCCTAGTTCCACTAAGCCTGCGGTGATGACGCGGACAGCGGTATCATGGACTGATTTAAAGGTGTTACCGGGTTTTACTTGAGCGATCGCTTGTGTTTGGGCTGCTAAAACTATTTCATATAATAGCTTCTGCTCTGCACTAAACTTGCCACTAATCGGAAATGTCCGCGTGATGTCTGAGTTGTAATGCTGATAGTCGCAACCAGCATCAATCAATAGCAAATCTCCATCCTGCATTTGGCGGTTGTTCTCGATGTAGTGCAACACGCAAGCATTGGTACCAGCAGCGACAATAGAAGTATAAGCCGGTCCCGCAGCACCCCGACGGCGAAAGATGTGTTCTATTTCCGCTTGTACCTCATATTCATAAAGTCCAGGTGCTGTAAACTCCCTGGCGTAATTGTGCGCTGTGGTGGCGATCGCTGCTGCTTGACGCATCAATTCTAATTCCGATTGACTTTTAATCAATCTCATGCTGTGGAGGATAGGGCCTGGGTCTTCGATAGCGATGGGGCCTGTACCGCGTTTAGGATAAGTTTGCAGCAGATTTTGGTAATGTTCCAAGACTGTATGATTAAAAGGGCGATCGCGTCCTAGATGATAATAAAGGCGATCGGCCTTTTCCAAATATTGCGGTAACTTCTCATTCAATTCAGCGATCGGATAAACTGCATCTGCACCATAAATCTCTTTAGCCGCTTCTACTCCGCAGACATAACCAGTCCACACTTCTTTTTCCCGATCCTTGGGTTGCACAAACAAGATAAACTGGTATTCTGCGTGATGCGGCGCTAACACAGCCACCGCTTGTGGCTCTGGAAATCCAGTCAAATAGAAAAAATCGCTATCCTGACGATAAGCATGTTCTGTGGTTGGCGCACTGCAAAAAATTGCTGTTCCATTGCCAATTTTTGACATTAATTGCTGACGACGTTCCCGATATTCTGCTTGCATAGCTGCTGGAAGTTGCACATTCTGGTGATATCTTAGCGTCTACTCACGACAAATTGCACACATCACACTTATTGTTACTAATATTTGCCGTAGGCAACATTTTGTCGATAAATGATGACATAAATCAAAATTTTTTCACAGTGATTATTTACAGCTTGCCAAATTTTAGAAAATCCTTTATGGCAAATATTTTTTGTTCACAAAAGCTGACATTTATATTTTTAAAATGATTGCCCCACAAAATTTAATTAATGAAAAATGTTATTTAATCACAGAAATCAATCCAATTAAAGAGTTAAAACTCTTATGACACCTAACGATAAAAACCACATGTTAGAGAGCCAAAACCCATCAGTATTATCTTTGGATACCAACAATTGGGCAAGACAATCTTTGCAATTTACCAATCAATTATCAGAAAATCTTGGTGATTTAAGTTTGAGTTCTTTTAGTGGACGCAGCAGTTCCACAGCAGAAAATCCAAGCACCACACCAACATTACCAAACATCCAATTACCATTGGTGGGAGCTAATCCTAATCCCAATCCTTACTTAACTAGTGCTGCAATTGTGCCTGATTTTAACGGTGACGGTAAAACCGATAAAGTTTGGGTTGATCAAACAACCGGTGAATTGAAAGTGAGGCTGATGAATGGTTCATCAGTGATTGCTGAGGGTTCCAACAAAGATAATGGTGATGTCAAAGGAACTCTGGGCGCTATTCAACTAACCCCCACCACAACTTCCAAAATTGCTGATTTCAACGGTGATGGTAAGACAGATTTACTGTTGCGAGATCAATCCACAGGAAGAAATCAAATTTTCCTAATGAATGGCGTAGACGCACCGACCGTCATCGCTTTAGACTCAGTTGACGCCGCTTGGACTCCCTTAATTGGTGATTTCAATGGCGATCGCAAAACCGATATTTTCTGGCGCAACACCAAAACAGGTGAAAACGCCATTTGGCTGATTGATGCTACCCAACCCCAAGCCGTTACCAGCGCCACCGTCATCGATGCCCAAGACGCCACCTGGAATCCCACAATGGTTGATTTTGACGGTAATGGCAAAACAGACATCTTCTGGCGCAGCACAGCAGGAGAAAACAGCGCTTGGTTCATGGATGGGACACAAGCCAATAAGAGCGCATTAGAGACGCTAGATGCAAACTGGACTTCCAGCGTCGGCGATTTCAACGGCGACTATAAAACAGACATCCTCTGGCGCAACAATCAAACAGGCGAAAACGCTGTTTGGGTAACGAATTCTCTGTTACCAAATAACATCTTCTTCACCACTGGTTCTCTAAAAACTCTCGACTCCAACTGGAAATCTAACATTGGTGATTTCAACGGCGACGGTAAAACCGATGTTTTCTGGCACAATGAAGCCACCGGAGAAAACACCTCTTGGCTGATGGATGGTACAGCACTCACCACCGAAACCTTCCTCTCACCCACTTCCACATCTTCAAAAGCGTCCTTTGGTGACTTCAACGGTGACGGTAAGACAGACATTTTCTGGCGCGATTACGCTGGTGGCGCCGATGAAGTTTGGACAACCAACGGTAACGGTACAACAGTAACCAGAACCCCTGTAGCAGATAAAGATAAGCTTTCTCCAGTTAAACTCGGAGGAGACGGTCAACCAGTATTGGGCGCAGACGGTAAACCCATCCAACAATGGATCACTTTCTAACCATTAATTCCTAGCCAATTTTCCCAAAAACTACGCCAAAAGACGCGGCGTGGAAATCATTCTGAATCCGGAACACACAACAAACCAAGGTGAATCTACTACCTCAAAATTGTAGAGACGCGTAATTATGCGTCTCTACAAAATAGAAAAAACAATGCCGACGAATTAGTTAAAATTTATAACTCAAAGTTTGAATTACACTGCTTTCTGGTAAGGTACCAGGAGTAATATTAATAGTGTCATTTTCACCGCGACGCACCGTGGTTCCTTGCATCACAGTGAGAAATTCATCGACTGGAGAAAGATCGCAGGTAGCTGTATCCGCTGCTGCTGTGCGGTAGTGAGTAGGAATCACCAATTTGGGGTTTAAAATCTGAATTGCTTGCTTGGCTTCCTGAGGAGTGTAAGCTTTAGCGCTACCCCCCACGGGAATCAGCGCCACATCAGGACGCCCCATGAGGATTTTCTGCTCAAAGGAAATGGGCGCAGCAGCGCCTCCCAAGTGGAGGATACTAATTCCTTCTTGCTTCCAACTCCAAGCAGTATTCATCCCGAATTGTTTACCACCTTTGCGATCGTGGTCTATACTGAACCCTTGGATCTTAATACCTTTAAACTCATAAACTCCCGCTTCATAAATCAGTTTAGGATTTCCCGGTAATCCATCCACAGCACCTTCATCTAGCAGTTGACTGCTAATCAGTACTAAATCAGCCTCGACTTTCGGCGGACGATACTTTGCAGTACAACCAATCGTCCGAAATGGATTGACAAGAACTTTCACACCGCCACCCGTAAACAGAAAGCAAGTATGACCCAACCACCGCACTGATAAACTACTAGATTGTGCATCAGCTGGAAATTCAGATTTTAAGGTAGTCAAAACAGTTCCTACCAGCCCCGCCCCAGCATAGCCTATCAACTGTCGTCGTTTCATTAATTACTCTCTCGACTGTAATTGTTCCAGAAAGTTTCGCAGTAGCTGTTTACCTGAAGACGTCAGGACACTCTCTGGGTGAAACTGGACGCCTTGGATGTGACGATAGTTCCGATGTCGCACGCCCATAATCGTACCATCTTCAACCCAAGCAGTAATTTCTAACACATCAGGGCAAGTTTCCCGGTCAATCACCAAACTATGATATCTGGTTGCAGTGAGTGGATTTTCTAATCCTTGGAAAACCCCGACCCCGGTGTGAGACACCTGAGAAGTTTTGCCATGCATCAACTCTGGAGCTGGGATAATTTTACCACCGAATACTTGACCAATACTCTGATGTCCCAGACACACTCCCAAAATTGGCAAATGAGAACCTAATTGTGCAATTAAATCTAAAGATATACCGGCGTCTTCTGGCCGACCTGGCCCTGGGGAAATGACGACAACATCAGGATTTAAGGCTTGAATTTCATCTATGGATATTTTGTCGTTACGAAAAACTTGGATATCTTCTGCAACCGAGAACTCTACCGCTAGTTCTCCTAGATACTGCACTAAGTTATATGTAAAACTATCGTAATTGTCTATAACAATAATCACGGCTGATAACTCCCTCTTTTCTACTACTCATCCCTTCTGGCTTAATTGTCACTAAATTTTAACTGCTGTAAATGTCATCAAAGTACCAAAAATCGCGGGAAGTTTGGTTGTCAAGAAGATTTACCCAGCCGATATGGATAGCAGTCGCTTTACAATATTCGATTTTGCTAAAAGTATGGGAGAGGAATTGTACATCAAAAATGGTGTGCAATGGAGAGGGGTCAGCAGCCACATTTACAAAGCCGAGACGATCAAGTGGGCGAGGGGGGGGAGTAAGAGTATACCTGCTACTAATACAGCGACTAGGGCCGAAATTAACACAGCACCGGCAGCACAATCTTTAGCAATTTTTGCCAATTCATGGTAAGTTTGCTTCACAGTTAAGTCAACCACTGACTCAATGGCGGTATTGAGTAACTCTAGAGCCAAAACTAAACCGCTGGTGATGCCGATAACTGCTATTTCCACAGCTTGCAGATGCAAAAAGATGCTCAGAGCGATCGCTAAACCACAAACACTGACGTGGATGCGGAAGTTACGCTGCGTCTGGAAACCATAAACGATTCCAGCCCAAGCATAGCGAAAACTTACTAATATATTAGAGGCTACTTGCCAGGATAATTCCCGTTCTTTGGCCACAAGTGTGGGTAAGCAGTTTGTCGATGTTGGTGGCGGTGAAACTTTTTGGGACATAGGCTTAAAAATCCAGAGTCAGGGTAGAAAAGCTGGGGATATGGGCCGATTTTAATAGTCTGATAAAGTTTTGGGCAATTTCCTACAGAAGTCTTACGAAAAGATCACTAAATATTTAAATTTACGGTCATAAGGTTAGTACTTATTCTATGTCAATAGTGATACTTATTGCCTTCAGTAATATTACTTGCTGAATCAGCATATGCATCAAACTTTCTTCATCAGGATGATCCCAACCTAAAAGGTGCAGTAAACCGTGAGCAGCTAACCAAGCTAGTTCTGTTGACAGATTATGTTGTTGTTGTTGAGCTTGACGTTGGGCGGTATCTACGGAAATCACGATATCACCTAGATACAACGGCTCAGAATTCAGCAGTTCTTGATTTTCAGGAAAATCAACTTCTAAAGCCGGAAAAGACAAAACATCTGTTGGTCGATTTTGATGACGGAACTGGGCGTTGAGAGTTTCAATTTCTGCGTCGTTTGTCAAACGCAGTCCAATTTCGTAGCCTGATGCTGTCGGTAAATCATCTTCTAGGATTTGTAACCACTGATTAAACCAATTTTCCCAAGTCTCGGTGGTTAGAGGAGCAGAGTCATCCCCAAAATTTATAGATGCTTTTGGGGACAACTCATCAAAATAATTCTGTACGTCTAGTTCAACAAGCACTTTCTTGATAATGGGGGTGAGGGACTAGTACAAAAAGGCTGAAGTATGAAGTATGAAACCAATCAATTTGTATATTAAGTTTTGTTGAAGATGTGTTTTGTCAGCGGGTGAGGTATGCAAGACCGACAAAGACAGCTAGAAGCCCCAAAGTGGTCAGCGCAAAATGCTTGAGAGAAGTACCACCCTTGCGTACCATGTTTCGCATGGCGAGTTTCACATAGCTGGGTTGGCGTTCTTTGACCTGAGAGTCACTCATGATGATTTAGTCACAATCTCTTTCACATATAAATGTAACAGCTAATGAAGGATGAAGGATGAAGGGTGAAAGATGAAGTATGAAGCAACTGGGGTTGCGTGTCCGGGCGGGGAGATGTAAAACTTTTGCAGACGATGAAGGTAATTGAGTAAATTAGCTATGGATTATTTGCCAATAACTGAACTAGCGATCGCTAATGGTAGTGATTTAGTAAGTTTATTACAGTTCCCATTTATGCAGCGAGCGATCGTCGGTGCAGTGTTGATGGGAATTTTGGGCGGGTTGTTGGGTAGTTTTGCGACTCTGCGCCAGCTATCTTTTTTTAGCCATGCTGTCGGTCACGCAGCGTTAGTTGGTGTAGCTTTGGGTGTGCTCTTGCAGGTGAATCCCACAGGAACCCTATTACCGTTTACCTTAGTTTTTGGTGTTGTCGTTCTCTACTTAATCGATAAAACAGATTTAGCTAGTGATAGCATCCTCAGTATTATTCTTTCAGGGGCATTAGCGATCGGCGTCATTCTCACTAGTCTAATTCAAGGATATCGCGGTAACTTGATGGCAGTGCTGTTTGGCGACATTCTCGCTATCGACGCCACGGATTTAATTTTGACGCTGCTGCTACTCATGGGAGGTAGCGTGTTTGTGTTATCTTCCCTACGACAACAAATTTTGTTGACTCTTAACCCAGATGTGGCAAAGGTTCAAGGTATCCCCATCCAATTTTATCGATATGGATTCGTAGTCTTACTATCTCTGGCTGTGGCTTTGGCAATTAAAGCTGTGGGCGTGCTGCTAGTCAACGCTTTTCTCGTCATCCCCGCATCTACAGCCAAACTCATGAGTCATAATTTTACTCGTTTTTTGGTGATGTCTGTAATTATTGGTTGTACGAGTAGTGTAGTAGGGATCATAGCTTCGGGTGTGTTTAACATAGCCTCCGGCCCTAGTATAGTGCTGGTGCAGTTTTTGGTATTCATTGCTGTTTTCATCGGGGTCAAGTTGACGGCGCAGATGGTGTAAAGTTTTTTTTGGTAAGCGCTTGCAAAATTCTGCTTGGTTTGCTATTGTTATTAATCGTGGCCAATAAACAAAGGCACAGCAAATATCCCCGCCGGGATAGCTCAGTTGGTAGAGCAGAGGACTGAAAATCCTCGTGTCACGAGTTCAAGTCTCGTTCCTGGCATAAACCAAAACCCCTTGATATCAGCTATTTCAAGGGGTTTATGCTTTTTAATCCCTGAAAAATGGAGGATCAATGTTCTAGTCTTTATGCCATTTTTAGACGGTTTTGGATACCTTTAGATACAAATTGGGTGTAAATGGTGTAGAAAAGCTACCAGACACGATATACCTTTATTAGTTTATGTGTGGAAGCACATATTAATAGCACTGCGATTGGTAGGTGAAGTGGAACTTCAGCCAAAATGATCGATAATCACTATGGTGCAACCAATTTTACAAATCTCAGACCACCTGAGCTTTCCTAAAATAGTTATGCAATTAATAGAGACATTTTCTACACGCCGATTGCTTGCTGAACGTCTGTGTTTTCAACATTTGAATGAACTTTACCGTATGCACCAAGATCAGCAAGTTATGGCGACTTTAGGTGGTGTGCGTTCTGATGAAGCAACACGGTTGTTGATTCTCAATAACTTAAATCATTGGCAACAATATGAATTCGGTTTGTGGGTCTTTCGAGATAAAACTAATCATCAATTTGTTGGTCGTGCTGGTCTTCGTAATATTAACGTAGAAGGTAATAACGAGATTGAATTAGCTTATGCTTTAATGGCTAATTTTTGGGGTAAAGGATTAGCAACAGAGATGGGTGAAGAAATATTGAAAATTGGATTTGAACTTCTAAATTTGCCTGAAATAGTCTGCTTTACACTGACAACTAACAAAGCGTCTCAACGCGTGATGGAAAAGTTAGGATTTAAATATGAACGCGACATTATTCATGCAAACCTACCCCACTTATTCTATCGATTAACAGTTTAATTATAAATTCACAAAAAAGTGTACTAGGGGCAATATTAGCTGGCATATCCGCATCACTAAGTGATATCCAACCTTTTAATAGCACCGCTATATATTCATTTTCGGTTAGGTCTACTGAACTTGATGGAAAATGGTTTTTGGAGACAGACGGGAAAACCACGTCTCCAAAAATAGAACTTAAGCAAGTCGAACGCCAGGCTGTCCACTTTCGACAATAAACGAGGCACGGGTATTGATGGGTGCATCTGGTACTGTAACCGTCGCTACTACACGGTAGTCAGTTTGCCAAACATGGGGTGTGATCTGGCAGCGGATATAGCCTCGCTGACCGTTGTAGAACTTGATGTGAGGATTTTCGGGAAGGTAGGCTTGGACTGAGGCACTGGTGTCTGCGCCATTACCACCAGAACTGATAGATGTGCAGACAAATTCGCTACCTACTGTATTAGAATCAGGCTGATCGAAGTCTAGTTTTAAATCCATAGCCCAATTGCTATGCACATCGCCGGCTAGTACAACAGGGTTAGATGGCTGACGCTCTTGCAAGAAATTTAGCACCCGCTGACGATTAGCATAGTAACCATCCCACACATCCATGTTGAAGGTCTGCCCTAGCCCGACTGTGCGATCAATTTGGGATATGATCACTTGCTGGGCGAGGATATTCCATTTGGCGTGAGAGCGGTCTAGACCTTGAAACAGCCATTTTTCTTGACGTGTGCCGGTCAAAGTAGCTTCTGGCGCGAGCGCTTCTGCACAGCGGGCTTTTTTACCATCGCCGCATGGTTGGTCTGTTCGGTACTGACGGGTATCCATGACGTTGAATTCTGCCAAATTGCCGTAGGTCAACCGCCGATATAACTTCATATCTGGGCCGATTGGCATAGTGTGAGAAAATTTGGTAGAAATAGCCAATCCGGTCATCACCCCTACCTCAACTAACAGGCGACGGCGACTCATGCGGCTTGAAAATATTTGCTCTAGCTGATGACGATCCATGAATATTTTTCCTGATGAATTATTTTATCAAATGGTAAATTTGATTACGGAAAGACCTTACCATTCAATTAGTAATTCTTGTTTCAAGAATAAGTTAAGAAGTCATTATCATCAAAATAATTTGTAATTAACAATTCATAATCGCTATTAATATGTGTTTCCACCACTATTTGATTAACCAAGAAATTATCGATTTTGGTGGTTGCTTTGTTCCAGATATGCAAAGGTAAATAACTTTTTATAAAAGTTCAGAATGCTGCTATTCAGCACTCCAAACTTTCCATTTTTTCGTTTAATTACGAATGATTAATTATTGGCTCATCATCTGGCGATCGCTCCTATAATTACAAATTCAGCTTTGAATTAATTAAGCGATTTGTATTTTTAGGTTTTTGCTGCAATTCTTCCAATTTTTGTCGCTGTTCAGATGTGAGAATTTTATCTAGTTTTTGTTTAACATTCTGCATGACTTGTTCCATTTTTGCTTTTTCTTCAGCGGTGGGAGGAATCAGCGTAACTTGGACAGGTTGACCAGCTTCAAATTGTTGTTTTTGTTCTGGTGTTAGTTGCAATTGTCGAGGTTTGATTGCTTCTAATTGAGGGCGCATTTCTTCCATAATTTCTCTCACCTGTGCCTGCTGTTCTGTCGTTAAATTGAGTTCTTCTAGTGGCGGGAATGGTGGTCTTCCATGTGGTATTTGCGCTATTGTAGGTATTAGTTGCAATTGGTTATGTACTGTTTGCGCTTGAGTGGAAAAAATTCCTGCATTAGTAAACAAAGTGATGAAGCTAATTGTGCCAGCTAAGATGGAAACAAATTTAAGTTTCATAAATATCTCCCGTGATTTGACGAACTCGAACTTCTTTGTAGTTCGATGAATTAATCTTAAGACTTTTATTGAAAGCAACGCATGGATCTAAGCTCCCAAAAACATTTGCAACTAACGTCATGAAATTAAATAGGACTTTAGTACTAAGCTGAAATTATGCGATCGCTACCAAAGGCTCTATTAACTAAACGCTTGAAAGAGTTACAGTAAAAGTTAAACTAAAATACTCCCACTGCACTTATTACCGTGGCTCGCTCAATTAAATTCCAAACTCACCCTTTTCGCTTACTCCTTTATTTAGAGTGGATTCTACTAGGAATTACAGTATTACCAATGTTTCCTTTAGGTGAAATCTTTCAGCTAAGAAGCCTTTTTGGGATTCCACCTGCGCCACATGGTCTACCATCACCTTTTTCTTCACTAACAATCCTCAGCATTTTTGGATTTGGATTGATGGGGTTGAAATTACCTAAGCGTCAAATTGATAAGTTGCTTTACACAGCTTTGGAATTGGGACTAATTTTAATTGCTACAGATATAGGAGGGCGCAATAATAATTTTTCTTTACTCTATCTAATTGTAGTAATTCGTAGTTGCTTAATTTTCTCACCCCAAGGTCGGTTAATAGTTGCTGGGTTGGTATTTATTTCATTTTTACTAACTTCATTTATTCCTATTTTCAATATTTCTTCTCTACAAGCACCAATTATTAAACCTATGCCCGGTCAATCAATGCCTTGGGCGATCGCACCACCACCACCCCCAAGACCACCAGCTCCATTACGATACCAAATTACTGCTGATGAAGTTAAATTTTTGATGTTGAATCTCACATTAAATACAGCTTTATTATTTGGTTTAGTGTTAGTATTTGTGTTGTTATTAGTTAATGCTTTATTAGCAGAACGTCAAAGTAGGCAAAAACTAGCCCAAGCCCACAATCAACTACAACAATATGCTTTGCGGATTGAAGATCAAGCAACTCTACAAGAACGTAATCGCATAGCTCGCGAAATTCATGATTCTTTAGGGCATTATTTAACGGCTCAAAGTATCCAATTAGAAAATGCTATGTTATTTTGCCAAACCAATGTAGAAAAAACGGAAATATTTTTAACCGCAGCGAAAAAATTAGGATCGAATGCTCTCAAAGAAGTGCGCCAATCTGTTGCATCTCTGCGTGTTGACCCTCTACAAGGTCAATCTTTAGAAAATGCGATCGCCAATTTGCTGCTTAATTTCCAAAACATGACCAATATACAGCCAAATTGTTGTGTTAACATATCACAATCATTGACTTCCGATGTTAGCACAGCCAGTTATCGTATTATTCAAGAAGCATTAACTAATATTTACAAGCATAGTCAAGCAACGCAAGTAACATTAGAATTGCAAACGGAAGCAGGAATGTTATCCCTATTAGTAGAAGATAATGGTCAAGGCTTCAATCCTGAACAGAATACCACAGGTTTTGGACTCCAAGGAATGTTAGAACGCACCTTAGCTTTAGGAGGAAAATTGCAAATTATCAGTCAACCAGCAGATGGTTGTCGAATTCAAGCTATCATGCCAATTCTTAACAGGTGAAGCGATTGGAGAATGCATCCCTCAGCCTCAATCCCCAAGCCAGCACGCCGATAATTCGGCTACTATTAGTAGACGATCAAACCATCGTTCGTCAGGGATTAAAAAGTTTACTAGAGTCACAGCCAGATTTGCAAGTAATCGCAGATGCAGAAAACGGTCAACAAGCTTTAAAGCAAATAGAAATGTTGTCTTCAAAGTTACAGCAGCCAGATGTAATATTGATGGATATCCGGATGCCTGTAATGGATGGTGTCGCTGCTACCCAGATTGTTAGCCAACGCTACCCTAGCATTAAAATTCTCATATTAACTACCTTTGATGATGATGAGTATGTATCACAAGCTATGCGCTTCGGCGCCAAAGGCTATTTACTAAAAGATACCTCTTCTACTGATTTAGCAGTTGCTATCCGGGCTGTGCATCAGGGTTATACCCATCTTGGCCCAGGACTATTTGAAAAAGCTTTAAATAATCCGATATCAGTATCGACTCAGCCAGCGATACCGCCGGAATTAGCAGAACTTTCGCCCAGAGAAAGGGAAGTTTTGCATTTAATCGCCTCTGGACACAGCAATCGAGAAATTGCCCAAACCCTTTATATTACAGAAAGAACAGTTAAAAATCACGTCACTAGTATCCTCAGTCGATTAAACTTGCGCGATCGCACTCAAGCAGCAATATTTTCTACCACATTTTTATCTAATAGGCAATAGCAAAAAACTTAACAACTAACCAATAATCAATAACCAGCGATCGCTATGATGAAAGCAGAACCACACCAAAACAAATTCTTAAATAAACAATGATAGCGGTGGTTGTTGTAATTAATACTCTACTTTCTATAGTACTCCTATACATAGCTAGAAGAGTGTGGAATTTAAAGCAGCGTTTGGGGCAGATAGCAGATAAATTAACTGCTTACGAACTCTGTAGTCATGCAGTATTAAATAAAGCACCAGAAAATATTTATCATAGTCAGCAGAATATTTATTACCTACAGCAAAAAAACCAAGCCTTACAAATACAATGGCAACAAGTGCAACAAATTATTAGCTTACTGCTTCTAGGGCAGCAAATTTGGCAGCGCTATTCTGGAAAAAAAACCTTCATCAAATAAACTCAGGCATGAAAGCAATATTTTTAGATATTGCCAGGGTGCATTTAAGTAAATAAAATTATTTGAGTCTTGCAAGGGGAGAAAACCCACCTAAAATGGGTGTAAGGAGAGAAACAATCAAGATGTCTAACAACCGTTCTGGAGTATTTATTGGCGGTTTAATGGTGGGGGCGACAATTGGCGCCTTGACCGGGCTGCTCGTGGCTCCGCGCACAGGGCGCGAAACTCGTAAACTTTTGAAAAAATCTGCTGACGCCTTACCAGAATTAGCAGAAGATTTATCAACAAGTGTGCAGATCCAGGCAGACCGCTTATCTGCAAACGCATTGCGAAACTGGGATGAGACCTTGGAGCGACTCAAAGAAGCCATCGCCGCTGGTATAGACGCCAGTCAGCGCGAAGGCCAAGTCTTAAAACGACAAAATGCCGTAGAAACCAGAGCTACCGTCGCTCAAAAAGTACAAGACTCAGATTCTCTTCCCCAGCATCTAGAACGTTCATAGACCGCATAATCGTGATAGATCCCCTGTTTTGGCTGGGAATGTCCATCCTTCTAGTCACCGCCAGTCTCACTGCTGTTTTGGTGGTGGCTATACCTGCATTGCAAGAATTAGCACGAGCCGCCCGCAGCGCCGAAAAACTATTTGATACACTGGCTAGAGATTTACCACCAACTCTAAACGCCATCCGCAACACAGGTTTAGAAATTACCGACCTCACAGAAGACGTCAGCGAAGGTGTCAAAAGTGCTAGTCAAGTTGTCAAACAAGTAGATAGAAGCCTCGATGGCGCTCGTAGACAAGCCCAAAATGTGCAATCAGGTACACGCAGCTTCTTTGTTGGCGTCAAAACCGCATGGAAAACCTTCACACGGCAAAAACCTTCCAGGCGCGTGATTGAACGCCTCCCAGCCACTGAACGAGAAGCAATCAGACAAGAGTATCGCCGCACAAAACCAGAATCTCTCCCCACCATTCATGATGATTACAGTGAAACTGATAACTGGAATAACAATTTTGATGACGAAGACTGATGTTTTGGGTACCGGGAATTTGCCCTTGGTGTCAACTTCAGATCATCGCTAGATTAAATCCTCTAGATTAGAGTACAGTAAACAAGTGTAACGAACTATCACTTTTTTCGTACGCTTTTAAAACAACTTGTTCACCTCTACTGTTGATATTTGTATAAAAACGTCCATGCAGTCCTGTTTTTGGCGAAAAGTTCTCGTATCCATTGCAATATTTTTCTTGGCTGGGTCAATTTGGGTGATGTCCTCCCCAAGAGCATTTGCCTATGAAAACCCCGATTTGCTCCCTAAAATCCCGACTCCAGTTGTAGATTTAGCTAAATCGCTCACCGACGTTCAGGAAGAAAAGCTAGTTGAAGATTTAAAAAGTTTTGAAACTGAAACTGGCTGGAAATTGCGAGTTTTAACTCAATATGACCGCACACCGGGTCGCGCGGTGATTAATTTTTGGGGTTTGGATGATAAAAGTATTTTGTTAGTCGCCGATTCTCGTGGCGGTAACATCCTTAGCTTTAGTGTTGGGGATGCAGTTTATGAATTTTTACCCCGGACTTTTTGGATTGAGCTGCAAACACGCTTCGGGAATTTGTATTTTGTCCGAGAACAAGGTGAAGACCAAGCCATCCTGCAAGCTTTAAATTCAGTTAAAGGCTGCTTGCTTCAAGGTGGTTGCAACGTTGTTCCTGGACTACCAAGAGAGCAGTGGATTCTCACTCTCATTACCTCAGTGATTGGTGGCGTGATTTGTGGATTTGCGGCTCAACCTCGCAACGATAAACAAGTGGTTGCTTGGCAATGGGCTTTAATTTTTTCTCCTCTATGGGGAATTTTATTTCTCGCCTTTGGTATTGGCCCAGTAGTCACACGTACCAGTGAATGGCTACCTCTGGTTCGCAATATCTCTGGGTTTTTGATTGGTGCTTTGGTCGCCTACCTGTCCCCCGTTTTCGGCCGCCCATCTTCTAACACTGAGTCTTGATGAGAAGTAAGCACGCTAAAAGCCCATAATTTTCAGCTATGGGCATTGCTGAATCCGGTATACTCAAGGGTGGATGGAACTTCGTTGAGTGTAATTGGGGTGGAAACTCCAACAATCAGCAATGCCATTGCTTGTAAAGGCGAGATGGGAGATTTGAAAAAGTTATGCAAAATTACTTTTTCTGATTCCCAGTATTTTCTTCGCCGATGTGGTCAAGTTTGGCAACTCAGTATTCCCCTGCAGCTGATAAGCTGGAAGCTGATATCTCAAAAGCTGAACAACAATGGAATGGCACGTCACTGATGCTCAGAGTTTAGCAACGATTGATAGTGAAATTGGCAATCATGTCTTTTCTCCGGCAGAATATGAGATTGTCCGACGGGTTATATATGCGACAGCAGACTTTGAGTATAAGTCTTTAATTCGTTTTTCTGAACGTGCCTTACAAGCAGGAGCTGCAGCACTGGCGGCACGCACCACAATTGTGGTAGATGTACCGATGGTGCAGGTTGGTATCAGCGCTGTGATTCAGAACACCTTTGCTAACCCGGTTTACTGCAGTCTGGAAACCCTGACGCGCCCCCAAAAAGAACAAACCCGCGCCGCTTGGGGTATAGAAACCTTAGCCAAGCGTTATCTAGAGGGTATTTTTGTTGTCGGTCAAGCACAAACAGCATTGACAGCGCTGGTTGATTTAATTGCTGCGGAGGCGATTCGACCTGCTTTGATTATTGCTACCCCAGCAGGCTTTTTGCACGTGAATGATGCCAAAGAACGCTTGCAAGACTCTCTCGTACCGAATATTACGATTGATGGTCGTAAAGGCAGTGCGGTTGTCGCAGCTGCAGTTGTTAATGGGCTGGTAGACTTGGCTTGGCAAGCTTACGGGCAAGATGGAAGTAGAGGGAATTGAAAGTTGACTAAATACATCTGTAGTAGCACTGCGAGCGAGGACAGTGCTACTACTAAAAGTTGTATTTTATTGATGTCTGCTAACTTCTTTATATCTGATGGGCAGTTAAATAGGTTGAGCAGGATAGTTCGTAGTAGTCGTTATCTGAAGCGAGAACGCTGTCTACGACTTTGCTTGTGTCTAGCAATTGCTTTGCGCTTCTCTTTTTCTAATGGCGTCTCGAAGTGACGCTTTTTCCTCATATCTTGGAAAATTCCGGCTTTGGAAACTTCCCGCTTAAATCTTCGCAGGGCTGATTCGATTCCTTCATTTTCCCCCAGTACTACTTGTGTCATTCTCATTCCTCCTTTAATGTGGATGAATAGTTTAATACTAGAGTTAAAACAAAACATTCCAGCAGATCTGAGCCTTTGGCTTTATCTGCTGGAGACTCTAGATTTTTGGGTTTTCTGCCCTCAATTTAGTAGCGGCGATTGGTACGATTATTGTTGCCCCCCCAGCTACCACGAGGAGAATTACTTCTTTCTTCACGGGGTTTGGCTTTGTTGACTTTCAAATCACGCCCCATCCACTCTGCACCATCAAGAGCTTCAATGGCTGCTGTTTCTTGAGCGTCTGTTTCCATTTCCACGAAGGCGAAGCCACGTGGACGACCTGTTTCGCGGTCTGTTGGCAGTTGAACACGGTTTACTTTACCATACTCTGCAAAAGCTGATTTCAGGTCATCTTCAGTAACCTGATAGGATAAATTCCCGACGTAGATCGACATATAATGTCTCCGAATTCAGAGATTGTGGAGAGTTAAATTCGGAGAGACGCTTTTGAGAAATCAAAACGAATAACTCAACCGAAGATAATCTTTATATGCAGAAGTATAGCACAGCATTTGAAAACCAACTCCGTGGGAGCTGTATTTTACCAACAAAAATTTACAGCAGATGGCAAAACTTGCCATTTGTATGGTTAGTGTTCTCACTAATACATTATTACATTTTTGTGGTGGTTTGCAAGGTAAATTTTGCTCGACTAGCAATTGCTGATGGAATGGGGGTCGGAGTCTAGCATAGTGATTAATACTTGGTGAATTTGAAGATATTAATCGATAAATTTTTTAGTTTCTAGCTATTATCCCATTGTTGTAAAATCATTGTCGCTTGCCGACACAGTATTTCATGATGTTGACCATTACTAGCGAGTAATCCTCCCCATTGATTAATATCGTCGGTATTATACTGCAATGGTGTGTTGTCAAAATGAGTAAACTTACCGCCTGCTTCGGTTAAGATGAGTTCTGGGGCGGCGATGTCCCAATCTTTGGGTGCAGATTTGCCGGCAATGGAGATGTAGACATCTGCTTGTTGTTCGATGATGGTGGCAATTTTACAACCGACGCTACCGACTGCTTTGTGATTGGCAAAAGGTAAGTTTTGCAAGAGGTATTCTAATTTCTGATTGCGGTGAGAGCGACTGACAACGGCGGTAAAGTCTTCTATTTGTCTGGTGTCGGGAGTGAATGATAATTGCTGGGGTTGTCTATGGTCGCGGGTTTCGACAAATGTACCTTGACCTTTGATAGCAAAGTATAACTTTTCTGCTTCTGGGATGACGACCACTGCAAGTATGGGGCGCGTTTCCTTGACTAATGCGATGTGAACTGCATAGTCTGCGGTTTTTTCTATAAAGCCTCTTGTCCCGTCTAAGGGATCGATCATCCATACCCACTGGGAAGAATTTTCTTGATTTAGTGGTGATGTATAAGTTTCTTCACTAATATAGGCGAAATCTTCGTTGCCTAGGGCTGCTTGTAGGTGCTCTAAAATGTATTGACTGGCGGTGATGTCGGCGATGGTGACGGGTTCGTTTTGTTTGTATGCGATTTCGAGGTTGAGGTCTTTTGCTGTGCCGTGATAGTAAGATTGTAGGATATCTGCGGCTCCCCAGCCTACATGACGAGCGATCGCTAAAATTTCTGCTAGGTCTTTCATGGTTTTTACCTTTTCATCTGCTCGTGTGTCTAGAGGTTTTTTGGTTGATCATCCGGAAAACTTAAAATGGAAAGTCCAGCCAACGCCGAGTCCCAAAAGAAAGACATGCTTTACTAGCAACGATGCTGGCTTGTGTGAGTGCGTCGGTGAAACTATTTTGGAAAATGTAAGAGCAGAAAGCACCGTGAAAAATGTCGCCCGCACCTAGTGTATCAATTGGTTGTATGGGTGGGATGTTGATGATGCCGTTCTCGCCACGGGTTATGTATTGAATCGGTTGTTCACCGTGGGTAATGGCGATGTGGGGAATATTAAACTGGCGAAGATAGGCGAAGACTGCAGATGTGGTGTGACAGTCGGGAGGATAAAAATTACTAGAACAGATGGCGTAGTCAACCAAAGACAGGATTTTTTCCCAACCGGGTTTCCAACTACCTCCATCGATCACTATAGGGATATGCTGATCTTTAGCTTGTTGGGCGATCGCCTGACTAACTGCCATTTGATGTCCGTCAATCAGTACTATATCAATATTTTGCCAAATATCTGCGGGGAGGTAGGTAATTTTGGCTTGGGTTTTGACAGCATTAATCGCCACTACAGCCCGTTCACCGGTGCTTTGGGTGACGATGATGGAAGAAATTGGTGGCGCTGAGGTATGATGGGGGTCTAGGTCGGCGATCGCTACTTGATAATTTGCTAAATCTCTCCGAATTAGTTCTGTCATGGGATGGGAACCGACTACACCTAGAACTGTGGCTTGATTACCCAAATGGCTAAAAGTCACTGCGGCGTTTGTCGCTGGTCCCCCAGATGCAACACTATAGTCAGCAGCCACAATTTTTTGATTATTCCCAGGAGCAGATTCAGCTAAGTAAATTAAATCTAGAGTTACTAAGCCGACGAATAAGCCGCGTTTTTTATTGGTCATTGGTTATTTGTTATTTCTTCCTCATTTCCCCATGTCTACTGATCCGCAGCCAGGAACACTTTACGTCGTCGCTACACCAATTGGCAATCTGGAGGATATCACTTTGCGGGCGGTGCGGATTTTGCAAACTGTGGATTTGATTGCAGCGGAAGATACGCGCCATACGGGGAAGCTGCTACAACATTTGCAAATTAAAACGCCGCAAATTAGTTATCATGAACATAATCGTCATAGCCGGATTCCTGAGTTGTTAGCTCATTTAAATAATCGGCAAGCGATCGCTCTGGTGAGTGATGCAGGTATGCCGGGTATTTCTGATCCTGGATATGAGTTGGTGGGGGCTTGTATCACTGCGGGGATACGCGTAGTTCCGATTCCTGGTGCGAGTGCGGCAATTACGGCTCTGAGTGCGTCTGGATTACCAACGGATCGTTTTGTTTTTGAAGGTTTTTTGCCAGCTAAAGAGCAACGACGACGGGAACAGTTGGAATTTTTGCAGACAGAATCCCGTACTTTAATTTTCTATGAATCACCGCACAGGTTACGAAATACTTTACAAGACTTAGCAGACATTTTGGGTAGCGATCGCCAAATTGTGCTGGCAAGGGAGTTAACTAAATTGTATGAGGAATTCTGGCGGGGGACAATTGCTGAAGCGATCGCTCACTACCATCAGCGGGAACCCCAAGGAGAATACACTTTGGTTTTGGCAGGGGCTGCATCTAGTCAAGAGTTTTTAAGTTTATCACAACTGAAGACGGAACTACAGCAGTTAATTAGTCAAGGAATCTCACGCTCACAAGCTAGTCGTCAGTTAGCAAAGTTTACCTCTCTTCCCCGTCGCCAAGTTTATCAGATTGCTTTGGCTATAGAGTTACCTGCTCATGCTGAGGGCGATTAGTTTATATAAAGTTTTGTTAAGTTTTATTTGACAATTCTGACATACTCTACAGATAGCTAGGAAATTTTTTCAGTATATGTACTGACCAAAATTCAAAAGCAAAACAAATTTGACTGCTCAATTGAGTAAGCATTTACCTCATCAGGTATCATCAGATAAAATTTAGCTTTTACAACTGAAAAATTGCCAGTTATCAGCAGATTAATAATCAAATTTTTCAGGCTAATGATAATTTTTACGAACCCATACTTTTTTGGGTCAGCATCTTATATTTATTAGTGGTTTTTATTTATATTTTTACCGGGTAACAGCTTGTAATACATCAGTTTTAGCAATTATAGGTAGGTTGTTGGCACTGAGTCTTTTTTACCGAGAAACTGGTAATTTTAAACGAATTTTGTGAGGTATTGGTGCAGTGTTGACTTTATGATAGAGAAGCCTTATTTTCTAGTCAATTAACTAAGTAATTTTTTTTGACTGCTTCGACTGTATTGATGGTCAGATATAAATTATTAAATAACGGCAGGAGTAACTTTGCAAATCAAACAAAATTAGCCAATTACATAAATAATTAAGACTACTTAACACTACATTTATTCACAAGATAGATTATGCTCAAAAAAAATCGACAGTTTCATGTTTAAATTATCTTTACTGGCGCTGAGAGTGGGTTACAGCAAAAAGATAAATTTTTATAAGGTCGCCAAATTGGCGACAAACCAGCAAATCTAGCTCGTCCCCGTCAGAGGAATCATGTTGTTTCATACTTCTAGACTCAGGGTATTTGGCTAAGGTTAGGGCTACTATTACAATGGAGACTAGATCGATTATCAAGGACAGAGCAAGAATGACCCAAGTGGTTTTAGGTGAGAACGAAGGAATAGACTCAGCACTGCGCCGATTTAAGCGCCAAGTATCCAAAGCTGGTATATTAGCAGACGTTAAGTATCATCGGCACTTTGAAACCCCAATAGAAAAACGCAAACGGAAGGCAGTGGCAGCTAGACGCAAAAGACGTTTTAAATAAATCTATTCTGGTAATGGTGTCGTTTCTCTAGGGAGTCTTAAACGCGCACTGAAACATTGCCATCATTCTTACAAATAATTAATCAAGACATGCTACGTCTCTAATTGAGGTGTGGACCTGGAGGGGAGACGAAACAGCCTAAAAAGCTTGGTGTATAAGATGGGTAGCGTTTTGTGATAGAAAAAGGTAGGTCTAGTTTTGTCAATAAGACCTACTTAATGATAATGTTAGCTATATTGTACCAAAAGCACTTAAAAAGTCAATTGAGTTTAGCAGAATATCTGTTGCTAAAAATTTTGATACATCTGTTGCAGTCAATCAAAGAAGTAACTTTAGAAAAATTAGCGAATGCGCTACCTTTGGGAATTAAATTTGAAAGCAGAAGAAAAAGAATACAAAGATTTTTATCATTACCAAATCTCACAATTGAAAAAGTTTGGTTGCCAATTATTCAAGAACTAATAGCAAACTACTTCCAGAATGAAAAAATTATTTATATAGCAATTGATAGGACTAATTGGAGTCGGATAAACTTATTAATGGTCAGCGTGATTTGGGATAAAAGAGCCATACCAATATATTTTAGTTTGCTGCCCAAATTAGGTAGTAGTAATCTCACGGAACAGCAGAAAATATTATCGCCAGTTATAGCAATATTGAAAGATTATAAAATCTGTGTGTTGGGGGATAGAGAATTTTGCTCGGTAAAACTAGCAAAGTACCTTCAGAGCAAGGATGTATATTTTTGTTTGCGATTGAAAAAGAATGAATTTGTAGAAATTAAACAAGATATGTTTATGGAGTTAAGCAGTTTAGGATTAACTCCTGGAGTATCTTTTTTTATCAAGGGAGTTAAGGTAACAAAGACTCAGGGTTTTATCAGTTTTAATGTGGCTGGTAAGTGGCAACGTAAAATTAACGGAGTAGCACCCAAAGAAGCATGGTTTATTTTAACAAATTTTGACACCCTAGAGTCAGCAATTGCTGCTTACAAAAAGCGATTTGATATTGAAGAAATGTTTAGAGATTTCAAAACAGGTGGCTATAACTTAGAAAACACTAATGTTCAAGGTGAACGTTTTATTTCTCTAGTTTTGTTGATAGCGATCGCTTACACCTCTGCAACAATTAATGGTCAACTTATTAAACGCAAAGGAATCCAAAAATATATAGCTCGGATTAAAGAAAGGAGTCGTTCTCAACGGAGACACAGTAGTTTTTATATCGGCTTATATGGTCAAACATGGGTACATTTCAAGGATAGCTGTATTGATTTAGTCACACAATTAATGAGAATTAATCGTAATAAGTGGAAGCATTATCAACAAGGTTTAAGAGCCATGAAGCTTATTGAATCTATATTGTAGCTTATTTCGTCTCCCCTTCAGGGTGTGGACTAAATCTTTTCCCCATGTACGGGGTGTATCAAGTGGCTAATACCAATTCGTCATTCGTCAATACAGCAGATTTCAATCTGTTGACTAATTTAGGAGAATTGGTATAAACATGGTTAGATGGAGGCAGCGAAAATTGCTGCCCATCAACCAATATCGATACTTGCGTTAAGCTTCAGGAATATCAATCGTGCGACTATTACAACGATTCATCGCCTTTTCTACTCCCTGTTTGAGGCTGAGTTCTACACACTCAATCACAAATTGAATCACAAGAGACATCAACTGGGATTCTGCAGTAGAAAAACGCCCCAAAACGTGAGAAACTGTAGTAGAGTCATCTACATTACTTGCTCCCTTGGGTTTGCCGATACCGATTCGCAAACGGGGGAAATCTTGGCTACCTAAATGGGCGATCGCACTTTTCATCCCATTATGTCCCCCAGCGGAACCAGATAAACGCAAGCGAGTTTTGCCTATGGGCAAATCCATGTCATCATAAATTACTAGTACTGACTCTGGCGGCAGCTTGTACCAGCTTGTTACCGCTTGCATCGCTTGACCTGAGCGATTCATATACGTCAGTGGTTTCAATAAACGAATTTTACCACCAATTGGTGCCACACCTTCACCAAACTCCCCTTGAAACTTGCGATTTTCCGCCAAGGGAATTTGCCAAGCACGAGAAAGCGCATCCACCGCAGCAAAACCGATGTTATGGCGTGTTTGATCATATTTAGGTTCTGGGTTCCCCAACCCGACAATTAGCTGGGGAATCACCAAAGCTGGTTGTTTAACAGCTGCTGTCATGTTCTCTTTGGGCGATCGCTATGCAGCACTTATCTAGCTATTTGGGGAAGAATTTACGGTATCATGCTGAGGAGTCGCTGACTGAATTTGCTTAGGTTCTAATTCAGCAGTGGTTTTCACAGCTTGTTCTAGTTGTTCAGCTTCCCGTTTAAACTCGCTTTGAAACTCGTTAGAAGCTTCTTGAAAACTACGGATTGTTTTACCCAAACTCCGTCCAATTTCTGGTAACTTCTTCGGCCCAAAGATTAACAACGCCACTACAAAAATTACACCCATTTCTGGTAAACCGATACCAAATATATTCATGCGGGTTCTCCGGTAAATATAGAAGTTGAATTTAGGAACGGAAATTTGCACTCGCTACATCTATATATTTAACCTAAGTTGCACGAGTTTCAGCATGAGCACAGGGAATTGGGGATGATGAGAAATAACAAACGAAAAAACCCGGACGAGCCGGGCACAGGTTCGCTTATTACACAAGCGTAATAGCTTTGTATCAACTAATTGCCTAAACTCCGCCAATCCACAAGCACATCCTGAACTAGGATTGTCTTGTTATAGAGTTGTAGAATAATCAGCAAAAACACGAAAAATAACAGGATAAAAACTGCCATTACAGGCGTCGTACCCCAACCCGGAGCTACCTTACCATACTCAGAGTTTAATGGTTTGAGGATATCTCCCAACCTAGTCCTTTGTGCCATAGTTCACCTAAGATTACTTGCCAAAGCTTTTTTTAATCTTCTGTAATATTCTATAAGAATAGCACTCATAATTTATCGCTTACTTATGGAACCCGCAATAGTTCTTAGCATTTCTGTCTGCGTTGTGGTTATCGCCATTACTGGGTGGGGAATTTATATCTCTTTCGGCCCTCCCAGCAAGGAATTGGCAGATCCTTTTGAGGATCATGAAGATTAGAAAGTCTGAAAGTCTGAAGTCTGAAGTCTGAAGTTACCCCACTCATAGCGAGATGGGGATTGAACTGTGGTTACTACCCACCAAGCAAAAGTCTGATGGTCAACTACTAAACTAGTAGAGCACGGCGGAAATAAAGTAGCCATGACAAATTACCCAAAAGCCTATCATAAAAGCTTCTTCATTTCAGACTTCAGCTTTGTTATACTAGTCACTTTTGCTTGGTATGATTTTAAGAGTTGTGATTTTTCCCGGCTGGATAGTGAAGATTTGTTGCTCAGATGAGAATTTCGGCTCGATATAGGGACGCTCCAACAAATCTACGGCATCTCCCACGCTTAATCCTAAATCACTGTGCAAGGATAATTCCGCTGTGTCGCCATGACATTCATAACACCGCAAAATCAGTTGTTTTGGATCGTCTTCTGATAGTTTGAGTGCCATTAAGATCAGATTGTCTGCAGATAAATTAAGGAAACTGGTTTTGTCAATGGCGGTGGTTTGTGAATTGTGAGCGGTGACGGGATATAATATCACTTGTAGAGGAATGTTTAATTCGTACCCGCGTCTAACTGTGTGAGCTGATTCCCAGCTACCAGCATGGGGATACAAAGCATAAGTGAATTCATGAATACCTCTATCAGCTTGTGGGTCAGGCCAGTTGGGACTGCGTAATAATGTTAAACGAAGTTGATCTGGCTGAGTGTCGTAGCCGTATTTACAATCATTCAACAAGCTGACGCCGTATAAACCTTCATCTGTTTCTCCAGTTAAATCAGCCCAGCGTAATGCGGGGACTTCCCATTTGGCTTTTTGAGCGGGAGTTTGGGGTTGAGTTGAGCGACGAATAGCACCACAGGGAATTTCGTAAGTGGCAAAATCTGCTGTAAGGTTGAGAGGGAAGGCTACTTTTACTAGTACCTGATTTTCTTGCCAATTAACTGTGGTTTTAATTTTGAGGACAGCAGAGTCTGTTTCCAAGATATAATCTTGGGAAAATGTCGATTGTCCAATGGTTCGGACTACGCGCACGCAACTTCGCAAAACTCCCTGTTCTAAATAAGAAATGGTTGATAGTTGGGCGGGTGGTAAAGGATGCTCGGCATAATTGGGGTCAATATTCCATGCATCCCAATATTGTCCCTGATCTTGGAAAGCTTGTAGTTGATTACCTGAACTTTTGAGAATTTGGCGCTGGTTGGTTTTATCGAAGATGCTGGATAAATCGCCGGTAAGTGGATCAACGGTAACTTGTAAATGCTGGTTTTCTAAAACGAACTCTGCTGTTGTTGGTTGACTGGAGTGAGAAGCAGGTTGACTAGGATAAAGCCAAAAAATCCGATAACCGCAAGCTGGTATATCTTTGGCTAAAAACGAAATTGATTGTTCATGTCTTTGAGAAAGAATCTGATTTTCTTGAAAGTCGCAAATTTCCCAGTTAACACTTTGTGCAATATCTGGGAGAGTCAATTCTACCACTTGCGATCGCTCCCAGTTGAGAGCATTAAAAATAAATATTGCTTGAGCTTGTGGGTGGGGCGGTGGTGGTAAGATGGCGTGGGATGCGATCGCTAATAATGATTCTTGTAATATCTTCGTTCCCACTGTTTCTACTTGTTGCCATTCTGGCAGTGCATCCTGGTAAACTTGGGTAATTGATGAGCCAGGTAAAATATCGTGGAATTGTTGAAATAATACTTGCTTCCAAGCTTGTTCTATTTCTACTTGGGGATATTTCGCTCCACAACGTAGAGATGCTAAAGTAGCGAACAACTCAGCTTGATACAATAAATTTTCACACTGTCGATTCCAGCGTTTTTGATCTGCGTGGGTGGTATAACAACCGCGATGGAATTCTAAATAAAGTTCGTCTTCCCAGGTGGGGAAGTGGGGAGATGAAGACAGGTTTTGTTTGACTTGCTGTAAGTAATTTTCGGCGGTGGTGAATTCTAAGTCAGGGAATAAGGGTGAATTTTGCCAGCGCCGGGCAATCTCTAACATATCACGAGTGGGACCGCCGCCGTGGTCGCCGACACCGGGAAGCCAGAGGGAATCTGCTAAACTGGTTTTGGTGTACCATTCAGCAGTGTAGTTTGCCATCTTCACCGGATCAATACCTTCACCGATGAGTGCAGACATATAACTAAATATTTCACTGCCGTCAGGCGATCGCCACCAAAAAGCATCATAATTAAATTTAGTAGTATCGTTCCACCGCAACTTTTGGGTGACGAAAAACTCTACACCCGCATTCACAAAAAACTGCGGTAAAGTTGCACAAAAACCAAAAGAGTCTGGTACCCAAACTACTGTCGCCACCTTGCCAAACTTGTCTTGGGTGTACCGTTGACCGTACAATAGCTGACGAGCGATTGATTCTCCAGCTATCAAGTTAAGTTCTGGTTCCACCCAAAAACCACCGACAACTTCCCAACGTCCAGCAGCTACCGCTTGTTGAATAGCTGCAAACAAATCGGGGCGATGTTCTTCTATCCAAGCATACAGCGCTGGGGTGGAATGACAAAAAATTAATTCAGGAAAATCTTGCTGTAGTTTGAGTACTGATGCAAAAGTGCTTTGGGCTGCGTTCCAAGTTTCACTCACCCGCCATAACCATGCTAAATCTAAATGAGCATGGCCTAACAGATAAATTTTAGACGCAGATGCAGGCAAATCCAGATTTAATTCTTGGAGGTGGTGACGCAGTGTGGAGAGGAGATTTTCCCAATCTTGTTGTGTTTTATTTGGGGATGCTTCGAGACGACTGATGAAGTGGGTGACTTGCTCTGCTAGTATAGCTAACTTGTGTGGCGCTAATTTTTCGGCGAACAACTGCAGCACCGCCAACTCATCAGCGACAAAACCTGGATCAGGAAAATTATAATTGGTAGATTCGTAAACTAAAAGCGATCGCACTAACGCACCGCGATCGTGTCCCGGACTCACCAGTCGCAAAGCTACCATAAATTCTTGTCCTGGTGCAACTTTGGGACTCAAAAGCACTCTAGGTGAACAATCAAACAAATCTCCCTCTAGCACTAATTCCCCATTCACATAAATCTCGGCTTGATCAGCCCACCACAATAAAGGTAGTCTTAAACACAAACCATCTAAGGGATAACCGTATAAGTCTTGCGGTACTACTATTTTTTGCACCAGCCATAGCGGGGTTTTTCCCTGTTTCCAGTCAATATGCTCTTTGGCGTTTAATTTAACAGGTGTCCATTGAGACAAATTTGCTGCCATAATTTCAGCAATATTTCTGTCACCTTCTTGATATAGCCAGCTTGAGTGAATATTCACTTGAGTATGGGAGCGCAGTTGGGCGATCGCTGCTGAGATCAATTTATGATCAGATAGAGATACAGAAGAGGTCATATTTTCGCTAAAATCATTGCACTAACGATAATTTACAGTTTGTCTTTTTAATGATTAGGCGGGAGTCTCGCGACTAAACTCAAGTTCTAACTAAAAAAATTACTACAATGTCTTCTGGTGCTTCTGGTCGTTATCAAAGCAAGCTATTTAACTTTGTCCACCAGCAATCTCGGCGGTTGACACAACAGTGGGAACATACCTTCCGTCATGTACAAGTGGCGACTAAATGGGGTATTGAAGTACTACTTTACCCTGTTTACCTGCTGCTGCAGTCAACCCAATCGACTACGCAACAGCCGCAAATTGCCGAACCACAATCTAGACTACAGTTAGAACCGGAAACTACCCCAGCTGCTGATACCCCGATTCAGCAAGTGCTAGAAGCTATCAAAAATTTACCATCTGCTAGTCCACCCGCGACAACATCACCGCCTTTCTCACCTTGGGGTTTTTTCCAGTCTTTGTGGCAAAAATTTTCTGGTCGTCCCTCTATCGTTAAGTCTCATCCATCCCCATTGTTAACGGTTGCTGACAAATCTAGCGGGAGTCTGAACACATCACCTTCAGAAACATCTCTACAAATAAATCATCTGGTAGTACAAGGAATCGCTACCAGCTTGGTAAACCGCCATTTAGTACTTGTCACTACAGATAATGCAATTTTAGATATTTTAACACCCCAACAGCAAGAAACTTTAGCCGAAAAAATTATTACAGCGATCGCTAACTATTGGCGTGCTTGGCGTCAGGTGGAAACTAAACAAGCCGCAGCATCCTTACCAGAAATTCACCGCTTGTTAGCGAAGTTAACTGGTAGTAATTCCCCAAATATACCTGCTTTGCCTCCAGGAATGGTAACGGGAGAAACCAAATCTCACAAAATCCTCCCATTCCTAGATGCAGTCATAGCGAAACTTGAGTCAAATGCTTTAGTACCTGTGCAGCAACACAGCCAGGAAATGATCCAAGTTGCTCATACACAACTTAGTATATTTCTTTATGGGAGAGAACAGTTAATCGCTAGAGGACAAATTGCAGTAAGTGCTGATGGGTTAGAAACTCATCCCTTGAATATTCAAGCATTAATAGCCGCAGCGCTGAATTACTTTTTTGGTGTGAAAAATAATCAAAATTTGCCATCTGCAAATACGCACACAAAAATCGAGAATAAGCGATTACTTAAAAGTCGTCAATTACATGAAGAAAATTTAGACCCCTGGTTAACTTGGGGTGATTTGTTTGGAGACACCAAAACACCGACACCCAAACCAACCGCACCGCAAGAAAGGAAAAATCCTGCTTTGGTTTCTAGTTCCTCAGCAGTTGTTGCTCTTCCCAAAAATTTGACTGGGAATTATCAATCAAAATCTGCATTAGTTAAGGAGAAAAAATCAACCCGCAATCTTACATCTCAACAAAAAATATCGCAAAAAGTCACCGCTGCTAAGGAAATTGTCTCCCGAATTTCCCAAGCTGGAACTGAGAATCATCCTGGAGAAATTGCTCAAAAGCAGCACCCAACTGCTCAAATGAAGTATCAACCAGACTGGATAGAAATCAAAGCTACACACATCGGATATGACAAGCACATCTTAGAGCAAGTCCTAGAATTGCTAGATAGTGCTATGCTTTGGCTAGAAGAGATTTTAGTGAAGATTTTTCAATGGATACAGCAACTGTGGCGAGGTAAATAAGCTCAAGCATATCTATCCTAGTCATCCAATTTTAGATTTTGGATTGGCTCCACAGATAAATCTGCTAACTCCTTTTCATGCAAAAATCTCTGTCAGGATTATTGATCTAATTTTTAACTGTTGAGCGCTATTTGGTGGTTTTTTAGTGAAAGTTATTGTTTACTGTAAATATTTTAGTTTTAAAAATCCACTAGACAAGCCAAAAATGGAAAATTTTGTCGTGGATTTACCCCAAATCCCTAGAGTGGGTGAAACAATTGTGGTGGAAAGAATGTCACCAACCAAGCAGTTTGTAATTATTTTTGAATATATTGTGACAGCGGTACAATTTAATGCATCTAGTGAAGCCGCTGATGTTCCTGATGCGAGGATTAATGCTTGTTTAAATCACTGTTGGGAGGGGACATCAAATTTTAAAGTGACAAACTTTTTAACTTGAGTAACTTTATCTCTACAATGTACGTTGATAAGCTACTAGCTGACTGAGAAAACGTACACAAGTGAGCATTATTTACCACGAAGGCAGATTTAAGGGTGTGGAAGGACTTGACCTCTATTACCAAAGCTGGCATCCACAAGGTAAAGTGAGGGGAATATTAACTATTGTACATGGACTAGGAGCGCACAGCGGAAGATATAGTAATGTAGTTGAACATTTGCTACCTCAACAGTATGCTGTTTATGGTTTAGACTTGCGCGGTCATGGGCGATCGCCAGGACAGCGTGGTCACATTCAAGCTTGGGCTGATTTTCGAGGAGATTTGCAAGCTTTTTTAGAATTAATTACAACTCAGCAGCCAGGATGTCCGATTTTTCTTTTAGGACACAGTTTAGGTTCGGTGATTGTGCTTGAATATGCGCTGCGCTGTCCCCAAGCAGCATCTCAATTGCGAGGTGTGATTGCTTTGGCGCCAACTTTAGGGAAGGTAGGTGTGTCCAAAATCAGGTTACTGATTGGGAACTTGCTCTCCCAAATTTGGCCGCGTTTTACATTGAATACCGGGATTGACCTGAGCGCTGGTTCACGGGATGAGAAAATTATAGCAGCTTACGCTCAAGATCCTTGGCGACATACGCGAGCTAGTGCGCGATTAGCTACAGAGTTTTTTGCTACAGTGGCGTGGATTAATGCTCACGCTTGTGATTGGCAATTACCGCTGTTAATTCTTCATGGTAGCGCGGACAGAGTAGCTTTACCTGAAGGTGGTAATATTTTTTGCGAGCGGGTTCCTGGTACAGATAAAACACGAGTGGAGTATCCAGGCGCTTATCATGAATTGCAGAATGACCTCAATTACCAAGAGGTGTTAACTGATTTAGCAGCTTGGTTAGAAGCGCATTTACAAAACATTGAGCATAGAGTGTAGGGAGTGTGGGGAGGTGGGGTGATGGGGTGATGGGGTGATGGGGAGGTGGGGAGAAAAAGAATTTATGCTTATACCATTTCACGAAATTATTGATACACTCACTTTTTTTGCATCCCCTGCTTGCTCATGTGCATCAATCTTAAAATGAAACGGTATTACGCTTCTCGCTATCTTCTCCCTCCTCCCACACCTCCCCATCTCCCCACCCTTCCTGTTAAGAGTTCCCTGTTATGTCATTTAGTTTGAAAAATATTTTGTACCATTTTCCGATTTGTATTCGCAGCGGCTTGATCTAATGCTGATACTTCGCTAGGTTCAAGTCGCCAGCCTAAAGCGCCTATATTCTCTTGTGCTTGCGTTACACTTTTGGCGCCGGGGATGGGTATTGTGTCTTTACAAATACACCAATTAAGTGCTACCTGTGAGATGGTTTTGTGGCGAGATTCGGCGATTTCTTTTAAACAAGCCAACAGCAACTTTGCTCCTGGTAGTAGTAGTCTAAATAATAATCCGCGAATACCTTGGGGAAAAGGGCCTTGCTCTGAATATTTTCCTGTTAATAGTCCTAACGCTAGGGGACTGTAAGCAATAAGTTTGATTCCTAATTGATCACAAACATCTTTTAATCCTAATTCTGTTACCGGATATGTGGATAATAAGGAGTATTGAACTTGTAGGGTGGTAATGGGAATTCTGCGAGCTGCGAATTTTTGATGTACTTCTTGCAGGCGTTTGGGGCCATAATTCGATAGTCCTACACCTTTAACTAAACCTTGCTCATACAGGTCAGCTAAACCATCTAACAGTCGCCCTTCTTGCCAAGGAGCATAATTGGCTGTTGACCAATGCATCTGAACTAAGTCTACATTTTTTCTTAACCGTTGGGCTGATGCTTGACAAGCTGAAATCATCGATTGGCGCGTTAATCTCCAGGGATAAGCAGCTAGCTTGGTGGCAATGCAGATATTTTTTTGACCTGTGCCTTGATATGCTTGAGAAAATTGTCCTAATAGTAGCTCACTGCGTCCATTTAATTTGCCAGTACCATAGGAATCACCAGTATCAAACAAAGTGACGCCATTACTTACACAAAGATTAAATACCGCTTGCAACGCGCTGTCCATACTCTGATTGTATCCCCAGAGCAGTTGATTTCCCCACGCCCAAGTTCCGCAACCCATAGCCGGGAGGAATAATTTCTGACTTGTCTGCATCTTCACTCGCTGTAGATTCTGAATATCTCTACATTAAATGAAGTGCGATCGCCTAGTTTATTTTATCTGAGCGATCGCTATTCATGATCACGGGGTGGATGCATTTACAATGCTCAAAGCCGCAATTACATCAAACACACGCTCTCACCCCTAGCCCCTAGCTTCTAAATTAATTCATCACCGCTGCTGCTGGCGTAATTGTTCTATGATATACTCCTCTAGTTCTTGTCTTTCTCTACTACTAGCTTGGCGTTGATAGGTTCTACCTGTTTCTTGAATAAACTTGCGTTTCTCACTAGGAGAAGAGTTGAG
The DNA here is from genome assembly GCF_000332295.1 of Fortiea contorta PCC 7126. Taxonomy (GTDB): domain Bacteria; phylum Cyanobacteriota; class Cyanobacteriia; order Cyanobacteriales; family Nostocaceae; genus Fortiea; species Fortiea contorta. The sequence continues at coordinate 4,392,377 of NZ_KB235930.1, read as the reverse complement.
TTTAGTTCCTTGTCCTTTGAGCTTTTTTTGTAACTCTTCCCATGTCTGCTCGCCTACTTTTTCGCCTAGCTTGATAAGTGCTTTTGGTAGTAAGTTTTTTGCTTCTCTTTGAAAATCATCTTCTGTTTCTAAAGAAGTTAAATCTACATTACTGAAATCGATTTCGATGGAAAACTTACTCATTGGAATCTCTGACTACTAATGTACTGTCCATAAATTCTGCAGCAGAATTGAGTGGACTTTGGATCAAGGCAATCATACATGTTTATTTTTGGCGTTGCTGATTGAGGGTATGAATTTGTCTCACGCATAGGCGCAAAGGAACAAAGAAAAATCGAAGTTTTCGTTCTGCCTCTGGCATCAGTTTTATACTGGATCATGTGTCTAACTAAGGCAGGTATTAAGCAATGGTGCGCTTAAAACTGTGGCAATGGCTCATTTTAGCAACTCCCGTGGTTTTTATTATCGCTTTTTTGCTAGTTGCGGCGGGGATGCAGATCCACACATGGGGTATCAATTGGATTTGGGCTGTGTTTACGCTGCTGTTTGTGGGGTGGCGCTGGCTGTTGGTACGCTGGACTCAGCCTGTGGTCAAGCAGCTAGAGGACGTATTAGCCGAAGTGAGTGCAGAATTAGCCTCTGATGATAATGATACCGCATCATCGACGGGAAATAACGTCGCTAGTGAAGCAGAAATAGCGCTACAGAAAATTTTATTAGCGGCGCAAACTGATCGCCCCATTTGGGAAGATTGGCAAACATTCTGGACAAGATGCCAAGATTTAGTTGCGGCGATCGCTCACATTTACAATCCCCAAGTACAATATCCTCTACTGAATATTTACGTTCCTCAAGCTTATGGATTGATTCGCGGGACGATGGATGGGCTGGATCAATGGATGGAAAAATTATCTCCGGCTCTCAATCAAGTGACGGTGGGGCAAGCATACCAAGCATATGAAGTTTATCGCAAATTAGAACCATCAGCGCGAAAACTCTGGCAAGTTTGGAACTGGGCGCAGTGGTTATTGAACCCCTTAGCTGCAGTCGCCAAAAGAGCGAGTCAAGGTTACACTAACCGAGCTACGCAACAACTGCTGGTAAATTTAAGTCAGTTGGTGCGGGAAGCTGCGCTCAGAAATTTATGCCGACAAGCGATCGCTCTTTATAGTGGGATGACGCCTCCAACCGCAGTTACTCCTTCACTCGTCGCCACCCCATCCCCAGCCAAAACCCAAACCCTCAAGGAAATTCTCGCCCAAGCCACACCAGTTGCTGCAGTTGAGCAACAATCGGTGAATATTCTCCTCGTAGGGCGGACAGGCTCAGGAAAAAGCAGTTTAATTAACACTTTATTTTCAGCAGAATTAGCTACGATTGATGTATTACCTAGCACCGATAAAATTCAAAGTTATCAATGGCAAACTCCCAGTCAGGAAACTTTAACGCTGTTAGATACACCAGGATATGAACAAGTCAACCGTGGGGAATTAAGATTTTTAGTCATAGATTATGCCAGTAAAGCGGATTTACTACTGCTAGTTACCCCGGCGCTCGATCCAGCTTTACAAATTGATGTAGACTTCCTGCGGGACATCAAAGCCGAAGTAGCAGATTTACCCGTAATTACTGTTGTTACCCAAGTAGACCGCCTGCGTCCCCTGCGCGAATGGCAACCGCCTTATGATTGGGAGTGGGGCGATCGCCCGAAAGAGGTCGCCATCCGCGGCGCTACCGAGTATCGTGCTCAACAACTAGCTGAATTCTCCCATTTAGTTCTGCCCGTCGTCACCAGCGATCGCCAAACTGGGCGCGAGTCCTGGGGAGTGGAAGCGCTATCTTTAGGATTAGTCGCGGCGATCGCCCCCGCTAAACAACTGCGACTAGCTCGTTTCTTGCGGAATCAAGAAGCCCGCACCGCCGCAACCGCCCGAATTATCGACCACTACACCTTCCAGATGGCGACTACCCAAGGACTCACCGCACTGCTCAAAAGCCCGGTACTGCAATTTATCGCTACCCTCGCCACTGGTACACCCACCTTAGCCTATCTCCTCGCCGAGCAAATCCCCGTAGAGCAGTTACCCCTCGTCATCGGTAAACTGCAGATGGCTTATGACTTATTTTCCCTGTTGAATAGCGACGACCAGCCACTCAGCTTCGACTTACAGTCCCTGTGGCCCTTACTGCTAGAGAATACCACCATCAGCGATCGCCAAGCTTGGGCATTTGGTCACGCGCTAGTAGAATACTGGACTCAAAACCTCACATCTGCACAACTGCGATCGCGTTTTGATTATTATCTCCAGCAAAGCTGAAATTCACGCACCATTATTTGAGTGTGACACATGGGTAAGTCCTAATATCAAAACGCAAGCCGCTACAAGCTGCGCGAAACACGAAAACGTCCAAGCGGAAGCCGCTACAGAGAAAACAGAAGCCACTACAGACTGCGCGAAACACGGAAACGTCGTGACGGAAGCCGCTACAGGGAAAGCAGAAGCTGCTACAGGCTGCGCGAAACACAGAAACGTCGTGACGGAAGCCGCTACAGGGAAGACATAAACAGTTCAATTAACGCTAATGAGAATATCCGCCCCTACACAACGATAAAACGAGGAATCCGGAGAATTTGTGGAATGTGAATGATGAATCTACTAAGGAGTTAATGATTGCATTTTACCAACAAATGTTGTCACAAAAGACATCTCCCGCCGCCGCCCTGAATGTCGCCCAGCGCCAAATGTGGCTGCGGAAGGATTCGCAATATCCAGCTTGGAGACATCCCCGTTATTGGGCTGCTTTCTCTCTCCAAGGTGAATGGCGGTGAGGATTATTTGGGTGAATAACTGGGCGAACAACCGTACTCCGAAACGGAGAAGCAAGCTACGCCTCTACGAAGTTCCCTGCTATGAAAAAAGCCCCCTAATTGAGGAGGCGCGCTATGAAACAATCTCTGTTTCGAGCTTATGCTACATACTCTTTGACGTTACCGCGACGGCGGCGCAGATGAGCCAAGGCTTGGTGTTCTAATTGGCGGACACGTTCGCGGCTCAGATTTAACCGCTCACCGACTTTCGCCAAAGACATTTCGTTACCATCTTCTAAACCGAAACGCAAAGCTAAAACTTCTCGCTGTTGGGGGGTTAATTCTGCTAGCAAGGTGTTCAAGTCTTGGCGCAAGAATTCTTGGGTGGTGTAATACTCTGGTGATGGGCCGTCATCTTCGAGCATTTCTTGCAACTCGGTGTCTTGGTTATCGCCAACGCGCACATCTAAGGAAACTGGCTGGCGCGCCATGTTCAGATACTCGCGGATCTGAGCTGGTTCTAGCTCTAGTTCTTTGGCAATTTCTGCAGGTGTGGGCGATCGCCCGAACTTCTGTGCTAGCTCGCGCTGCACTTTTTTGATTTTGTTCAGCTTTTCGGTAATATGGATAGGTAAGCGGATGGTGCGACCTTGTTGGGCGATCGCTCTGGTAATCGCTTGGCGAATCCACCAGTAAGCATAGGTGGAAAATTTATAACCCCGCATGGGATCAAATTTCTCTACACCCCGCTCTAACCCTAGAGTTCCTTCTTGGATCAAATCCAGAAACTCCATGTTGCGTTTCTGGTATTTTTTCGCAATAGCCACTACCAAGCGCAGGTTAGCTTCAATCATTTTCTGCTTGGCTCGCTTACCTTGGGCGACAGTCTGTCTCACCTCTGTTTCAGAGGAATTAACTTGGTTCGCCCACTCTTCTGAACTTGGCTCGCGTTGCAGTTTTTTCGCCAAAGCTTCCTTGGCGTCCAATAATGTCATCATTTGCTGCACCTGCTTCCCATAAACAATCTCCTGCTCACGGGTTAGCAGTGGTACACGACCAATTTCTCGCAGATAGGTTCGCACCATATCAGCCGTGAATTTGGTGTTCAGGTTTTCGGTTTGGGTGTTAACAGTAGGCATTGGTGCGTTGTCCTCTACTCCGTAAACACAATGAATCTTTAATAACTACAGTGGTGGGTAAATTTAGTACATATATCACGGAACGTAGGGAGCTACCATCAGCAATAAGTTTATATAGCCGTTGTCAAGACGGTGTGTCGGTATGATAGGTTCCCTTACTTTTTGTCTTTTTTGGCATCTGTTTTCAGCACTTTGAGGATGTTTAAAAATTCTTGTTGTACTGTGCCACTAGCAGGGAGTGGAAAAATACGAAGTCAGTATGAGTTCTACTTTTTTTATAGTACGACAAAACTAGCGGATAGTAAAGCAGTTTAGATAAAGCTTATTATTATAAGATAAAATTGCCTGCTTGACCAAAAAACTTTTTAAACTTCCTATAGAGTGCTTACTATATCTATAGTGACGGCAAAACCCTCACTGCAGTTGCCGATACGTAGCGGGATAACCGAACTGATTGACGACTGTGGTGGAGGGAAGTTACGAAAGTGGGGGATGGGGACACCAGGGATAATAATTGACCATTAACCCCTTACCTTCACAAATGACCAATAACTCTCTAAAAACCCAAATCGGCTTTGGCTAGTTCAGCAGCTGCGAACAGTTCTGCGTCCGGTTTTTCTTCCCAAGCGGTGTCACCAATTTCTGCGTAGAAGGTGGCGTCATAAGGACGGGTACGGACTACAACTGGCATAGGGACAGCGTGACCTAAAATCATGGCTTGCTGCTTGGAGTCTAATTTTGCTAGCACTGAGCGCAGACTACCAGCACCGGAAACCCCTGTGAAGATGGCGTCAATGTCTTTTTCGTCATTTAGCAAAGCTGTAATGCGGGTGCCAATCTGGGACATGACTTCATTATCTATCCCCGACGGGCGCTGATCAACTACCAAAAGGGTGACAAAGTATTTTCGCATTTCCCGCGCGATCGTACCGAAGATTGTGCTTTGGACAATGGCTGGGTCGAGAAAACGGTGAGCTTCTTCGATGGTGATTACCAGTTGAGTTGGGCGATCGCTCGCATTGCCACTGTGTAAAAATCTCTCAGCCTTGCTGACGTAACGCTCGTGAATTCTTCTGGTGATCATATTCGTCACCAACATATATGATAGCATATCTGATTGCGAGCCAAATTCAACCACGACATGTTTTCCGGCTTCGAGCGATCGCAAAATTTGATCGATATAATTTTGGGGACAAGCTGCCCGCATATACTTTAAATTATCTAGCCTGAGCAGTTTGCGCTGCAATGACATAATCGAGCCTTGGTGTCCGCGCTTCTCGTCGCAGAACAGCTTGATTTCTTCATTTGTCATATTCATCAACTGCAAAATCCAAGCTTTGCCAAATTCTGCATACAGAATATTCGCATTATCCAAAGCTGCTTCTGACAGTCCTAAATCACGAGAGCATAATTTGACGTCTTCAATTTTAATTTGCTCATAACTCAAATACAGCTCTTGTGCATCCCTTACCCCCCGGCGCTTCGTCGATTCAGGGTCAAGGGTATACACTTCGACTTTACCAGGGAATAACTGCTTTAAGCCTTTAACTGTACTATATTGCTTCCCCTCACAAACAGCTTGCCAGCCATATTCAGAATGCATATCAAAAATCAAGTTTACTGCTGCATTTTTGCGGACTATCCCCGCCAACAGTAACCGTGTCAGAAAGGATTTACCTGTTCCCGATTTCCCAAAAACCCCGTTACTCCGTTCCACAAATCGGTCTAAATCAATGCAAACTGGTACATCCATATCCAGCGGCTTCCCAATAGAAAAATTCTTTCTTTGGGTGTCATCTTCCCAACCAAACACGCGGCGGAAATCTTCTTCGCTCGCTTCATAAACTTGGCTAAAATGGCTGGGAATAGTTTTGACCGGCAGCAATTCCATGGTAGTACTGGTTTGGGGCTGGAAAGATGCCAAACCTGTAATTGATGGCATGAAAGGATTTGCTGACTTACCGTTAGTTGGGGAAAAAGATTCCTCAGATTCGGGGGTAAACATCAACATCGGCGCGAGGTTGATAGTACCGTAGGTACTGCTACCTGCTAAAATTTCTCTTAAGAAAGTGTCTTCCCAATTGGGAGGGTTGGCGATGATGCGGGCATTTGCAGTTCCCAGGGCGACATCTGTTAGCATACAGAAAAAACGCGATCGCATCCCTTGCACAACTAAAAATTTTCCCACCCGCATATCTTCAACAGATATATCAGCGTGTAATCTTACTTCTAGACCCCCAGTTAGAGAGCCTTGGATGACTGAACCTAATGGTTGTCCTGAGTTTGTCATTGGTCATTTGTGATTTGTCATTGGTCAGTTGTCACAAGTGATTCTCTCCTATGGTTTATTCTCCTTATTATGTTGAATTCTGATTGTAGAATCCAAAAGTTGCTCACAATTATGAGTAGAAATTTTTATTGGTCAGTTGTCCTTTGTCAAGAGTTTTGAGCTAGCTACAAATGACCAATGACCAATGATTATTCAATCTGAATAGAAGTTGGCGCGCTTCCTAATGGAGGTATGTTGATTAACGGTTTGCGAAATTGAGCATAAAGGCGATCGCGCCAAGCAAAGAATGGTGCATAATCAGGATTATCTGCTAATGAGGGTACGCCTTTGCCTCTGATGGTAGCTGGTAAATCTAGATAAGGGCCATCAGGAAACTTGAGCAAAATTGATAAACCCGCCACCGTCAGGTCAGCTAAACTTGGTTCATCTCCTAGTAGATAGGGACTATCTGCTAATAATAATGTTAATGCTTCCAGGTCTTGTTTTAAATCGGCGATCGCTGATTTAATCACATCTGGACTGTAACCCACCCCAAAACCAACAATTGTCAAAAAATCGGTCGGTACTCCTTCCACCAAATTTTTAAATATATCTGGTGTGGAAGTGGGTAACAAAGACTTGCGGAAATTTTGATCCTGACTGATAGCAGCGAATAGTGCTTTGCGTCCTTTAATCCCAATCGACTCATCCGCCCATTCTTCCATCAATAGGGCTAAACCTCTTTTTTTCGGATCTGACGGTAACAATGGTCTGTCAGGATACCGCAATTCTAAATACTTAGCAATTTCTGTAGAATCTGCAATATACCTACTGCCATCTTTTAATACTGGCACCTGTCTTTGACCAGTTAGTCGGAACAGTTCTACCTGTCCAATCCCTGGTGTCACTTCAATTTTGCGGTACTCCAACCCTTTATAATCCAGAATTAGCCGGACTTTTTCCGAGTATTGAGATAATTCCCATTGGTATAATTCCAGCATGTCGCACGCCCTATAACTGGTTAATCGAGTAACTCTGATAATTCTATCTTCTGTTTCCGTATTTTTCCTGGGACTTTCTTAATTTTTGGTACTTTATCGGCGATTTAACTGTCACCAGAGTTTAATTTTTGGTAGTTTTGAGATAAATTAGCCCGTTTACTCAAAAAATATTTTTTGTTGGCTCATATATTAAATAATTAAATTATTCTAATATTTTATTATAAATAAATCTAACCTTTCGGTTTGTCAATTTTCCTCATCACTGTAATTGTTTTAGTCTCATGTGTACAGAAATTATCAGGTATATAAAACTACTTTTACTTGATATTATGATGATTTATTGCTAATTTTTTCAGCTTTTATACCTGTAATTAGCAAAATAATTTGTGTAAAATAAAACCTATTGATTTGCAACTTTTATCAGTGCTGGAGAAGATGCAAACATCAGATGATGGATGGCAAATAGCGATTAAATATTGATTTAGTTTCTAGTAAAAATAACTCAGATTGAGGTAAAATTTACGACCAATTAGACATAATTACATAACTAAATCAACATTATACTTAGTTGACCAGCAGAATTCGATTGCAAAATATACCTAATCATGGGTGCGGTGATAATTTTTTCCAGATTAAATTTTTCTTGTACAGCATAGTTTATGCCAAAATTTATCACTATAAAAGTTAGATGTTGTCCGTAGCAAAATGCTATAAGTCTTTATGTAAACTGTGCATGATATAAACAAGCAAAATTTATGAAGGCAAATTACAGCCAATTGCTAGCCAAGATTGCAGGTTTAGTAGGCATCAGCAGCCTCAGTCTTGTAGTTGCTCTCCCATCACAAGCAAAAGAGGTAGTCAATCCTAACCCCAGCATTTTTAGTGAAGCTCCTTACAACCGCAGTCAGCGTGTTGAGACAAATACTCAATATATACCAGGCGAATCTGCAACAGAAGCGACAAAAGGCGTGATTCCCAGCCGAAATTTGGTAGCACAGCAGTCCAAACCAGGGAAACTCAATCCCCGTCCCAGTATTTTTAACGAGCCTCCCTACAACCGTGGTGGTAGTGGTGCGCCAGCAGAAGCTGCTCCAGCTCCCGCTCCTACCCCCGAAGTCACGCCCACAAATCCACCAGCTACAGAAACTCCCTCAACCAGTACACCCACCGAAACTGCACCAGCAGCGGGTACAACTGACACCGAAGGCAAAAACTTGGTAGCATTGGCAGAGTCAAACACTTCCTTGACAACACTCACAAAAGCGCTGAAAGCTGCTGGGTTGACGGAAACTTTGCAAGGAAACGATAACTTTACCATTTTTGCACCTACGGATGCGGCATTTGCCAAATTGCCAGCAGACGCAGTTAGAGACTTGTTGAAGCCAGAAAATAAAGAAGTACTGGTGAAGCTGTTAACCTACCATGTGGTACGTGGTCAGGTACTATCCAAGGATTTAAAATCTGGTGAGGTGAAAAGCATCGAAGGTGGTGCGATCAATGTCAAGGTTGACCCTGCGACTGGTGTAAACGTGAATGACGCTAAAGTCACCACAGCTGATATCAAAGCTAAAAATGGTGTCATCCACGCGATCGATTCAGTATTATTACCTCCTGATTTGTAAAAATTGACTGGGGATTACCCAATTAGGTGAGGGGGATCAGGAAGGACGCAAAAAGTGCTGCTTCCTAATTCCCCTCACTGATTTGTGGAGCTAGCGTTGTCGCCTCATGTGAAATAAATTTGCTTTAATTAGTGTCTGTTATTCTTTTTCGCATTGAGCAATTTCTTCACAAACCAGTTAATTTTGGCTGATTTGTATATATAATCAAGTATTAGGTATATCTACACTCTTCCTATCAAATCTCCTGACAAGGCTGACTTTGTGTGCCTTTGGGGAATTTACCAAATCAATTTCCTGTTCCTTAACCTACATAAAGTTATAAATCGCTTTATTAAGCTTTTGATAATACTTATCTCAGCTTCTACATTCATGCAGTGATCTGCCATGGGAATTGTGTAATCTGAGAACAGCGAAGCTAATAATTAAATTGAGGTCAGATGACTCCTAAAATTATGCGTCGGCTTTGGTCGGTGGTGGAAACCGCCCATACTAAAACCCTCTTGCAACTAGACGATGCTAGTTTGGTGCAGTGGTTGATCAAGCAAACCAACACCCAAGAGTTCTTAGAACAAAACGAAACTGACTATTTGAGCGACTACATCCAATCTCGGTTGACCTTGATCCGCGAGCTGGCTTATGAGCGACAGTGCTGACGTTTGCTGACAACTGCAAAACTATGATTTTGTTTGGGATAAATAACCTTCCACCAAACAATCAGAACCAACGACACGCCAACGGACACGCTCTAATGGTAGAGCCTGCGTCATCGAAGTCAAGCCCAAATCGCCTACAGGTGTGGGCGCATGATTACCGCCAATAATTTTCGGCGCAATGAAAGCGAGAACTTTTTGAACTGCGCCTTGAGCGATCGCACTAGCAGCTAAAGTTCCACCACATTCCCACAGAACGCTACAAAATCCCCGCTCATACAAATGTGTCATGACCCGTTCTGGAGTCAGTGACGTCAATTCCACCACTTCCACACCCTTTTGGCGCAACATTGCTTGAAAATCGGGTGAGCTACCTACCTCCGTCAACACCAAAGTAGAAGCCTCTGCAGTGTGCCATAGGTGGGCATTTGACGGCAAATTCAACTGACGACTCATCACCACCCGTAAAGGGTTGTGAGCTTCTACCTGATGACTCGTTAAATAAGGGTTATCCTGACGTACAGTATTTCCACCAACAATCACTGCATCACAGGTTGCCCGTAGTTGATGGACTTCACTACGGGCATCTTGATTTGTCACCCAAGTACTATTACCAGAAGTAGTAGCAATCTTACCATCTAGAGTCATGGCATATTTCAAGATTCCCAGTGGTCGCTGATAAAGAATACGATGCACAAATCCTTCATTCAGCCGCTGACAGGCCTCTTGTTCCACTCCTACCAATACTTCTATACCAGCAGCACGTAAACGCGCAATACCACCACCAGCAACTAATGGATTAGGATCAACCATCCCTACCACTACCTTTGCTACCCCAGCCTTAATTAACCCTTCTGAACAAGGAGGGGTGCGTCCATAGTGATTGCAAGGTTCGAGATTAACATAAACTGTCGCTCCACGGGCTGCATCACCCGCCGCTTTCAAAGCAAAAACTTCCGCATGGGGTTCCCCTGCGCGGGGATGAAACCCTTCCCCAATAATCACTCCATTTTTGACAACTACAGCCCCCACCAACGGATTGGGTGAAGTGCGTCCCAGAGCGCGGCGAGCGAGTTCCAAACACCGCCGCATCATGCAAAAATCAAAATCACTGGGAATCGTATTTTTAGTAGAGTCAGGTAGAGATGCATCTGCTTCTGGCGTCCCTGGGGAATTATCCATAATTTTGGGCAATACTCTAAATATTGTCTATGCGATCGCTTGTTTTTTGGGCGATCCTTTAACAGTAATATTCAAGTTTTACTTTTGGTGATCTTAACTTACCTGTTATTGCTCTCCTCTCCTACAGTGAGAGTTGATAGTAATTCACACAAACCTTGATAGACAAGGATTTCCCGTAGGGGCACAACATTGTTGTGCCCTCACCAACGTCTTGGCATCATGTTGAGATAGAAATAGTGTTGGGGTGAATCCAGTTATAAAAGAACATCGAAGCATCAATTATCAGGTTTTTTGGCGTAGAGTATCCAAAAACTTTCGGTGCAACATATATCTTATCGGTATCGTGCTCCTAGGATTTGGGTATTTTCTGAATTGGAAGTGCCTCAAGGTGCATAATTCAAGTTCAGAAGGCGGAAGTTGCAGAGCAAAACGAGAATGTTCTACCTCAAAACAAGAACATTGCACCTCAAAGCTGGAACGTTGAGGCTCAAAACGAGAATGTTCTACCTCAAAACAAGAACATTGCACCTCAAAGCTGGAACCTTGAGGCTCAAAACGAGAATGTTCTACCTCAAAACAAGAACATTGCACCTCAAAGCTGGAACCTTGAGGCTCAAAACGAGAATGTTCTACCTCAAAACGAGAACATTGCACCTCAAAGCTGGAACCTTGAGGCTCAAAAATAGAACATTGCAGCTAAAAGCTTGAACAATACTGAATACTCGTAATTAAGGGCACAACTGTAGTTGTGCCCCTAGGGTGGGTTATGCAATTGCAAGGTGGTGTTTCTCCTCATCCTAGCTACACCCGAAAACTAGTTCATTAAATAATTTTACGATTGCTCTAACAGCTTGATCTGCTGCCACCAGCGATTCAAGGGATAATAAACTATGGGCGCCCAAAGACTGCTGAGAATGGCAGAAGCTAGAGCCACACGTTGGTAGTATGTCCAAATATACTCCGCTTTGCGTAGACTCTGCCCGCCGTAGCCATCAGCCGCAAAAGTTAATTGCAAACCAAAAATAGTTTCTGCAATTACTGCCATGGCAAAGACAATTAAAGCAATAGAAATAAAATCTTCCTCTATAAAACGTTGCTTTTGAAGTAAACTAGTTAACGCTCCCACCACACCTAAAGTCACTGCATGACTAGGGTGAGGAGATGTCATCGCATCTTGAAGTAATCCCAAAACTATTCCTGCAAAAGCGCCAGCCCAAACTGTGCGTTTCACACTCCAAGCCACTACCCAAATTAACAACCAGTTTGGCCCTATGCCTAATAACTCCATCCCTGGTAAACGGGTAGGTAACATCAGTAAACACAATAAAACAGACCCAACAGTCACTGTCAAATCTAACAGGCGGAGTGATTGTGGGCGCCAACTAGCAAGTGGCTTCGTTGAGATCTGAAATTTTTGCTCTGGAGATTTTGGCTTTTTTTGCCTGCGATTACCAAATGCAGGAATTTTCATTGCTTTGCGAACTTTAGAAAAATTTAATTAGGTTTTGGCGATTCTAGCTTGATTGTTGCTTGATTTTCTAACTCTGGGTCTTCTGGTTTGGGATAGACAGCGACCCAATCAAGCGAGCGAATAGGAGGAAACAGCTCTACTTTCGCTACTGATGTTGGCTGTTTCTTTAAATCTAAAGATTTGATTCTGCCTACTGCCAAACCAGCCGGAAACTTTTTACTATAAGTTGAGGTGGATACTAAGTCTCCAACCTTGACATTGGGAACTTTTTCTAAAAACTCTAGCACCGCCTCGGATGAAGAATCTCCCTGCAAAACACCCTTAGCTGCTGTGCGACTAACTGTTACACCCACTTGACTTTTGAGGTCACTGATGAGCAGCACGCGGCTAGTGTTGGGAGTGACGCTCTCGACCAAGCCCACCAATCCACCCTCAGCTTTGACTACAAAGCCTTCCTCAATTCCTGAGTTTTTACCCCGATTGAGTGTAACCTGTTGCCACCAATGATCAGCGCTACGCCCCACCACTCTTGCGGGAATTGGGCGTGCTGTCAATGGCTGTTGTTCTACGTAATTTAATAAATCTTTAATTTTTTTATTTTGACTTTCTAACTCTACTATGCGTGTTTGCAATTCTAATACGCGTGCATCTCTGAGTTGTTCTTCAGGAGTTGGCCCTGCTTGCAACATTTGCAACGGTCGGGTAATCCCCTGATAAAGCTCTAACAGCAAGGCGCCTTGAGTTTGTCTGAGCGTCCAGGCGCTACCCAGAGTTAACGCTATTAACCCAACTTGTAAAGCTTTCCGATCCCACCATCTACGTAATGTCACCATTCCTCACCCTGTTTTCAGATTTTTGATTACACTTAAAAATATTGGGTTCTAGTATGAATAGAACCCAATAATCAGTATGTTTTCTCACATATTCCGAGACCGACCACTGAAAACTCGTTCCAGTTGCTTGAAGTTCTCTAACACGCGGCCTGTCCCTAAAACAACACAGCTTAAGGGATCAGCTGCTATGTGGGTGACAATACCTGTTTCATGGCTAATTAAGGTATCTATGCCTTTGAGTAAAGCGCCGCCACCTGCTAACATAATACCCCTGTCAATAATGTCCGCTGCCAGTTCTGGCGGTGTGCGTTCTAATGTCCGCTTCACTGCTTCGATTATTACTGATAACGGTTCCAACATACTTTCACGAATTTCTGGGCCTTTGATGGTCACAGTTCGTGGTAGACCAGACAGCAGATGCAAACCCCGGACTTCCATCATCGAATCGCCATCTTCCTGAGTTGGATAAGCAGAACCAATCCGAATTTTGATGTCTTCTGCAGTCCGTTCCCCAATCACCAAGTTATGAACTTTCTTCATATACTGGATGATGGCTTCAGTGAGTTCGTCTCCCGCAATCCGTACTGATTCGCTAATTACTGTACCTTGGAGACTGAGTACAGCTACTTCTGTGGTGCCGCCACCAATATCGATAATCATGTTACCTGTGGGTTCCTCCACTGGTAATCCCGCGCCAATGGCTGCTGCTACCGGTTCATCAATTAGATAAACTTCCCTTGCTCCCGCTTGAGAAGCAGCATCCATAACTGCCCGCCTTTCCACCCCAGTGACACCGCTGGGAATACCGATGACTATTCGAGGTAGAATTAAACTTTTACCCTCATTTACCCGCTGAATAAAGCTTTTGAGCATTAGCTCGGCTGTATCAAAGTCAGCAATTACACCGTCGCGCAAAGGGCGCAGGGCAATCACATTTCCTGGTGTGCGACCGAGCATTTTTTTGGCATCTTCTCCAACTGCCAGTGCTACCTTTTCGTTTTGATCAATGGCAACCACTGAAGGCTCTTGAAGTACGATACCTTTACCAGATACGTAAACGAGGGTATTAGCGGTACCGAGGTCGATACCCATATCCCATGATGAGCGAAAGTTCCTAAAAAGACCCACGCGTCTCTACGCCCCCTAATTGTGATGCTTGTGACTACAACGGTAAGAGTTAACCGTGCTGGATTTTGTTAATTTTTTATACTGAGTCCAGTAAAGACAACTATTTTTTAGGTAAAATTAGGTGATTATTACTATGGCTCAGTCTTTCCGTCTTTGATATTTTTTGACTGTCCAGGTATATCCTGAGAATTTTTTAGGATATCTATACTAATTTGTATCATCATTAGTCATGAAGATATTGTTAAATAATTAACATATTTTTATGAGTTTTACAATTCGTTATCATAGATTCTTAACTAGGAAATACGCCTGTACTGAAAGGTAATGCAAATGAGTATCAATGTTATCACTCTTGTTGGTCGTGTAGGCAGCGACCCGGATATCAAGTATTTTGAGTCAGGTAGTGTGAAGTGTAGACTGACACTGGCAGTCAAGCGGCGATCGCGCAACAGTGATGAGCCTGATTGGTTCACACTGGAACTGTGGGATAAAACAGCGGAAGTAGCCGGTAACTATGTCCGCAAAGGCAGTTTAATTGGTATCAAAGGTGCCTTGAAATTTGACACTTGGAGCGATCGCAATTCTGGCGTCACTCGTTCCACACCAATTGTGCGCGTAGACCAGCTAGAGTTGTTAGGTTCCAAGCGCGATGGTGAAGGTGGTGTGGATTTACCTCCGGAAAACTTCTAGATTGGAAATGGGGCATTGGCAAAATCTGCCCCATTCCCTAATTTAATAACTAATTTGCAACGTTACCGATGCTTCTACTTGTTGTTCGCCACCAACCACGGGCGTAATAGAAATATTGCCGGCGTTTCCTTTGGCCTCAGCTCGTTGTAGTAATATCGGTGGTGGAGGGGCACTAGCATTATTAATTTGAATACTCACCACTTCTTTAGCTTGGAAACCCAGAGCGCTAAACACAGCGTCAGCCTGCTGTCGAGCATCTTGGGTAGCTTCTTTGAGTGCTTGTTTTTGAGCACTAGCGATCGCTTCATCACTAGCAACAAAACTAACACCGCTAATCTGCGATGCTCCCGCTTTCACGGCTTCATCCAATAGTGTACCAGCCTTCTCTGTGGCAATACGAAAGCTGACAGTATTGCTGGCAGCATACCCAGTAATTCGTTGCACATTATTGGTGTAACTATAAACTGGGTTGAGAGAAATACCAGTAGTTTGTAATTTGTCAACATTCCGGCTTTTAAGTAACGCCACCACAGCCGATGATCTCCGAGCTGCTTCCTGCTGTACCTCTGCGGCGGTTTTACCTTGCACCTCCACCCCCAAATTAACTTGAGACAGAGTAGTGGGAATAGATTCGACACCGCGACCACTAACACTCAGTGTACGCGCTAATCTCTCCTTTTCTTGCGCCGAGCCTGGTTGGACAAAAACTAAGCATAATACCAGCGTCCAAGGTACAACTTTCCAAAAATTCCCAGCACGAAATAGAGAACCAGATACAGCGGCTCTATGCATACGATTTGCACTCCTCTAAAAAAAAGAATTTACAGATCCTACTAACAAAGCATATCCAGACAATTTTTAATTGCCTATCGTCCACATAAATGCATAGGTATGCAATCTCAATGCATCACCATGCAACGCTGACACTTAGCGCTGCCATGTTTATACATGAAATTGTCGATAGGCTGTCATGGAATTGACCGAAGAAACGATATGAGTGAGGTAATTTCAGACTTCAAACTTCATACTTCAGCCTTTAAATGATATGAGTGAGGTAATTTCAGACTTCAGACTTCAGACTTCAGCCTTTAGTTGACATTCATGTTTCCACTTTGACACTGCCGCAGTCAAAAACGCCAACGGTTACATTTTTGGTAACTTAAAAAATTACGGAAAGTCTCCAAATAGTCTTTTTCCATAAAGGGGTAAAAATAAAGAGAAGGATTTTCACACAACCAATGCAGTTTATAGATATGGTCGGCTTCTCGTTTCCTCTGCTGGCAACCGCAACAGCACCAGTGGACAATTCAATGGTAATCGCAGCTGTGCTGTTGAGTTTAGTAGTGATTTACCTCGCTAGCAAAGTTGGTGGGGAGTTATCGAATCGCCTTGGTTTACCACCTGTGTTAGGTGAACTTGTAGCTGGTGTATTAGTCGGGCTATCCGTTTTGCATCTTTTGGTGTTTCCAGAAGGTGGAACAGACAGTTCCAGTTCCGTGATTATTTCATTTTTGCAGAGTACAGGTGGATTAAGTCCACAAGCTGCACAAGGAGTTTTTGTAGCTCAATCTGAGGTGATTTCAGTTTTAGCAGAACTGGGTGTGATCATCCTGCTGTTTGAAATTGGTTTAGAGTCTAACTTAAAGGACTTAATGGCAGTAGGCCCACAAGCATTTGTAGTAGCGGTGGTGGGAGTAGTTACACCCTTTGCTGCGGGTACTATCGGCTTAATGACCTTATTTGGGATCAGTGCTGTCCCAGCAATTTTTGCGGGAGCAGCTTTAACTGCTACCAGTATCGGCATTACATCCAAGGTGTTATCAGAAATAGGACGGCTCAATTCCAGAGAAGGACAGATTATTTTAGGTGCAGCTATCATTGACGACGTTCTGGGAATCATCGTTTTAGCAGTGGTAGCCAGTCTAGCAAAAGACGGTGAGGTAGATGTATATAAAGTCATCTATCTGATTGTGAGCGCTACAGCCTTCTTGCTGGGCGCGATTTTGTTAGGTAATGTGTTTAATCAAGCCTTTGTCAAAGTTGTGAATGTGCTCAAGACACGAGGCGAGTTAGTCATCCCCGCATTCATCTTCGCCTTTGTCATGGCATATCTAGCCGCAGCCATCCAATTAGAAGCGATTCTCGGTGCATTTGCTGCTGGTTTAGTTTTGGAGGAGACAGATAAACGCAAGGAACTGCAAAAACAAGTTATTCCCATTGCGGATATGTTAGTGCCCATTTTCTTCGTCACTGTCGGTGCAAAAACTGATTTAGGAGTATTGAATCCAGCAATTCCCAGCAATCAAGAAGGTTTAGTCATGGCTATTTTCCTGATTACAGTAGCTATTATTGGTAAGGTGGTAACAGGCTTATCAGTCTTTGGTCAACCAGGAATTAACCGTTTAGCAATTGGTGTGGGAATGATTCCCAGAGGTGAAGTTGGGTTAGTGTTCGCTGGCGTTGGTGCTGCTAGCGGTGCGCTCTCCAAACCCCTAGGAGCAGCAATCATCATGATGGTAATCTTAACAACTTTTCTAGCTCCTCCCCTGTTGCGGTTCGTCTTTCCAGATCCTGAAACTGCAACTACGAGCAGTGGAGAATCAACGGCAGATATTCAAGAGAGTTAATTTTTAGATGTGAAGGGAATCAAACCCCCGACTTCTCGGCGAAGTCGGGGATTTCGTAGGCTAGCAAAATGTAATATGATTTCGCATTCATCACGATACAGTTAAATCCTGTAGAAATATTCCATGGTAACTTCTCTATAAAGATCTATCGTTGCATTGTTTTTTCTAATACCAATTTCAATAATCTTTGCGACAGATGCATGGTGGGTGAGGGCAAACAACCGTTTGCCCCTACAATCTATTTGTCGCATTCTTTGTTCAAATTAGTATAATTTTGTGATGTATTTTGGTTGCTTCACTGTTGCGGGCTTGGGATATTGCCTGGTTTAATTATGCAAATTAAATGCGTGACAGATGATTAATAAAAAAATAACAATCAAGCTAACTAAAAACTGTTAGCCTATGCTAAGTTTTATTTTTTCTCTGCTGAACGCTCAAGTCTTCTAAATTATGAATAAATGTCTTGGTATTGCTAGTGCATCGCATAACCATTACTTGACCAAGCGCGAGTGTCTTCATCACTTCTTTGAAGCACAGGCCGAGATGTTTCCAGAGAACATAGCGCTGATCTGTGCAGAACAAAGTCTCACCTATAGAGAACTGGAACACCAATCAAACCAATTGGCTTTGTTTTTACGTTCTCAGGGGGTTGTCCAAGGCTCACGGGTGGGAATGCTATTGGAACGCTCTTTAAACGTTCCTCTGTGTGTGCTGGCAATCTTGAAAGCAGGAGCTACGTATATACCTTTAGATCCTGAATATCCATCTGAACGCATCCATTATATTTTGGAGGACGCAGGCGCTCAAGCACTTGTAACGACAACACTTTTCTCGGACAAATATTCATCTTTAAGCTGCAACATTTTGTGCATAGACCAAAATTGGTGGGAAATTGTCAAGCAATCTGGCGATCGCCTACAATCAGACCAAACTGGTGTCAGTGACAGGGATTTGTGCTACATCATCTACACATCTGGCTCTACAGGTAAACCAAAAGGTGTGGAGATTGAACATCGTAGTGCCTGCAACTTTGTCAAATCAGCCAGCACAATCTATGGTGTCACCGCTGCAGATCGAGTTTATCAAGGATTTTCCATTGCTTTTGATGCTTCAGTGGAAGAGGTGTGGATTACTTTTGCAGCTGGTGCAACTTTGGTAATCGGGACTGCACAAATGGTGCGCTCTGGCCCGGCTTTACCGAAGCTGTTAACTGATTATAGAGTCACAGTGCTCTCATGCGTACCCACACTACTGTCGATGATGGACGAAGATATTCCCACAATCCGCTTGCTGATTTTGGGTGGGGAGCAGTGTCCTGTGGAATTAGTCTCTCGCTGGAGTAAACCCGATCGCCGAATTCTCAATACCTATGGGCCGACTGAAGCTTCAGTAGTCAGCACTTGGGCAGAATGCCGTCCTGACAAGCCAATCACTATCGGCAAACCTCTGCCCAACTACGAAGTATACATTCTCGATGAGGACAGACAGCAAGTTCCCATAGGTACCACAGGTGAGATTTACATCGGTGGTATTAGTTTGGCACGGGGCTATGTGAACCGACGCGAACTCACGCAAACAAAGTTTGTGCCTAATCCATTTACAGATGGTAGCGAAGCCACCGCACGTCTTTACGCCACAGGTGATCTTGGTTGTTGGACGGTGGATGGTGACATTCAGTTTATGGGTAGGGTAGATGAGCAGGTGAAACTACGCGGATTTCGGGTAGAACTGTCAGAGATTGAGTCAGTACTCATGGAATGCTCAGGAATTCAGAGTGCTGTAGTATCGTTGTTTGAACCTGTGCCGGGAATTCAGCAGCTCGTGGGCTATGTTGTCCTTCAGCATCCTGACTTATTTGATCGCGCAGCAACTCAGACTATTTTGCGCTCCCGCCTACCACACTACATGGTTCCCGCCTGCTTAGAAGTCTTAGACGAGTTGCCGACATTGCCTAGTGGTAAGGTAAATCGCAAGCAACTACCACAACCAAGCCAGATGCAAGCCGCTGGTGTTGTCGAACCTGTTGTGCTTTCAGATAATGTTACAGAACAGAAGATAGCCAATATATGGCAGAAACTGTTTCCTCAAGTCCAGATTTCTCTCGATAGTAATTTCTTTCTAGATTTAGGCGGGCATTCTTTATTGGCTGCTAGCTTAGTATCTCAGATGCGAGAGCAACCTGAATTTGCTCACATCTCCATGCTGGATGTCTACCAGTGTCCCACCATTGCTCGATTAGCAGCGCGACTAACGCAACAGACAGCTTCACCCAAGGCGTCAACTGCAACACTTCCTTCCTATCGTGTTAGTCGCAGGCGGTACTTGACAAGCGCCACAATTCAGGCGTTGGCATTGATAGTGCTTCTTTTCTGCTTTGCTTTACAGTGGTTGCTACCTTACCTCACCTACACTTGGATGCAGGAGCGTCAGGCTAGCAATTTTGAGTCTTTTATTTTAGCGATCGCTACTTTGGCAGCGATTATTCCCATAATGCTGGGTTTCTCGGTTGTGGCCAAGTGGCTGGTGCTGGGGCGAGTCAAGCCGGGACAATATCGGCTGTGGGGTAATTTTTACCTGCGTTGGTGGTTTGTCAAAAATTTGCTCTACATTACACCAATACACTTCTTGAGCGGTACACCTCTACTCAATTTCTACTACCGCCTACTGGGAGCTAAGATTGGCACCAATGTTTATTTGAGCGCTGTCGATATCAATATTCCGGATCTAGTTAGCATCGGTGCAGACAGCAGCATCGGCTATGCAGCCAAGTTAGCCAACGCCACAGTAGAGCAGGGTTGGCTGAAAATCGGTTGTATTGATATTGGCGATCGCTGTTTTGTCGGCGCTAGTGCTGTCCTGAGTGAAAACACTGTCATGGAAGCCGATACCAGCCTGGAAGACTTATCTATGCTGCCACCGCAGCAACGAATTATCGCTGGGGAAGTTTGGGCTGGTTCTCCTGCTGCCAAAGTAGGAACTAGCGAGCAACAAAATATTCCCCACAGCCCACGGCTGCGACGAATTTATTTTGGTACTTTGCAAGCCATTCTACTGATGACTTTGCCAGTCCTGGAACTAGTGCCAATCATTCCTGGAGTAGAGCAAATGTACTCCAATAGTGATGAAGCACATTGGCTGCTGTTTTCACCACTGATTGCCTTGTCTTTTGTAATTTTCATGACATTACAAATTGTCATACTTAAGTGGTTAATTGTTGGGCGTGTCAAACCCGGTTCTTGTCGGTTAGACAGTCATCGCTATTTGCGTTTGTGGTACGTAGATAAGCTCATGGAATTAAGTCTCAATATTATTCGCCCCCTTTATGCGACGTTATATCTGCTACCTTGGTATCGCCTGTTGGGAGCCAAGCTAGGATGGCGGGCAGAAATCGCTACCCCATCTTCCCTGATCCCCGATTTGGTGACAATTGGCAGCGAAAGCTTTATTGCTGACGGCGTGGTGATGGGTGTGCCGAGAGTTGAGCGGGGACGGATGTATTTGCTTCCAACCCGTGTTGGCGAGCGGTCTTTTATTGGTAACAGTGCTTTACTACCTGCGGGTGTCACCATCGGTGATGAAACCTTGATCGGTTGCATGTCAACTCCTCCATTTGATACCACCCAAGCTGCTCAAAGAGACACCGCTTGGTTCGGTTCTCCCGGAATTCTCCTTCCACAGCGACAAATCGTCCAGGGGTTTTCGGTGGAATCGACTTACAAGCCATCTTTGGGCTTAGTGCTACAACGTATGGGTTTTGAGGCTGTTCGCGTCCTGTTACCACTGACGTGTACCCTCATTTTGAGTTCGCTGCTGATCGACGAAATGCTATCACTGGATGTCTATTATGATGAATGGGCATTGCTGCTATTTTTGCCGTTTTTGTATCTTGGTTTTGGACTAGTAGCCGTGCTGATTACTGTCGTCTGCAAATGGCTAATCGTTGGGCGATATCAACCCACAGAGCACCCCTTATGGTCTCGCTTTGTATTTCAATCAGAATTAATCACTTGTCTACATGAGACCCTTGCAGTCTCATTCCTGGTGGATATCTTGCGGGGTACACCCTTTATTAATTCGTATCTCCGCTTGATGGGCTGCAAGATTGGTAAACGGGTTTACACAGATACTACGGATATGACAGAATTTGACACAATCGATGTTGGCGATGATGTCGCGTTGAATAGTAATTGTGGCTTGCAAACCCACCTGTTTGAAGACCGGGTAATGAAGATATCAACTGTAAAGATTGGCAATCGCTGTTCAGTAGGCAGTGCAGCTATTGTTCTTTATGATACTGTCATGGAACCCGATTCCTCCTTGGGCAATCTGTCTATGTTGATGAAAGGCGAATCTCTACCGGCTGGCTCCTCTTGGGTAGGTTCTCCGGCTCGGACTGCAGATTGACCCGCATCTACGAGTAAGTCAACTTAATTAAATTGCTCAGGTGATAGATACCCGACCTTTTAACAAGTCGGGTATTTGAGTATTCTGCCTTCAGACTTCAGATTTCATACTTGAGCCTTCATTTGACTCTACACAGTTGCTTTCAACACATAAGAACGTGTTCCGGTTTGATTTTGACCTGCAGCGTCTTTATAGGTATAGGTTCCCGTCGCTACAATCACGCCAAAGTTATTAATGCTGACAGCACTGTTTAAGGTTACAGTTGCGCCGTTGTAGGTCAACGGTGTAGTGATTAAGTTATTCAAATCACTGATGACACCGTTATTCCAAACATAAGCATGATTTGTGCCGGAAGCGATTTGAGACGCTCCGACAACTTGCCCAAAATCGTTAATTCCATTGACTGAACCCGTCTTACCACCAAGGCTACCAAGAGCAGTAAACTCGTCGTTTCTCAACACAAATGGCGTACTTGTTGCAGTAGTTCCGGAACCACTGCTAGTTGATCCAATTATTTGACCGACTTCGTTGATATCTCTGAATGTGGCTTGTTCATAACCAAAAGTGCCCAAATCCTTGAGCTGATAAATTCCTTCCGCATCTTTTTCCCAAATTACAGCCGTATTGACGAAGGTTTCATTGAGAGTGCGATCGCTATCTATATACCCAACAATGTAAGCTTTCTCCTAAACGCAGCTTATCGCTTTTGACATCAAACCCAAAGATAGTAGCAGCACCTTCTCCAGCTTCTAGAATGATTCTGTTTTTACCACCACCAATGAAAACCGTATCATCACCTATACCTGCATTAATCAGGTTGTTTCCACCCGTAGCATATAAAGTGTCGTTTCCTGCACCGCTATAGATGGTGTTGTTACTACCTCCAACATAGATTAGGTCATTGCCTTTACCTGTAAGGATGTTATTAACACCAGTACCTGTAAAAATGCTGTTGTTACCATCGCCAGCATAGATATAGTTTCGACCTGAGCCGGCATAGATGACGTCACTACCTGATCCAGTGTTAATCAGGTTGTTACCTTCGCCAGCAAAAACATTCACGGGGCGATCGCCTATAGCCGTAATGTCAAAAAACCATGGCGTTTATAAGTTCCTTCGACTTGCAAAAAAAGGCAGATACACACGAATACGTAGAAACAGATGCACCCGTTTCCTAGAGATAGTCGTGGGTTAAAAAATAACTGTGACGACCTTTCGGGATGAAAACTCAACTATTGACCAGAAGGTTTTTGTGGCGCACCTTCAATGGTCAAAGATTTCAGATGAAATTGAAAATTGGCAAACTTTTTATCTTTACTAACTCGCACACAAGTGATAGGAAATGTGAGCGCAAATAGTATGGGAACTACTAAGATCAATAAAACATATTTGTGCAGTTTTTGAGATGTAGTTATGCTTGATTCGGTTGTCATGATTCAACTGACGCTCACGGCGAAGCCTACCTTGGGATACAGCGAAAAGTCGGAGCGCCGGCTTCCGGCGCTCTGAACTTTTCAAGACAAAGATTTTTTCGCCCACCAGGGGCGAGGCTTTAAACCTTGATTTTTTGTAAATTGAGATTACGCCCTTATCTCTCCATTCCCCCAAGCCCCGAAAAAACGGTGAAAATTTCCCAGAATATCACCAGGAAATTTTCAGACATTACTGAAAGTGTGCTAGATACATGCAACTTTGGTTATTTACCAAAAGGTTTTTGTAGTTTGCGCTCAATTGTCAACCACTTCAGATATAACTGGTACTCAGCAAATTTTTCGTGTTGATCGAAGCGCACAAAAGCGAGAGCAAAGGTGATGGCAAATAGTAAGAAAATTACCATCAAACCCAAGGCATATTTGTGCAATTCCCTTGCTAGGCTCTTTCTTAATTCTGGCGGCATTACTTAAATACTCTGCATTTAAATTAGAGAAAAATAGGGAAAGAAAGGATGCCAACTCATGATAGTAGCAGCCATTAATAAAGTAGAAAACCAAAAAAAGATTGTTTTGGTTTTAATAGATCTTTTTTTCCATAAAGAATGCAGAATCAACCAACTAACTAGCCAACTAATAAGCAAGACTGTTTGTTCACCAGAATAACTACCAATATTTCCCCACAGAGGGCTATGGTTGCGGCTTCCAGGAATCCAACTACCAATTGACCAAATAATTTTATCTGCGGCTATAGATGTCTCGGATAAATGATGCGCCACCATCATAGTGAAACAACCAATAGCAACACTAATCATGGCAGCAGCGGCGACACCAGAAACTGTAGGTGGTCTTTTAGAACCATGAGCTAAGCCAGAAGGAAAGTGTTTCCACCACTCCCAAACCACAGTATATATAGGCGGATTTTTTTCCTGATTCTGGCGCTGTAATTGTTTTACCATCTGTAAGTTATTCCGAAAATGAAATTTATTAGTCATGGGGAAACTAACAACTCAAAATATTTCGAGTTGTTAGTGTATCTACTTCTAGTCGATAAGTTCTCATTCCACTTATAAACCGTGGAATTTGCCGATACCTAATCCAGTAACTAGACCACCCATAGCAAAAAACATCATGAGCATTAAACCAAGACAAGTTAGGGTCAAGACTGGGCGATTTTGCTTTGCTAAAATTTCATCGCCATACTGCCACAATAGCCACGTGCAGACTACACCTAATGGTAAGGTAAATAAGACGCTAAATTTGTGGTACTCCATGAGCACGGTTGTAACGAGGGGTGTATTTTCTTTCAACCACTCATGAGCACCACCAAACTTGATGTCAGCACGATATCGCGTATAAGCTAAGTTACCAGTTGCGATCGCTAAAAATGCTATGATTGTTGACCAAAATGTTAATGTACGCATTTGTGGGAGAATTTTGTTGATCCCTCGCAGTAAAGGAAATGCTAAATGCCCAGCGTACACTGCAACTATTGTTGCCAAGAAGGAACCAAAACCATGAATTGTCCCTATCCATCTCTGCCAAGGACTCGGATGCAACAAGTTAATTAAGGGTAGAAATAAAAATAGACCTGTGGACAAAATACTTAGACTATAAATACAAACGGTTGCCAAGTCTAACTGATGGGGAAAATCTTTTTTGCTCAAATCAAAGCGTTCTTCTCGCACCACGGTTATTCTCCTAAATTGAGAACTTATTTCTATTGTTGATGCAATGTAATGAGCGCTACCTTTTTTGGAAAAAAGTTGATAATTACCAACATAGATTGCGGCAAAGTTATTGTCAATTTCCTTGCAACAACAGCGGCAAAATTTTTTAAAAAGACATGCTTAGATGCTGTCCAGCAGTTTTTCTAGGTGTCTCATCTGCTAATGTTGCACAAAGGGAGAGCGGGCGATTGCAGCAGGAAACTTCTATTCGCAAATCTCCGTCCCCTGAGATTGATAATTTTAGTTTTTTGCTGATTATTACCCAGATTGAGAATGTATTTCACTGTATTTTGTCCGCACCCAGGGTATAGTATCCTTCCTCCCCAGCACATCACTTGCAAGTAGTAAAAATTTCAGGTCGCAATGCATCAACTGTTTATCAAATAAACAATCAAGTGTAACTAACTGGGATTGACGAAGTGAAGTAAATTCTGGTTATCTTGGTTGTTAAAGTCTGAGGTGTCAGAAGGCATTATAACTAAAGTTTAGGTGGTGACGGTGTGACGATTTGCCGATATTTTGCCAGCTTAACGGCTCCCATGAATGCGAATCAGGAGAATTGACTGTGAAACTACACTGGTTACTACCCGGTACTTTCGGAACTATCTTCATGCTATCGTCGCCGGCTTTAGCAGCGAGGCTAGAATCTTGGCGTTTTGACGCCAATCAAAATCGGTTGGAAATTAATACCGCAGGTGGTGTACAACCAAAAGCGCAACTGATTTTCAACCCAACTCGCTTGGTGATTGACTTACCAGATACGACCTTTGGGCGTCCCCAAGTCACACAACCAGTGGGGGGTGCGATTCGCTCGATTCGAGTAGGTCAATTTGACCAGCAAACAACCCGGATAGTGGTTGAACTGACTCCTGGTTACACTCTAGACCCCAAACAAGTGCAATTTGTGGGTGCAACAGCCAGTCGTTGGACAGTAAAATTGCCTAAGCCAGCACCAGAAAGAGCAGTTTTACCTCCTAGCAGCGACTCGACAAACAATGTTTACAATGCAGTTACCGTCAGCCCTAATCCCAAGCCAGAATTAACCCAGGTTGCTAATAATATACCGGGCAAGACTCGGATTGAGAACTTACAAATAACCGGAGACGGCTTATTTATCCGCACCAATGGGGGAAATGCGAAAACACAAGTAATTCGTAGCCGAGATCGCAATACAATCTTTATTGACATCGCCGATGCAACTTTATCACCGCGATTAGGACAGCAAAGCGAGCAAATAGTCAACAAACACGGCGTCACTCGTCTGCAATTAACCTCGCTACAAACCAGACCACCAGCAGTACGGTTGACCTTGCGAGTCGATAGCAGCAGTCCCGATTTGCGGGTAACACCGAGTGGTAATGACGGTTTGGTAGTGTTACCGACGCGTGTAGTGCGCTTACCATCAGATGACAACGCCAATCCCACTCCCACTCCAGCCACGACCAATTCCCGTACGACCATCGAGTCGATAGAACTAGCTGCTAACGGCACACAATTATTAATTCGCGGCGACCAAGCCTTATCTGCAACCAGTGGCTGGGATAGGAGTTCGGGTCTATTCCGCATCACCATTGCCAATGCTCAATTATCTCCGCAAGTGCGGGGCCCGAGTCTAACAGCCAACAGTCCGATTTTGCGGGTGAGATTGCAGCCACAGCCAGAGTCGAATACGGTGGTGGTGTTGGTACAGCCTGCATCTGGTGTGCAAATTGGCGACCTCAATCAGTTGGGTGGTCAGTTGTTGGCTTTACAATTGCAGCGTTCTGGCTCACCAGTCATCACCCGTCCGGGGATTCCTCCTTTGGTTTTACCGCCTCTCCCTCCTCCAAATCGCGGACAGTTACCAGACCCTACTAATCCCAATCCCTTACCGCAACCAGCAACCCGCCCCTCAGCGCCTCTGGGAAGGGTAGTAGTTGTTGTTGACCCTGGACATGGTGGTAAAGACCCTGGCGCTATCGGTCTTGGCAGTGTGCGTGAGAAGGATATCATTCTCCCGATTAGCAGAAGGTTGACAGAGATATTACAGCAAAATGGTGTACAAGTGATTATGACCCGGAATGCTGATTATTTTGTCACCTTACCAGGGCGTGTAGAAATGGCAGAAAAAGCTAATGCGGCTGTGTTTGTCAGCATTCACGCTAATTCAGCCGGTGCTGGTCGTCCGGACGTGAGCGGTTTAGAAACGTATTACTACGACAGTGGTCTAGAATTAGCACGTGCTGTCCACAACAGCATTTTGCAAAGGGTGAGTGTGAGAAATCGCGGCGTGCGGCGAGCAAGATTTTTTGTCCTCAGAAAAAGTTCTATGCCTTCTATTCTCGTGGAAACAGGTTATTTGACTGGTCGGGAGGATGTCGCCAAACTACAAAGCCCAGCTTACCAAAATCAGATGGCAGAAGCGATCGCTCGTGGTATTCTCCAGTACTTAAAACGGAGATAAGCGATTTATGCTCATTTTTTGAGTAAATACATCTAAAACAATGCCGATTTTGATACAACTAAGTAGTAATCATGAATAGCAGACACCAATATTGAGAATCTAAAATCTAGAATCTGGGACTTTTACCTAGCACTTTGTAGTGTTCCTCGTTAGTCTAGACCTAGTTCATCACGTATTTTGCCAATCAGGGCGCGGCATTTACAACATCTCATGTTGAGGATTTAATGTTCCGACAAATGCCGCTCCCCTGCTAGGTACTGTGTTCACAGAAAAATCGCCATAGTCCTTATTTTTTAATCAGTTATGCACGAAAAAATGTCACAACTAAACATGAAAAGTTCTGTAATTTCATTCAGAAGACCCAATTCTTAAACAAGTTTCCAGATGACTGATGACTCGACACGCTATCCATAAAGATTTTTCTAAACATTAAAAAGTAGCTATTACTAGGTTAATTAGCGAATCGGCAACTGCAATAAATAGGTATTGAGTGTATTAGACCTCTGCAAAAGAGAATTTGTTTACCTTATACCAATTCTTCCCAATCTAACAACAGTTTTCCAGCCTGAAACCTAGATAAAATCTGGATTTCTCAATTACAAATTACGAATTTAACCGGGAATAATCCCCTGCAAGCTCCCTACCCCCTTTCCTCTTTTTTGGCGATATGGCAAAACTATAAACATATAGCCGCAGTTCCATAGGTTAAGACATAATGACAAGCGTAAATGCTTGCAATAGTAATAGTTACCTTGTGCCTCCTGCTATATACTAAAATTTTTCGTCAATAACTGTGTCTTGACCTCAAAGCGATATTCTTTTATTGCCACAAAGTTAAAGTTTGGGCGGTGACGGTGTGAGGATTTACCGATATTTTGCCACTTGACGGCTTCCATGAATGCGAATCAGGAGAATTGACTGTGAAACTACACTGGTTACTACCCGGTACTTTCGGAACTATCTTCATGCTATCGTCGCCGGCTTTAGCAGCGAGGCTAGAATCTTGGCGTTTTGACGCCAATCAAAATCGGTTGGAAATTAATACCGCAGGTGGTGTACAACCAAAAGCGCAACTGATTTTCAACCCAACTCGCTTGGTGATTGACTTACCAGATACGACCTTTGGGCGTCCCCAAGTCACACAACCGGTGGGGGGTGCGATTCGCTCGATTCGAGTAGGTCAATTTGACCAGCAAACAACCCGGATAGTGGTTGAACTGACTCCTGGTTACACTTTAGACCCGCAGCAGGTAAAATTTACGGGTGTTACTGCTAGCCGTTGGACGGTACAGTTACCTACACCACAAGCTGAGAAAGTTGCCTCTTCCACTGAGATTGTATTACAGCCACAACCTCCAAGGGCAAGCGAAACACCTGGGAGGACATCTCCTTTACCGCCAGTTACACCCCCCAGAAATATTTACAATGTGGTGACAACTGACTCTACCTCTGTGGCTAACAATACAAATAGTGTTGTTAGTGCCAACACCGTAGCCGGGAAAACTCAGATTGAGAACTTACAAATAACCGGAGACGGCTTATTTATCCGTACCAATGGGGGAAATACGAAAACACAAGTAATTCGTAGCCGAGATCGCAATACAATCTTTATTGACATCGCCGATGCAAGTTTATCACCCCAATTAGCACGGCAAAATGACCAAATAGTCAACAAACACGGCGTCACTCGTCTGCAATTAACCTCGCTACAAACCAGACCACCAGCAGTACGGTTGACCTTGCGAGTCGATAGCAGCAGTCCCGATTGGCGGGTAACACCGAGTGGTAATGACGGTTTGGTAGTGTTACCCACCCGTGTAGTGCGCTTACCATCAGATGACAACGCCAATCCCACTCCCACTCCAGCCACGACCAATTCCCGTACGACCATCGAGTCGATAGAACTAGCTGCTAACGGCACACAATTATTAATTCGCGGCGACCAAGCCTTATCTGCAACCAGTGGTTGGGATAGGAGTTCTGGTTTATTCCGCATCACCATTGCTAATGCTCAATTATCTCCCCAAGTGCGGGGCCCTAGTCTAACAGCCAATAGTCCGATTTTGCGGGTGAGATTGCAGCCACAGCCAGAGTCGAATACGGTGGTGGTGTTGGTACAGCCTGCATCTGGTGTGCAAATTGGCGACCTCAATCAGTTGGGTGGTCAGTTGTTGGCTTTACAATTGCAGCGTTCTGGCTCACCAGTCATCACCCGTCCGGGGATTCCTCCTTTGGTTTTACCGCCTCTCCCTCCTCCAAGCACCGGACAGTTACCAGATATTGGTGTTGATAATCCTACAAATATCCCTCAACCACAACCCCGCCCCTCAGTTCCCAGAGGAAAATTATTAGTAGTTATTGACCCCGGACATGGCGGTAAGGATTCTGGCGCTCCTGGTATTGGCGGTC
Organism: Fortiea contorta PCC 7126; assembly: GCF_000332295.1. Taxonomy (GTDB): domain Bacteria; phylum Cyanobacteriota; class Cyanobacteriia; order Cyanobacteriales; family Nostocaceae; genus Fortiea; species Fortiea contorta. The sequence continues at coordinate 4,362,540 of NZ_KB235930.1, read as the reverse complement.
TACTCGAAAAGGATGTAGTTCTGCCTATAGGTAGAAGAATTGCGTCAGTTTTGCAGCAAAATGGTGTACAGGCGGTGTTGACACGAGATGCTGACTTTTTCGTAGAACTGCAAGGACGAGTAGACATCGCACAACGAGTGAATGCGACTTTATTCGTTAGTGTTCATGCTAACTCCGTAGATGGAAAGCCAGATGTCAATGGGTTAGAAGTATATTATTATGACAATGGTAGGGGTTTGGCTGACGAAGTTCGCCAAACAATCCTGAGCGAGATTAGTACTATCAAAGACCGAGGAACACGCAAAGCTCGATTCTACGTCCTCAGAAAAAGTGCTATGCCCTCAATTTTAGTGGAAACAGGTTATATGACTGGTCGAGAAGATAATCCCAGATTAGGAAATCCAGATTATCAAAATCGTATGGCAGATGCGATCGCTCGTGGTATTCTCAAATATCTACAGAAAAGGTAAAAATGTAATCTAATTACTTGATTAAATTTACTTACAGGATTTAGTCGTCAACGACACAAGCAAGTCTCTCACAAGTCCAACAAAGTATAAATGTACTAAAAAGTTGATTTTTCATCGCTGATCCGATACACTTCATACTTCTTGCATCAACGACAATTTCTTAACTAAATCCTGTATCTTTAAATCAAAAAACCTTAACCAATATCTGCCTGTGTATTCATCTCCCGTTTTTGAAGGCAATTTCTACCAATTTTCTGAGCAAGAACCTCAACGCGCCCCAATCGGCATATTTGATAGTGGTGTCGGCGGTCTGACAGTACTGCGACAGCTTTATCGTCATCTCCCTAATGAGTCAGTTATTTATTTTGGTGACACAGCACGACTCCCCTACGGTATTCGGACACAAGCGGAAATTTTACAGTTTGTGCGCGAGATTTTGACCTGGATGCAACAGCAGCAGGTCAAAATGGTGATTATGGCTTGCAACACAAGTTCGGCTCTAGCACTAGAAATAGTCCAAGAAGAATTTAACCTACCTATTTTAGGAGTTATCCTCCCAGGTGCAAAAGCCGCAGTCCAGCAGGGAAGTCGTATAGGTGTGATTGCTACCCCAGCTACTGCCAAAAGCAACGCCTACCGACACGCAATTTTGGAAATTAACCCTGATGTCCAAGTTTGGCAAGTCGGTTGTCCAGAGTTCGTGCCCCTAATTGAGCAAAATCGCATTCACGACCCCTATACTACGGAAGTGGCACGCTCTTATTTAGAGCCTCTGTTACAGCAAGAAATAGATACCCTAGTCTATGGCTGTACCCATTATCCTCACCTAGCGCCGGTGTTGCGATCGCTCCTACCATCTCAGGTAAAATTAGTTGACCCGGCTGTTCATGTTGTCGCCGCCTGTGCCCAAGAATTAGACCTGCTAGGCTTGAAAAATACACACCCACCACTACCCACTCGCTTCGTCGTCAGTGGCTGCCCTCGACAGTTTGCCCAATCTAGCATACAGTGGTTAGGCCACACCCCTGTAGTTGAAGAGGTCTGTTTTACGGATGCTACAGTGTCACATTTGCAGCAAGATTGTGTTGGATAACTAGTTAAAAGTTGACTATTGACTATTAGCTACTTCAGTCACCCTTGAGCTAAGGGGGTGTTTTCTATTCACTGTTTTAGGAGCATGATTGGTGGGCGCAGAGTTTTTACCTGTACGCTTTGCTAGTGCTAACAATAGATAAACGGTGAATAAATACCCAGCAGCTAAAATAAAAATCATCATAGGCATGTTTCCGCACATCATTTTTCCACCCGCACCTTTGTAAAATTAATATGAAATTTCATAACGCTATCTGAATTTTGACCAACCAAGTTATCTCTTGATGGTCGTAACAAACTAAGGTTAGCTTGTCCGTAGTGGAACAACTCCCTACGGCAGGCAACTAATTATTTGATTTAACTTTTCGCAGACTACACATCCCAGAGCAGCTGGATAGCCAAAAGGCTAAACATAGCTGCGCTCCTCAGCATTCTACCTAGTCTGCGCCATCTTACTTGTACCAATATTGGTGGAGAATTACTGACTAAACAGTGTGCGCTCAAGACGTGTAACGACTTTCCCTAAGGATAGCGCCCAACTCCAGCCTAATATTGTCCGCCGCCCAACAACCTAAAGAATTTATTTCTTGAGTTTGACTGCGACGATTTGTTCTAGACTCACTGCACCTAATAAGTATAATTACTTAGAGGTTATTTCCCTGTCGGGAGCAAATATCTAAAAAATTTTAAATCCCTAGATTTTAGCGTAACACAACGACCCCGAATTTTAAGCCAACTTTGTGGCTAAATTTAAAAATTTTTTCTTGACTTTAACAAAGCTAGAAAAACTTGTCTGAACTGGAAAACAGATAATGCGCGTTGGTTAATTGAGTAATGGATAATGGATGTTTTCGGAAATTGTAACCAATAATACTTTTTGCTCTTACTACCAACATATATCCCAACATGATAGATCCTTACTGTTAGAGATTTTACGTAACCAAGTATTAATTATTACTAAATATTGGATTTGCTAGGAAATTAACACAACTTGACTTGTTTATGTGGCAATTGCTGAAACTAAAAACTCCAGATTTCCAGAAAAATCTCTCTCTAGTAAAAATACTGTATTAATTATATCACAACAGCTTTAAGAAGCCAGTTTATTTACTGTCGAAAAAACCCTCCACTATTAACAACATAACTGCTTAAACCAGATAACCGCAGAAAGCCCGCTTAACGGCTAGTATCTGGTATTTGCTACTCAGTACAAACAAGAAATGATGAGTCAACTCAAGGTTGAGGTCTCAGGTATGTAGACGCCTGTAAGGCGGCTTGCCGCAGGCTAGTATGAAGTCGGAAATCCAGTTAATCTTGTTGAAACAGTTGTACGGATTCTCTTCATACTTGAAACATATTTTTTTTGTAAAGATGCAGCACTAGTGTTTACAGGATGTAGCTGTATGTTGACCAACCTGAAATCGTATTGCTCACGGGAAAATCCCACAACCGAATCTAAAAATCTCTCTTTTCGAGATCTTAGTTGCTCTCAAAAGTTGATGCTCAGGGAAATCTAGGATTCCTTAATCAAAACTTTGCGCTGGCTCAGGATTATCTTAAAATGAGTATAAGATATGTAAACTTTCGTAACCTCAGCCAGAGTCCGCCTATCCATGACGTCAGCTACCTCTATGTTTAACCCTGTGGAAGCAGACCTGCAAATACTAGCAGATAACCTGATACAGTTAATTGGCAATGATCACCCCATCCTCTACGCAGCAGCAGAACATTTATTTGGCGCCGGGGGAAAACGTATCAGACCAGCAATTGTCCTACTAGTATCGCGGGCCACAATGCTAGAAAAAGACATCACACCTCGTCACCGCCGTCTAGCTGAGATTACGGAAATGATACACACAGCTAGTTTAGTGCATGACGATGTAGTCGATGAGTCGGAGGTGCGGCGGGGCGTTCCCACAGTTCACAGCTTGTTCGGTAATCGCATTGCTATCCAAGCGGGAGATTTTCTTTTTGCTCAAGCTTCCTGGTATTTGGCAAACTTGGATAACTTAGAAGTGGTCAAGCTGTTATCACAGGTGATTATGGATTTAGCTACTGGAGAAATTCAACAGGGACTAAATCACTTTGACACCAACACTTCAATTGAAACTTACTTGAACAAAACTTATTATAAAGCTGCTACTTTATTTGCTAACAGTTCTAAAGCAGCTGGCCTGCTGAGTGAAGTCCCGTCGGCAATGGCAGAACACCTATATGGCTATGGACGTCATTTTGGTTTAGCTTTTCAAATTGTTGATGATATTTTAGATTTCACCAGTTCCACAGACACTTTGGGTAAACCTGCAGGCTCAGACCTCAAAAGTGGGAACTTAACTGCACCAGTTCTTTTTGCCTTAGAAGAAAAACCATACCTGGAAAAATTGATTGAGCGACAGTTTGCCCAAGAAGGAGATTTAGAGCAAGCATTAGCGCTGATTCAAGATAGTCAGGGAATACAGCGATCGCGCGAATTAGCGGCACACCATGCTAAGGTAGCAGTTGAACATCTGGCTACTATCCCACCTTCAGACTCCCATCAAGCACTGATTAACATAGCTGATTATGTGCTGAGTCGGCTTTATTAGGATCTAAAGGCGTGAGACTAGGCGCTAGAGGCTAGGGGCTAGAGACGAGAGGTTAGGTCTGGAATTTTTCGCTCCTATTCTCTATTTCCAAAGCCTCACGCCATGTTAGGTGGTATCTGCCCTGGTGAACGGCTACGCTGCAGTTGTTGTTGAATCTGCTTTTCCATGTCAACTCGCCGAATTTCCACCGCATTGGTGGTTTGTCCTGGAGTTTCAAAAAAAACTATACTATCTACTGGCTCTAGTGCCACCAATTGAAACAGAATGTGCGTGACAGGAATAGCTGTAGCCGTTATCTGAGGGTCAAGCCCAGCAGATAAAGTTAAAGTAACATCCTGTAGACTAGGAAAAGCATAAATTACCTGCTTTTCTAATCCCGGATTTGTACGGTTGCTCAATGTAGTTAAAACCCAGTCAGAATCTGTATTTTGGAGAATATAATACTGGTAATGGCGCAACTTTTGCGCGATCGCATTCAAAACGGGGGCAATTGCTGTGACAAGTTGTGGTGTTATACCATCATGGGGTGCATGATCAATTAGCAATTGAATTTGTGCTGGTAAATCCATAATGACTTGTAAACGGTTCCTGGGTAATGGCCATAATATCTATTGCAGCGTGAAAAATTTCACCAGACTAGGGAATAATAAACTCAGCCAAGTTCCAGAGCACAGAATTGATATGCACCTAGCTTATACGCAAAATGCATAAAGCCAACACCCACGGTCGTACAGGTTGTGTTTAAGTATATAAGGGTCTTTTGAAACTGAGACTATGAATTCAGCCGCAACCGCAACTATTCAGGGAGAAAATTCTATCGGCGTGGAGGTGATATTTCAACTCCTATTCCAGGAGTTTCAACAGTCAACCAAAGCTTCGGAGCAAAATTGCCGCGATGTGGCAACACGGATTGCTGCCGAAGTATACCGGATTTGCAATGAGAGTAAACGCATCCAAGCTTCCGGTGCTGTAGAAAACTCAGCCATAACCCTAGCCCGTCATCGGCTGCAACAGTGTCTCAGATACTATCAACTGGGTTCCAATCGCGGCAGGGTAGAATTACATAGTACTCTGAGTGCTATTATTTATCGTTACATTAATCCCCCTCAGAAGCAATTGAGCTACCAAGGGCGGCTGACAATCATTGAAGATTTTCTGCAAAGTTTTTATTTGGAAGCATTAAACGCTTTCCGACGCGAAAATCAACTAGGCCCTACCTATCGCCCGAAAACGCTGCTGGAGTTAGCGGAGTATATGGCATTTACCGAGCGCTATGGTAAGCGCCGAATTCCTCTTCCAGGACGCCAGCAACAGCTAATTATTCTGCGAGCACAAACTTTTTCCCAACAGCAACCACCAGAAACCAGCGTAGACATTGAACAAGCCGCTGAAGGTAGTGCTAATGAAGCTGATGGTTCTTGGGAAGAGCCAGCAGTGCAGCAATTACGTTCGACAATGGCGACGCAACCAGAACCGGAGCCAGAAGAAGATACGTTGCGCTCTGTGGTGATTGCAGAATTAATGGAATATCTGGAACAACGACAGCAATCTGACTGTGCTGATTATTTCTCGCTCCGTCTCCAGGATTTATCAGCACAAGAAATAGAGTCAATTTTGGGCTTAACCCCCCGTCAGAGAGATTACTTACAGCAGCGATTTAAATATCATTTAATTAGGTTTGCTTTATTACACCGCTGGGAATTGGTGCATGAGTGGCTAGAGGCTTCTTTGCACACAAATTTAGGCTTGACTCCCCAGCAATGGCAAGCCTACACAGCACAGCTCGACGAGAAACAGCAATCTTTACTGGAGTTAAAACAACAAGGACAACCAGACGAAAAGATTGCCAAAACTTTAGGGTTGTCAATGGCACAACTACAAAAACGATGGTTTAAAATTCTGGAACAAGCTTGGGAAATTCGTAACTCTTTAGTGTCCGGATCAGGTGCATCTACTCATGAATAGTGACTCAGAATCCTTACAACACCAGTTACTTAGTTGGGTTTTGGCAGATACTGTCGAAACCCACAAGCATCTTTCGGTGGAATGCGAGGAAGTTGACGGGGTAGATAACCCTCTCAAAGCAGCCACTACGTCACCAAGTGGTGAGCCGGAGTTGGGAGGGAAGCCCCAGACCTTTCAACTGGGAGAAATTCCTACTGTGCAAGAACGTTTCCAAGCCGTCCTTAAGCGTCGGTTACAAATCCAAATCCAAAACCACCCGCCTCTATTCCCCTGGGAAACACAACTAGTTGAATATCCCGACTACGTAGACGAGCCATCACTGGCATTAGTTCCTACCTGGGGATGGATGGCGCAGCAGTCCAAGCTGAATCTGCCGATTACTCTGCCAGAAAGAGTTTTCCAGCAGTTGTTAGAAAAATGTCAAGTATTGTTGACGTCTTCTTTGCCACTTGGGGCGAAATTAGTCCAAGTTGTGGAGGAGTTTTTCCCGAATGAGACTCAAACGCTTAATGATTTAGCGGGATTAGTACTCAGAAGCACCTATCGGTCTTCTGTAGACGTCTTGGCGATACCGAATATTCAGAGCGATTACTCAGCCCTCCTAGAACGCCAACAGATGGCGCTGTCACTGCTGGCGGCTAAACAACTGTTGGATAATTTGACTGTGCCACTTTCACCGAGCAATCCGGTGGCTCATAGAGAATGGCTGACTAGTGCAGGTGCGCTGACTCTGAAAGTAGAATATCGGTCTGAGGGTCAACACAGAAAGTTGTCTGTTCAAGGCGAGTTACCCACTCATGGAACTTTAAAACTTTATGGGAATGGTGTTGAAGCATCAGCCCAGTCTCTAAGTCCAGGAAATCTCAGTTTAGAACTAGACTGCAGCCGACCTCATCAGACTTATACCCTAGAGGTTGAGTTTCCAGAAGTGGATCAACAACCATTTTTGTTTGTGATTAACCCAACGATGTAGGCGCAACTACCACCGCTAGCACTCTCAATTGATAAACGTCCATAGATATAAGATTGTCCTGGTTTGAACCTATCCTTTTTTTAACAAGCGGTCATGAAAGCGTCTGAGCAAACCCATGCGTGGGAAAAAACTTGCATCAGGCGCTTAAATGTCTAGAGGCTTTTTTGGGGCAAATTCTCGCTATCTGCAGGGAATTTCCGGATTTAAACAATGGGAGAAACCGTAGTTGCGCTGAACGCGACGCACCACAGGCTAGGCTACATTAGCTCCTGTAGGTCAGGGTAGTTGGTTTTTGTGCCCAAGACTGTATCTCTAGTATCCATATCATCGCTTGTCTTTCATTTAGAATGCTCAATTTATCCAGGATGAATCGGTTTTGGCGTTTTTCTATAGGCGATCGCTGGCGCAAAAGTACGCGAGAGTCGCCTTTGGCGTTGGTGGAAAATTCGATTTCCTTCCGGGCGCTGGTGCTAGCGTTGGTAGTTACGGGAGTTGTGGCGACGGATATTGCGGCGCAAGAGACGTTTAGTTTTTGGGCGATTCCGCTGAGTATTACAGGTGCAATTTGGAGTCACTATCGTCGCCGCGATGTCAATATTACAGTTAAGTTTTGTATTGCTATTGGCATGTTAGCGGCACTTGGTGCTTTTTTTGGGCGGTTATTTGGCGAATTGAATGACACCCGGTTAGGTTTGGCGGAGTTATTAATTCAACTGCAGGTACTCCACAGCTTTGATACGCCTCGTCGTCGGGACTTGGGTTATTCAATTGTGATTGGGCTGATTTTGTTGGGCGTAGCGGCGACACTGAGTCAAACTTTAGCATTTGCGCCGGTGCTGCTATTATTTTTAGCGATCGCTCTCCCCACTCTAGTCTTAGATTACCGCTCCCGCCTGGGTTTACAGCAGATAAAAACGCAAATTCCCCAGGGAAAAACCCAAAAATTATCTTCTCTTTTAACTTTTTATTTTTTACTTTTTACTTTAGTTTTAGGGCTGGGTTTAGGAATTTTTGCGGTTTTACCCCGGTTCCCTGGCTATCAATTGCGGACTTTTCCTGTGAGTTCGACTATTCAGGTAAAAAATGGTTTTACAGGGCGTCAGATTATAAATCCTGGTTATGTTCGTCAGGGTAATGCTGGTCATCAAGGTACTGGCGACAGTAGCCAGGAACAAGGACAAGCAGGTAAACCAGGAAACCTAGATAATAGCTTTTATTACGGTTTTAATAGCCAAATTAACCAAAACCTGCGGGGAGAGATGAAACCCAAAGTGGTGATGCGAGTGCGATCGCAGGCTGAGGGTTTTTGGCGAGTCTTGGCTTTTGACCGCTACACAGGTAAGGGTTGGGAAGTTTCGCGTAATGATGATGTTACCACCCTCAAGCGATCACCTTGGTCTTATCAAATTTTTCTGCCTTTACCACCCATCTCTGGTCAAACCCAAGAAGTGGTACAAACTTACACCGTGGTGTCGGATTTGCCAAATTTGATTCCCGCTATGGCCCATCCTCGGGAAATTTACTTTCCCACACCAATTATTGCGGTTGACCGGGAAAATGGGTTGCGATCGCCTGTGGGTTTAGCAGCAGACCTCACCTACACCGTGATTTCCGAAGTCCCACACCGCGATCGCACTTTATTAGCACAAACTGCGAAAACATATCCCCAAGATATTCAAGATTATTATCTCCAAATCCCCCCAGAAATTGCGACAAAAGTCAAGCAACGCACTGAAGAAATTTTAGCTAACTACAACCGAGAACGAGTAGCAAAGTCAAATAAATCCCTAGAGTCTCCTTACGAACAGGCGCTTTATTTAGCTCAGTATCTGAAGCAAAACTATTCAATTCCGGAAAATGCCCTAAACTTGCCTTATTTGGGGGAAAAAGATGATTTGGTAGAGACTTTTCTCTTCAAATATCAAGGTGGCTATCCAGACCATTTCTCAACAGTGCTGACGGTGATGCTGCGTTCTATTGGTATTCCGGCGCGGTTAGTGGCGGGGTTTGGCTCAGGGGAGTTTAACCCATTTACGGGAATGTATGTTGTTCGCAACACAGACGCCTACGCGATGACGGAGGTCTATTTCCCTGAGTATGGCTGGTTTGCTTTTGACCCTATTCCTAATCATCCCCTGATTCCCCCTTCCGTTGAGGATGTACAAACTTTTAGCGTTCTGCGGCAATTTTGGCAATGGGTGGCGGGGTGGCTACCGTCTCCCTTGACAGGTTTACTGGATCATGTATTCGGGACAATATTCACTCGGGTAAGTAGCGCGATCGCTTGGTTTTTGGCTTTATTTACCCAAGGCTGGTTGGGTATTTTCACTGGTTTAATGGTGACGACAACAGCAGCTTTTGGCAGTTGGTGGGGCGCGGTACAATGGCGACATTGGAGCGATCGCCGCAGATTGAAGAGATTACCGCCAATGGAAAGCCTTTATCAACAAATGCTGCACTGGATGGCGCAAAAAGGTCTAGGTAAACATCCCGCCCAAACACCACTAGAATACGCTCAAGTTTCCTATCAGCACCACGCCGCAGTCACTGCTGAGGTGATTGAGGAAATCTGCCAAGCTTATGTTGGCTGGCGCTATGGCGGTCATGCGCCTAATTTAGAGCAACTGCGACAAAGATGGGAACGAGTGCAGAAGACTGCTAGCGATCGCTATAACTAATTATTTTTCACAGATGCTTGTGGTGGAGACGTGGCAATGTCACGTCTTTGCTGTATCGTAATTAACACGAATTGAGATGATGGTTCTCCTATAGCTGCACCCACTACCTATTTTTTGGTCAGCGTGGATTTCCACCCAGAGAAGTATATCTAATCCTAGTCCAGGGGAGCATCCTAGAAAGTAAACTGTAGTAACTGCTATGGGGATGATTTTTCATGCATCTTTGGGTATATTTTCAGCAGTATTAGCTGATAAAACAGCTAAAAAAACCATTTGCTTGGAAAAAACTCAAGCTGACGTGAATTTAATCGTTGTAACTCTTGTTTTTTAGGGATAACATGGAAATAAATACTTACCAGTTTCTTACACCACGTTTAGTGTCAGTCATTCTATGGAGATTCAGTTAATCAATATCGGTTTCGGAAATATCGTGTCTGCTAACCGAGTAGTGGCGATCGTTAGTCCAGAGTCTGCCCCAATTAAGCGCATCATCACCGATGCTAGGGACAGAGGTCAATTAGTGGACGCAACTTATGGGCGTCGCACCAGGGCGGTAATCATCACTGATTCCAGCCATGTAATTCTTTCGGCGATTCAACCGGAAACGGTGGCGAACCGCTTTGTTATTTCCCGCGAACATCAAGTTGTGGATAATTAACTAGGTATGGGTCGCTGACCCTATCCTATTTGCGACACTTGGCCTGTAACATGTGAATTAGACGGTTTTTCTGTCACCAGTGCTACATGTTCCTTAGTCAATAGTTATCCTGACAACAAATACCAGGCTACAGACTAATGAATAACGTCTATTGATGAATTCACAGGTTTAGCGGATGATGCAAGTTCTACCGATTCAGAGTGGTGCTTCTACTAAAGAATATTTGCCTCATGGTAGGCTGATTGTTTTAACCGGACCCAGTGGCGTCGGTAAAGGGACTTTAATGCGATCGCTTTTAGAGCGTCACCCCGAACTGTACTACTCTGTATCCGTAACGACGCGTTCTCCTCGTCCAGGAGAAATCAATGGTAAAAATTATTACTTTATTAGTCGCAGCAAGTTTGAACAGTTAGTCGCCCAAGGGGAATTTTTGGAATGGGCCGAATTTGCTGGTAATTATTACGGTACTCCCCGTGAAGCTGTGCTCAACCAAGTCAAATCTGGCAAATTGGTAGTGCTAGAAATAGAATTAGATGGCGCAAGACAAATTCGTTGCTCTTTCCCCAGTGCTCAGAGCATTTTTATTTTACCCCCTTCCTTTGAGGAATTAGAGCGGCGCATCCGTGGTCGCGCCCAGGATTCGGAAGAGGCGATCGCCAAGCGCTTACAACGCGCCCAAGCAGAAATTCAGGCTGCGAATGAATTTGATCTTCAAATTGTCAACGACGATTTGGAAATTGCGTTAAGTGCGATCGAAGCGGCTTTGTTTAAATAATTTCACATCCCTACACCTGACCATTTCCTCACAACTAATCAAGGACACAAAGTCTAAAACTCTGTGTCCTTTGTCATCTGTCAATTATTGACCAATGACTAAATTAGCCGACCAAGCCTTGAATTAGTGCCAGATTAATAGTTAAGAAGTAAGCTACTAAGGCACCACCAATACCACCAATTAAGAAAGCACTGGTAAAATTATTCCAGCCTTCAGTGGAGTTAAAAGCATCTGGAGGATTAGGAACAGTCACGCTAGCAAGTGCTTTGGGAGGATTGCTATTAGCGTATATAGATAAAGCAGCGGTGAGAACCACAACTAAACCGATTGCTCCCAAAAGTCCAGCTAGGTTAGCGCTATCTGTATCACGGAGGGGCCCTAATTTAGCAAAGGGGCCGAACAACAAATAACCATGAGCTTGACCGACTTCTAACCCGCGTCTGAATGGAGTTAGACCAGGGCGATATGCAGGTAAGTTATTAATCCACCATTTGCTGATGGGAGAAGCATTAATTGGAGTTTCTAAGTTGCCTATTTGCGGATCACGTCCTGCGGGGAAAACAACTTCCCGATTTCTCGGATCGCTAGCGAGATTTTTGGATGCATCTACTGCTTGCGCCATATCTTGTGTTCGCCTCTAAATTAGAATGGTAGCATTTTTATATTAATAATAATTGTCGCCAAAGAAGCTTTTTAGCAAAGAAGTTTAGAAAAATTAATTTAGTTGCTTTTAAAAGTAGAAAACTCGTAAGCTCTCAACAGCATTACGAGTTTCAAAAAACCATTTTCAGTGCCTAAATCAAGCACCCTCAATCAATAATATTGGGGGCAAGACCAAGCACCAAAATTCAATAAACTTCTGACTCTACTTATGGTAAAGGATGGAAAAGTAGGTCTGGGAAGAAGCGGTTAAATTCAATCAAAATGCCTGCAGTGATTGTCAACCAAAGAGCGGTGATCACAGGCGCTGTGGAAATAAACTTAACCAAGTAAGATGATTGATCGCCTTTGTCTGCCATAAATTTAGTCTCCGAAACCAGTGAATGACTGAAGTTGAATTATCTTGGGGAAACAGTGATTTCTGAATCCTTGGCTGTTAATTCACCTGACAAGAATTCCTTGATAGCAGCTGCAGGCCAAGCAAAACCTGTAGCCATGATTGGTAGTGCCAAAGCAAGATCAATCTGGATTTCTTTCTGTTCAGCGTCAGATCCCTTCTTGATCGCTTGTAGATAGGCACGACCTACCCAACCGATCCAGCCAGTAATGTAAAGGAACAGAATACTGGGGATAAGAAAATCACCAGCACGATCAAGACGACCATCAACAATCAAGTGGGGGTAGCCTTCGGGGCCACAGAGCGCCTGAGAATAGCGTTCAAAGCGCTTTTTACCGCCTTCAGGGTCAGCGGTAGTATTCCGAGCATTTGCTGCCAATTCCTGAAAAGCAGGAGTGTCTTTGCAGGGTTTCAAGTCAGCCCCTAATGCTTGTGCTGGTGGGGCAAAATTGAACCAAAGACTAACAGCTAACAGCAAAGCAAACAATCGTCGCATGGAGTTGTTTCCTTTTATTACAAAACGAGAAGTTTTTTGTACAAAACGAAGCGGCTTGTACAAGCTTTATTTACATAACTAGCAAGTCATCATACTCTTGGCTGGGAACCGAGTAAAGTTTAAGTAAATAAAAGTTAAAGCTTCTCAAACTTGAAAACGGTGATTGGGGCGGTGGACAGGTTCCCCAATGCCCAATCCCCTATTACCTATCCCCTTTTTTGCCATGACAATCGTTTTCGCAATCGAGACTAGCTGTGATGAAACTGCCGTAGCAATTGTTAACGATCGCCAAGTATTGAGCAGTACGATCGCCTCACAAATTCCCATCCATCAGCAGTATGGTGGGGTAGTACCAGAGGTTGCATCCCGCCAACACCTAGAAACACTCAACTGGGCGATCGCCCAAGCTGTAGAACAAAGCGGACTCGACTGGAGCCAAATCGATGGGATAGCCGCCACCTGCGCCCCTGGACTCGTAGGCGCGCTGTTAGTGGGTTTAACCGCAGCCAAAACCCTAGCCGTGATCCACAAAAAGCCATTTTTGGGAGTTCATCACCTCGAAGGTCACATCTACGCAACTTACTTGAGTGAACCAAGCTTAAATCCCCCTTTTCTCAGCTTACTAGTTTCCGGGGGGCACACCAGCTTGATTTACGTCAAAGAGTGTGGTGTATATGAAACTCTAGGAGAAACCCGCGATGATGCAGCCGGAGAAGCCTTTGATAAAGTCGCACGGCTGTTAAAACTGGGTTATCCAGGCGGCCCAGTTATTGACAAATTAGCCCAAATAGGCAATCCCCAAGCTTTTGTCTTACCAGAAGGGAAAGTTTCACTGCCCAATGGAGGATATCATCCCTATGACAACAGTTTCAGCGGGTTAAAAACAGCAGTACTGCGTTTAGCGCAGCAGCTAGAAAAACAAACAGGGGATATACCCGTAGCCGACATAGCAGCCAGCTTTCAGGAAACAGTAGCCCGTTCCTTGACCAAAAGAGCGATCGCCTGTGCCCTAGACTACGGTCTAGACACCATCGCCATTGGTGGAGGTGTAGCCGCTAACAGTGGTTTACGAAAAAATTTACAAGCAGCAGCCAGCAAACACAACCTGCGCGTCCTCTTCCCACCCTTAAAATTCTGTACCGACAACGCCGCCATGATCGCCTGCGCCGCAGCCAATCACCTGTCCCTCGGACACACCTCCCCCCTCACCCTCGGCGTAGAATCCAGACTCTCACTCACCCAAGTCATGAAGCTGTATCACTAAAACGAGGGATGCGAGGATTACTCTTGCTCCTTTTAACAACCAACAATCGACCGAATGTGACCAGCAACTACATCCGGTTGCTCCAACATTGCCAAATGACCACAGTCGGGAATTTCAATCACATTATCGCCGCAGTATTGGAACAGTCGATGAAAACTCGCTAAATGACGAACATATTTAGGTTCCATCACCTTATCTTGAGTGCCGGTCAAAAAATACACTGGTTGCTGGAGATCAGATACCAGCTGGGGTAAATGGTTAACTTCTTCTTCCGTAGTCGAGTCTAAAAGACTTCCCAGCGCAGCTTCTGGATCAGCCACCACAAAATCAATCACTCGCTGACGCGCCCAATACCTCTCCAGAGGACGCACCACACTATCTCTAGTAAACAATAAATCAATCAAAGGTACTTGAGAAAGCCAACGTGGACGGATTTGTAACAACCGCTGACCCACTGAACGAAACTGCTCAAAAGCTTCTTTGAGATAAATCCCACCACCCGCATTAATACAAATCACTCCCTTAACACAATCAGGCATTTGAGCTGCTGCCCACAAAGCGATAGTACCCCCCAAAGAATGCCCAATTAACCAGGCACTAGAAATATTCAACTGTTGTAGGAGGATAATTAAATCCTGAGCATAGGCAGATGGAGTATAACGAGAATCAAAAGGAACGTTAGTAGCACCTTTACCATGAGTAGGAGCCAGACTCACAGAAATTTGTGCCTCGCTAAAATCAGTTCCTGAGTGAGACTGAGACTCACCAAAACCCCTCAAATCATAAGATAGACATTGTAAATCTATTGATAAGCGAGAAATCACAGGTTGCCAGTATCCACGGCTATTTAGCCAACCGTGGATAAAAACCAAAGCATGAGGATAAGACGTGGGCGCCGTCAGCTCATATGCGTGTGGAACGCCCAAGATTTCGATGGTTGCCATACCTAATATCGTACCCTTAAGGGTGGGTGCGACTAAATACAGTTAGAGATTGGGAATGGGGCCTGGGGAATGGCGAATAATACCTCACCAATGACGAACAACAAATGACCTAAAATCATTTCCCCAACAACCGTTGTCGCACCCCTTCAGCAATTTTGTGTCCCAGATATTCGGGAATGAGACTTTCATTTGGCCCCAATAGATAGAGAATCAGCCGTGTGCGTCCGCGCCATACTAGCAAATTGGCATTGACTACCAGCAGGTCTTCTTGCCAAATGGCGTACATCACCTTGTAAAATAACCCCGGTTGATTATCCGCTTCAATCACTAAAGCAGGAAGATGAAAAACCGGATCAACGTAGAACTCAGTCTGTACCTGCTCCAAGCCAGTATCAAGGTTGAATTCAACAGCGAGCATTTCTTCTACCTCAAACCGTCCCCCCAAAGCTTCCCGAATGGCGCGACAGACATTATCAGCCGTTTTATCAGCCAAGGCTTTACTGCCACGAGACACCAACAATTTGATAAAAACTAACATTGGTGGACGGATCTGTCCATAGAGACTCAGACCGTGGATAGTCAGCCCATAGGCCGCTAAGACACCAAAAATATCGCTGAGGAGAAAAGACTGATTGCGGTAGGCGAAATGCAAAGCACTTTTACTACCTTCGGGTTTGAGCTCGATAACAGCTCGTCTGCTTTTATAGAGACGGTAAGCTAACCGTAAATTTTGCAGTTGAATTTCACTGCTGACGAATTGCTCATAAAACTGGGGAAACGCTCGATTAAAACGCTTTAAGAGTTCCAGTGTCGAAGATTTTAAACCAGAAGCCATCTTTGGTGGTTAGACTCGCTTACTTTTACTTAGTTGGGGGTTAGAGATTAGAGGCTAGTACGCCATGGCGTAAATAAAGCACCCGTCATAAATCTATGGAAGGCTGAATATACAAGTTTATTGGTTTCATACTTCATACTTGAGCCTTTATTCTCTATTCCCACTTTCATATCTTTCCCTGTAAGGGAATTTCTCCTAGCTTGACAACAAAATGCTAAAGTTGAAAGTGATTGGTGTGAAACACACCCTCAAGGGCTTTTGTCATAGATAACTTTGTATACGCTCAATAAATCTGAGTGTGAGAGTTGGAAAATGGCCTGAGTTCACGGGGAATGTGAGTCGCCACTGACAATAGTGGAAACCAATTCAGTTATACTACCCGAACCACGTTGGCATGGGTTTTTGGAAAACTTGGTTTAGTACTTCTGATTCTGCAGCGACAACCAGAACAACTCCCTTTGAGGAAATGAGCACGGAAGTTGCGAGCAGTTCTAGCTCCAACAGTGATAACTCCAATGCTACGCGCATAGTCTTTAGTACAGATCGAGATATCGATCTGTATGAACTAGAAGAACTTTGTGATGCGGTTGGTTGGTCGCGTCGTCCCTTAAGAAAAGTTAAGAAAGCCATTGAGCATAGTTTTCTTGTAGCCACCATGTGGCAAATGCGAGGAAACCACAGACGCCTCATTGGTTTCGCCCGTGCTACCTCAGACCATGCGTTTAATGCGACTATCTGGGATGTGGTGGTTCACCCAGACTTTCAAGGTAAAGGGTTGGGTAAGGCGTTGATGAAATATGTCCTGAAAAAGCTGCGGAGTGAAGAAATTAGTAACGTCACTTTGTTCGCTGACCCCCATGTGGTAGATTTCTACAGGGGTATGGGTTTTATGTCCGATCCAGAAGGTATTAAAGGCATGTTTTGGTATCCTCACTAATTCGGTCGAATATTCACAAAATGCCTGAACACAATCAAAACTAGTTATATTTAAGAGGTTATATTGAATGTAATCTAGTCACTGGGTACTGTCAGTACAAGCACAGGATAGTCTAGATTTAATCCTTCTCCTATGTCAGTATTCTCATAATCTTTACTTGACAAAGTTTGGATAAAGTTGATTTTAATTTGCTTAGTATGCTATATTAGTTTTTGTGCTTTAGTCAGCAATCATGAACTACTATTATCAATTTTGTAGTAGTTGTAAACAAGGTTGCTGTTGGGGATAAAACCCGCTCCAGTGAAAGCAGATTGATAGAGACGGGATGTAGCGCAGCTTGGTAGCGCGCCTGCTTTGGGAGCAGGATGCCGCAGGTTCAAATCCTGTCATCCCGATGTAAAAATGTCAATCAAAAAACCCTAGACCGAGGTGAGTCTGGGGTTTTTTATGTAATTAAAAAAAATAAAAATTTGTCGAGTGGTGATTTTGGTAAATAGATATGCTCTGAAGCTGCATATTTTCCCGGAAAACTTTTATGTGGCTATTGCAGGGTGAGGTTGTCTTTGATCGAATAAAAATTAAAGTTGCTCTTTAAAGGCTAGTAATATTAACGCTGCGTATTTATTCAATTAGCATGAATTTGAGCCGATGTGAAAAGCAAAGTAGTTGGAACGATTAACTATCAATTGCGTCACTGATAGCTAGGAAAATTAATCAAATGGCATTGAACACTTCATTGGTGGAACAAGCTTTTCCCCGCTGGAGAGTAAGAGAGCAGGGGCGTCTACGGAATTTTTTGGTGTGGAGCAATACGAAATTGAGAACAGCATAGCCAAAGACAACACCACAAGCTATGATGCTTCATAAAATTGCATATTTCTCCTTTGAGTCGTTAAAAGCAGTCAGTGCTAAAATTGCACGGATAATGAAAATTTAACAATCACAAACTTTTCACATAGCAAATGGATTGCTATATAACTAAAACAAGTTGGCATTGTACAGATCCAACTGTTTGTCTGACTTAATTAAATTTATTGATGCGAGGAGCAGTCATGAAATCATTGGTTCGCTGGGGCGCGACACTGGGTTTAGTTGGAAGTACTCTGCTGGGAACAGTAGTTGCTGGTAATTTTCCGGTGTTGGCATTGTCAGAACAACAAATCAAAGAAAAATTAGACTCTGTACCCGTTTACTTGATTACTAACGATAAAGGTTTACCCCTGAGTCGCACATTACCGGAAGCTCAAAGCGGTAAAAAAGATGGCGGTTCTGTGACAGGGGTTTATTTGAGTCGTCAAGAAGCTCAGACCTTCATTAATGAACTCCGGAGTGCTAAAGGTAAAGACCCAAAACTGGAAGAAATAGCGAAAAACCTGCAAGTAACTGCTGTACCCTTGGGAGTAATCTATCAACAGTTGCAACAAACCAAGAACCAAGCAAATCGTTTGTTATTTGCTTTCAAACCCGTCGATCAAGAGATTAAAGGGGCGTTGGAGTTGTTGCAACAGAGTGGTCAAAAGGTAGACCAGTTTAAGAGTGTACCTGTTTTTGCCGTCAGATTTGCACCAGATCAGGGTTATGTACCCATTCAAATGACCGCTGATAAACAGCAACTGATTCCGCTGTTTTTGAGTAAGCAAGATGCACAAGGGTTGCTCACTCAGGTGAAGCCAAAGTATCCCAAGGCTGATATTCAAGTTATAGATGTGGACGGAGTGATTAAAACTTTACAAGATAAAAATGATTCATGGTTGAATCAAGTTGTTTTAGTACCGTCTGCGGAGTCTAGAGAATATATCAAGACCTTACCAGCAGATAATAATCCTGCCAAGCCGCCTGCAGTGGCTCCCAACCGGAACAATGCACAGCCTGCGAAGCCCAGACAACGCTAAAGCATGGGGAAACAACAGCCAAAAGTAGTTTCTGGTTTAGAAGTTTGGTGGTGGCGTCATCGAGCAATTGAGGCGGCGATCGCTACTGATGTATCCTCAGCGGAGGTAGACTGGCTACTAATGGAAGTAGCAGGTTTAGACCGCTTGGCGCTGCGTTTGGAATCTTTCAAAGATTGGCCGCAGATGCAGCTACAGTTATCTTTAGAAGATTTAGAGCATCTGTGGCAACAAAGATTACACAAGCGCTTACCAGTGCAGTATATCGCGGGTGTAACGCCTTGGCGACAGTTTAAAATTGCTGTGTCCAGTGCAGTTTTGATTCCCAGACCAGAAACAGAATGCTTGATTGATTTGGCTGTAGAAGCAGCGGTTAATTTACAACCGCTACACTGGGCGGATTTGGGGACTGGTAGTGGGGCGATCGCTCTGGGACTAGCAAATGCTTTTCCAGAATCCACAATTCATGCTGTTGATTGCAGTGTAGAAGCTTTGGCGATCGCCCAGACAAACGCCCGTAATTTAAATCTGGCTGACCACATACAATTTTATCAAGGCTCTTGGTGGGAGCCGCTAGCAGCCCTCAAAGGTCAGTTTAGCGGTATGGTATCTAACCCACCTTACATTCCCACCGCTACCTTGTCTACCCTGCAACCAGAAGTATTTCACCATGAACCACATTTAGCTCTGGATGGTGGTAGTGATGGTTTAGATGACATTCGTCATTTAATTGCAGTCTCCCCCGCTTATTTGCGTCCTGGTGGTGTGTGGCTGATTGAGATGATGGCGGGACAAGCAGAAACAGTGCGGGAATTGTTGCAGAATCAAGGTAGTTATGACAACATTCAAATTTGCACTGATTTAGCTGGAATTGAGCGCTTTGCTGTTGCTTATGTGGCATCTTAGGGAATATACACAGCTTCCTGTGTATAGAATAAATTAAAAAACATCATCTCTCTACTGGTTTATTTGCAGCCGTCATCTTCAAGAATACTTGTATACAAAAGCAGCCTGTTTATACAGGCTTTTTTTGATCTAGGTTCAGGCTCGTTTTTGTGTGGAGCTGCGGTAAATAATAAATTTTTTTTAACGCAGCGAAAAGTTGCGTGCGGTGAACCACTTGCGGTGGACGGGTTTCCCGGCATAAGCAAAGTGGTGAATCCGAAGGGGGGTTCCCCCCGTTGAGCAAACTTTTCAAGACAGAGGTACGCTGAGGTAAGCGCTAAGGTACGCTGAGGTTTTTGAAGATAATTCGCTATTTATTCAAATAATTTCGGGAATTTGATTAGGAAATTGTGATTTCATGATTGTAGCCAGGAGAGAGGTAACGTTAGTCAGGGCAAATTATACTGAAGTTCTCTATGCGCTGCGATGGATTCGCCTAGGCTAATTTTGTAGCTATATTTGTGTCAATTAGTTTCAGCAGCACAAATCCACTTTAATTACTACGTATTGCGAGTCAGCACTGATGAAAGCAGAATTTATTGAATTGATCGCCACAGTGATACAGGTTTTGCGAATTAATATAAATTGGATGACTTGGAATTTATTTCTAGCTTTTATACCTTTAGCTTTAGGTGTTTGGCTATTTCGTAACGGACGGGGCCGCTCTTGGGTTTGGTGGTTAGGATTTATAGTTTTTTATGCTTTTTTACCAAATGCACCTTATTTATTAACTGATGTGATTCATTTGATAGATGATATCCGCACTATTCAGTCGGTGTGGATGATTACATTAGTGCTGATTCCTGTCTATTTGCTAGTGATTATGGCGGGATTTGAGGCTTATGTTATTTCTTTAATTAATTTAGGTTACTACTTACACCGCATTGGTAAGAGTCACTGGATTTTGCGGGCTGAGTTGATTACCCATGCTTTGTCTGCGGTGGGTATTTATTGGGGGCGATTTTTGCGTTTTAATAGTTGGGATTTTGTGACGCAACCAGATGAACTTTTGACTAGAGGTGTGGAAGAAATTCTTGGTAAGCAGCCTTTGGTAATTATCGCTATTACGTTTGTGGTGCTGAGCGGTTTGCATTTAATTATGAAACGAGTAACCTTGGGTTTTTTTAGACAGCCACACAACGGTATGAATATTGCGTCAAGAACAATTAATAGAAATACTCCCAAAGCAGGTTAAATGAAGGATTTTTGCTAGGATTACTGTTAATGTGATTTGGAAGAATGAAAAAGGCTCACGTTAACAATCGTTTTAACTTTGGTAAGTAGTTTTTAAAAACTTGCTAACTTAAGAATAATTATAACCTCAACCCGTCTGTGTCTCCATCTCCAAAAAGTGGTACACAGACGGTATTTTTTTTGTCAAAAGAAAGATGACGGTTGACAATTAATGATGTGAAATAAATGTATTGAAACTATATAGAGCCTAAGTTATTCAATTTTAATTGATTTGGTTATGGCGATGCTATCTATCAATGAACTTAAAACTTTAGTAGAAAATCCCCAAAGTCCTTGTGTTTCACTATATATGCCCATGCAGAAAGCTGGGACTGAGATTCGACAAAACCCAATTCGCTTTAAGAATTTAATCCGTGAGGCGGAACAACGTTTGGATGATTTGGGGATGCGTCATGCTCAGGTGGTAGATTTTCTTGAACCAGCGAGAGAACTTGATAGTAATAATTTTTGGGAACATCAAGACCACGGTTTAGTAATTTTCGTTTCTCCTAATGTGTTTCGGTACTATTGTTTACCAATGGAGTTTACAGAATTAGTAGTTGTAAGTAATCAATTCCATCTCAAGCCGTTGTTGCATCTCATCCAAAATGATGGACAATTTTATGTTTTAGCACTGAGTCAAAAGGATGTGAAATTTTTTGAGGGAACACGCTATGACATTAATCAGGTGGAGATAGAAAATCTGCCTAAAAGTATGGCAGATGTTCTTCAGGAAGACGATATCCAAAAAGGAGTACAACACCGGATAGCTACGTCTCAAGGAGGTACGGGAAATTCTTTTCAACAACCTGGTCAATTTCATGGACAGGGAAGTCCAGATCGAGATAAACGTCAAGAGGATATTCTGCAATTTTGTCACGCTGTGAATGGGGCTTTGCATGAAAAATTGCGCGAGCAAACAGTACCTTTGGTACTGGCTGGTGTTGAGTATCTATTCCCGATTTACCGAGAAGCAAATACTTATTCTTATTTAACAGCAGAAGGGATTAGTGGTAATCCCGAAGTTATTCAGCCACAAGCATTACAAGAGCAGGCTTGGCAGATTGTAGAGCCATTGTTTCATCAGTCGGAGCAAGATGCGATCGCACTTTATCAACAACTAGCTGGAGAAGATACCGGCAAAGCTGTTAGTGATGTCAAAGAGATAATTAATGCTGCTTATTATCAAAGGATTGATGCTCTATTTGTAGCTGTTGGACAACAAATTTGGGGTAAATTTCATGTCGATACAATGAGCCTAGATTTGCACTCAGAACCGGAGCCTGATGATGAAGATATGTTAGATTTTGCGGCAATTCATACGCTTTTAAATGGTGGTACAGTTTATGCTCTGCAGCCAGAAGAAATGCCGAATCAAGTATTAACGGCAGCTATTTTCAGGTATTAGACTAGAAAATAGGATATTGGATTTAGAAAAAATATATGGCGTTTCTCGTTTTAGTGAGGTAATTTCAGACTTCAGACTTCAGCCTTTAGTTGACGACGAGCTGCGGCGAGGATGAAGCGTTGTTCAGCACGGGCGATCGCTTGATATGTGCGTTCTACTGCTTCTGGTTCTACGGAAATTGCCGTGATGCCCCATTGTATCAAGCGATCAATAATTTCGGGATAGATTGCTGGTGCTTGTCCGCAGATTGAACAAGGAATACCAGCGGTCTGCGACATTTGGATGAGCTGGGCGATCGCACTCATTACTGCTGGGTGAAGTTCATTAAACACTCTTGCTAGTTGTCTTTGCTCTCGATCTACTCCAAGCAAGAGTTGCGTTAGATCATTGGTGCCAATGGCAATTCCCTGTACACCAGCTTTAACATATTCTGGTAACAAAAATAGCACGCTGGGGACTTCTGCCATGATCCACAGTTGAAACTGGGGTATTTGAGTTAAACCTGCTTGCTGGACTTTGTGGCGACAAACACTAAACTCTTCTACACTACGGACAAAGGGTAGCAATAAATTGACGTTACTATAGCCTGCAGTTTGTACTGATGCTAAAGCAGCCAATTCCAAATCAAAGACTGCGGGATTGAGGATGTATTCAAATGCGCCGCGTTCACCCAATAACGCTGGAGACAAAGAACGGTGATGAGTTAGTGATGGTAATTCGGGCGATCGCCAATCTAAGGAACGATAAAAAACTGGTTTTGGTGCGAAAGCGCGAGCAAATTCCCTAATTGTACTCGCCCAGCGCTCCAATAATTCTGCTTCTCGCCCATTAGTTAACCAACTCTGGGGATGTTGTCCTTCTAGTATTGTTAGCATCATTAATTCTGAGCGTAACAATCCTACACCATCTACAGGTAAGCTTTGCGCTGACTCAATTAAACTCGGCTGGCTGAGGTTCACTAGTAGCTGGGTAGCAATCATGGGTTGGGGGGATGGGTGAGTAGGCGCATTTCGTGGTTGATTTGCTGCTGCTTTTACTTTCTCACTCTCTCCCCCATTTTCTTGATCTATGCGGACGCGATAAACTTCGCCGCGATCGCCATCTACTAGTAATCTTTCGCCGATTTGAATCAAGGCTGTAACATCGGTAGCACTAACTACAGCTGGAATACTTAATTCTCTAGCGAGAATTGCTGCGTGGCTAGTTAAACCTCCTTGCTCGGTGATAATTCCCGCAATTTTTTGTAAAAAAGGCAACCATTCAGGAGCGATCGCTTTAGCGACTAAAATCACTCCGTGGGGTATTTGCTCTGGTTGGTGTAAAGAATTAGCAATCACATAAGCATTGGCTGTTACCCGTCCCCTAGCTGCTCCTAGTCCTTTGATAATTTGGGCATTGGGAATTGCTAATTGCGGGATAATCACTTGTGTAATTGTCAGCTTGGGGATGGCTTGAGAAATAGTCCATTCGATGGTAAATTCCTTACCTAATTCACTCAAGAGTTGATTCCCCAAAACAATAATTTGCTGCAGGTGTTCTCTTTGCAGAGCGTATTGTTTTTGGTGGGTTTCCTCTAGCAGGTAAGCAGTTAGACAGGTATGGTCTACTGTCAACATCGATTGAGCAATCGGTGAAAGATGCGCTACAGATGCTGATTCTTCAACACGATAAGCCAAGATTTTATTACCAAGTTGCTGCTCTAATATAGTCCCAGTTTCTCGATGGACATAGTAGACATCTGGTAAAACTTCGCCATGAGCGATCGCCATTCCCAATCCCCAAGTAGCCTCAATTTCCCAACCAGAGGAATTAGCGTGTAATCGGCCACTAGCGATCGCATTTTCCACAGGTTGAATTAACACCGCTAAATTAACTTGTTGGAGATTAATTCCGGCTTGTTGCCAATATAGTAGACTTCTGGCGCGGAATAGCTGACTCCAAAGGCGCTTTAAACCCAGAGCGATCGCCTCTTCTTCACAAAAGCAAAATACCGACTCTAGCAATCCCGAAATATTTCTTACTGGCTGTGTAGCATTAGGTACTATCAATGTGGGGCGGAAAATTAAACACCCGGTTTCCCATTGTCTAGTCGTCTCCAGCACCGCACTTACCCATGACGACGGAACATCAGCGCTGATAATTTCTTGACGCAAGCGACCAGCTACCTGCTGGAGTTGACGCCAATTAGTCACATCCAAGTGCAGAGAAGAATCAGGTAAATCAGCCACCAAAGACTCCGAACTATTGAGAGTCTCTAAAAATTGTCGCAAAACATCTGCACCAACTACAAAACCTGGGATCACCGGATAGCCAAGCTGCATGATTCTACCCAGGTAAAACGCTTTATCACCGATTTGGCTGCGGTCTTGGAGTGTAATTTGATTGAGCCAGTAGAGTTTATCCACTCAATTTGCGATCGCCAGTGCTTTGTATTCTTATTTATCTTCCCTCTTATTCCATCATTTTGATGAAAATAGGGGTTAGGGATGAGAGACTAATGGTTTGTCGCCAAGTTTTGATATGTTTGTAGTCAGCACAAAGCGTGCTTTTATATTTGAGGACTAAAGTCCTCACTACAAACACAGAGGATGGGGTTTCCCATTGCTTTTAATAAAAAGCGTTTGCTAATGCTATCTCCCCTGACTTGACTGTGAAAATTTGGGAAGATTTCAACCACTGAGCATCAAAGGAACCCAAGTGAGTTGTAGTGATTAAAGTTTGAAATCGGTCTTGGATAGCGTCAAGTAATTGATTTTGTCGAGATGGGTCTAATTCTGCTAAAACGTCATCTAGTAACAACAATGGCGGTTCGCCCACCACTTCTTCTATCAGTTGTAACTCGGCTAATTTTAAGGCTAATACTAAAGTGCGTTGCTGACCTTGAGAACCGTATTGACGTGCGGGTGTGTGGTTAATTGACAATTCCACCTCATCACGATGGGGGCCGACAAGAGTTGTACCTTGGCGTAATTCGGCTATTCCCCGCTGCTGAATCTTGGTTAAAAAAGCTGCTTGTATTTCTTCTGGTTGATTTTGCTCCAGAGGCACATTTGGTGCATATTTAACCTGAAGATTTTCCGTACTGCCACTAATGCTAGCGTGCCAAGCTGTAGCGATGGGGGCTAGTCGTTGGAGGGCGCGATCGCGTCTTCTAATTACTCGCGTTCCGGTAGCAGCTAACTGTGCGTCCCATAAAGCCAGTTCCGATTGTGTGGAGGTTGCAGATAAAGTTTCAAAATTTTTTTTTAAAAAAGCGTTGCGCTGGCGCAGTACCTGATTATACTGCTGCAAAATATGAGCATACACAGGCTCTAGTTGAATTAACAGCGTATCTAACCAGTGACGACGACCTTCAGGGCCCCCGCGCACCAAATCCAAATCCAGACTAGAAAACTGCACTGCATTCAGCATACCGAGGAAGTCGATTTGACGCCGCATTGATTCACCATTGAGGGCGACAGTGCGACGGCCATGACGACGAAAAGTCAAAGTCAACTCACTGATACCAGCTTCCCGCTCCAAGGTGGCGTGAATCTGGGCGATCGCTTCCCCATCTTCCACCAAATCGCGATCGCGTGCCATCCGATGCGATCGCAATGTCGCTAACAACTCCACCGCTTCCAATAAATTCGACTTTCCCTGAGCATTATTCCCCACCAAAATCGTTTTAGCAGCAGCAAAATCGACCTTCTGGTCCTTGTAATTGCGAAAATGTCGGAGGTGAATATTTTTCAGGTACATGCTGGGGAGGTGTGGGAGGTGTGGGAGGTGGGGAGGTGGGGAGGTGGGGAGGTGGGGAGGTGGGGAGGTGGGGAGATGGGGAGATGGGGAGGTGGGGAGGTGGGGAGATGGGGAGGTGGGGAGATGGGGAGGTGGGGAGGTGGGGAGGTGGGGAGATGGGGAGGTGGGGAGGTGGGGAGGTGGGGAGGTGGGGAGATGGGGAGATGGGGAGGTGGGGAGATGGGGAGATGGGGAGGTGGGGAGGTGGGGAGATGGGGAGGTGGGGAGGTGGGGAGTGTTGAGGTTCAAAGGCTGACGCTTGAGGTTCAAAGGCTGACGCTTGAGGTTCAAAGGCTGACACTTGAGGTTCAAAGGCTGACGCTTGAGGTTCAAAGGCTCACACTTGAGGTTCAAAGGCTGACGCTTGAGGTTCAAAGGCTGACGCTTGAGGTTCAAAGGCTGACGCTTGAGGTTCAAAGGCTGACGCTTGAGGCTCAAAGGCTCACACTTTAATCACCCCATGCCCCCATCACCCCATGCCCCCATCCCCCCATCCCCCCATCACCCCATCCCCCCATCACCCCATCACCCCATCCCCCCATCACCCCATCACCCCATCCCCCCATCACCCCACCCCCCATCTTTCCACGCCATCACACAGTCTTCTTGCCCATAAAACGGAAGTAAAGTTTCTCCAATTCCACCCAAACAAACATCAAAGCACTGAAGCCGATACAAATTCCCAATTCTTCTGGACTCAACCAGTGAGTGCCGAAGAAAGCGCGCAGGGGTGCGACGTAAACTAGCATCAGTTGCAAAATTGTGGTGACGACCACCGCCCACAGTACATAGGGGTTAGATAAAGGATTCATCTCGATGGTCAATTGATTATTAGAGCGAATAGCGATCGCATGACCCATCTGAGCAATACACAGGGTTGTGAATACCATTGTCTTCCAAGCATCGGGATTTCCTTGATAGCCGGCGGCGTGGGTGTGGTTGTAAGCCCAGGCCATTAAAGCAATGGAAATGATTGCAAACACGATACCAATGCGAATCATGTAAGCACCCAAGCCGCGAGCGAAAATACTTTCGCGGGGACTGAAGGGGGGGCGCTTCATCACGTCTGGTTCTGGAGGTTCCACAGCCAAGGCTAGGGCGGGTAAACCGTCTGTGACTAAGTTCATCCAGAGAATTTGCAGGGGACTGAGGGGAACGCCTCCCAAGCCAATTAAGGGTGCGGCGGCGATGGTTAATACTTCGCCGATGTTACTACCGAGGATGTATTTAATAAAACGACGAATGTTAGTGTAAACAACTCTACCTTCCTTGGTAGCAGCAACAATTGTGGCAAAGTTGTCATCTAGCAGTACCATGTCACTGGCTTCTTTGCTGACATCTGTACCTGTGATGCCCATAGCGATACCGATGTCGGCTTGTTTGAGGGCGGGAGCATCATTCACCCCATCACCCGTCATAGCGACGAATCTACCCCGGCGTTGCAGTGCTTGCACAATTCGCAGTTTGTGTTCGGGGGCGACTCTAGCATAAATACTCACTAAGTCAACTTGTTGCTCTAATTCCTGGTCACTCATCCGCTGCAACTCTTGACCTGTGAGGGCGCGGGCGTCTTTTTCGGCAATGCCTAAATCAGTGGCGATCGCTCTGGCGGTTAATTGGTGGTCGCCTGTGATCATCACTGGGCGAATTCCCGCTTCTCGACATTCTTGGACGGCGGTTTTCACCTCTGGGCGGGGTGCGTCTAACATTCCTACCAAGCCTAACCACACCAAGTCATTTTCGGAGGTTTCCTCTGACCCTTCCGGGGGAACTTCTAATAAGGGCTTGTAGGCAAATCCCAACACCCGCAACCCTCTACCAGCCATGATGTCGTTTTGGGCTTGAATTTGCTGGCGTTGTTCTGGTGTCAAAGGTTCAGTGCGATCGCCTAAATAAATTTGTGTGCAGCGCGCCAAGGTTAATTCTGGGGAACCTTTGGTGAACATTAAATAATTTTCTGATTTGAGCAGATTAGCGATCGCTGGGTCAACATCTGCAATGGGTGATGTACTTGATACTACTTGCTCAACTGCGGAAATTACGCTCATCCGCTTGCGTTCTGAAGAGAAGGGAAACTCGGCGACTCTGGGTAATTTACTACTCCACTGGTCTTTTTCAATTCCCGCTTTCCCTGCCAAGGTGATTAATGCTCCTTCGGTGGGGTCGCCTAAAATCACCCATTCGCCTTTTTCTTTTTGCAACACGGAATCATTACAAACGGCGCAAGCGACGAGTAGAGGGGTGATTTCTGGATAATCATCTGCAGTGACTTTGCGTCCATCCAGTTGAAAATCACCTACGGGAGCGTAACCCTCTCCAGTGACACGGAACGAGTGATTATTGGTATAAGCTGACTGCACGACCATTTTATTTTGCGTCAGCGTCCCAGTTTTATCAGAGCAGATGGTGGTGACAGATCCCAAGGTTTCCACCGCTGGCAGTTTGCGGATCAAAGCATTTTGACGTACCATGCGCTGAGTGCCCAGAGCCAAAGTTACGGTGATTACCGCTGGTAAACCTTCGGGAACCACAGCCACCGCCATACTCAAAGAAACTTCTAAAAGTTCTTGTAAGTTACTGAAACCCCTGGCTTGGATGATACCGCCAACCACGACGATCGCCACCAAAACTAAGGAACCCGTCACCAGGGTGTTACCCAGTTGAGTCATCCGCCGCTGGAGGGGCGTTGGTTCACTTTCCACCGCCTGTAACATGGCGGCGATTTTCCCTAGTTCTGTTTTCATCCCGGTTTTAGACACCAGGACTTTAGCCCTTCCTTGGACAACTTCAGTTCCCTGGAAGACTAAATTAATGCGATCGCCTAAATCTGTTTCTTCTGGGAGGACGAGCGTTGCTTGTTTATTGACTGCTTCCGCTTCACCAGTCAGCGCCGACTCCCGCACTTGTAAATTTGCTTGTTCAATCAACCGTCCGTCTGCAGCTATTTGTACGCCTGCTTCCAGCAGCATCACATCTCCTGGGACTAATTCTTTGGCTGCGACATCTACCAGTCTGCCGTTGCGAATTACTCGCACTAGAGGCGATGCTAATTTTTTCAGGGCGGCTAGAGCCTGTTCGGCGCGGCTTTCTTGCACATAACCAAGAATGCCGTTAAGGATGACAATTGCCATAATAGCGATCGTGTCTTTGAATGGCACCTCGCCCGGCTTTAAAGTACCCCCTTGCCAAGCAATCAAGTCTAAGATCCCGGAAATCAAAGCCACGCCGATCAGCATCAACAGCATGATATTTTTGAACTGATCTAGCAGGATTTCCCAAGTGCTGCGACCGCCAGTTTCTTGGAGTTCATTGGGGCCGTATTTTTGCGATCGCTGTTCAACTTCTTGGGGCGTCAAGCCACTGTCTGCATTACTATCCAGCAGGTCTAGCGCTTTATTAACTTCCAAACTATGCCAAACGGCAGCATCTTCAGGCAGAGAATTAGCAGACATCGTGTATGTCACAGGAAATGGTTACAAAATTTGATCATAATTTAGTGATGGTCGGAAAACCATCAACTAAAGTTACATTAGATGTATTGCCAAACTGGATGATTATTAGGTGTGATTCCTGAATGTTGGCAATTTTTATCTCTGGTTTTTCTATGTATTATTGCTTAAAAGCTAGTTTTAGTTCTGACAAAGTATTATTAATTGTCAGTAAAATAATTTGCCAATTTGGTAACACTACCATTACCACAATCTCTCCTAGGCGTGCTAAACGGTTATATGAATATGCTTAATATGAGTTTTGTACTCCCCAGTATGACCGTTAGTCAGATGTTAGGGCAAAAAACAATTCGACCGCTTAGTGCTGCCGCTTTGGGTGGCATTGCTTTCATTAAAGATACACTCATTGGGATTGATACTGCTAAAGGGCATCTGTTGGAGATTGATCCTAGCTCTGACAATAGCAAAATTCTTAACCCCCACCAAGTCCGGGAATTTAGTGAGGTGACGGGTTTGGCAGTATGGGAAGATACCCTGTGGGTGACTCGTGGTAACAGTGTTTATTTGTGCAAGCTGGCTTCATTGGGCTTAGAGCATTTTGCCACATTGCCATATCCTGCTGATGGTGTTGCTGTGTGGGAATCGACTGTCTATGTTAGCTGTCAGCGGCTAGGTTCAATTCTCGTGTTTGACGGCGATACCCGCAAAGAAATTACTAGATTTTATGCTCCTGGGGTGGGTGTGGAAAATTTGGTAGTTAGTCAAGAAACTTTATGGGTGTGCGATCGCACTGAGCAAACCGTCTATTCTTTAGACAGAGCTACAGGCGAAATTCAATTTACTATCCTCACACCCTTTGCATCACCCACAGGCATCGCCATTCACCGAGATAGCGAATCAGGTCAGGAAAATCTTTACATTGCCTATGCGGATGAGGAGCCTTATATCCGGGATAATCCCAATGCCGACCCCAATCATGAATTAACTTACCGCGATCGCACTTTTATTCACCCTCTGCATTACCATTACCAGCCAGATCAGCGCTACGCCCTCTCTAACGGCTATCTGATTGAAATGTCTTATGCTGAGGAAATCTCGCCCCTAGAAGAGGTATACTTACCAGAATTAGAATGGCGCATCGCCTTGCCATCAGACACTGAACGCCAAAAGTTGAAGCATGTAGAAGCGATCGGTGTACCCTTCACAGAAGAAGTGATTGACGGGCAAAGAGTCGCCGTTTTTAAATTTGATGCCCTAACCCCAGGGGAAAGACACATATTTGGTTGGAAAGCTCTTTTAGAAGTGCGGGGAATTAAGTATCGTATCACACCTAGAGATGTCGAGGATATTACTGAAATTCCAGCGGAATTGCAAGCGCGTTACCTCGTGGATGATGATGATTTAGCAATGGACTCTACCATAGTCCGCCGCGCTGCCCGTGACGCCATTGGTTCAGAAACTAACCTCTTGCGGAAAATGTACAGCATCCGCAACTATGTTTACGACGAATTATCCTACGGTATTAAACCTTACATCGACACACCCGATGTGGTTTTAGAACGGGGTGTAGGTTCCTGTGGTGAGTACGTGGGCGTTTTACTAGCATTATGCCGCCTCAACGGTATTCCTTGCCGCACTGTCGGTAGATACAAATGTCCTCAACATGGCGAACTCCACGGCGTTCCTTTGCAACCAGACTTCAACCACGTTTGGCTAGAGTTCTATATCCCTGGTTTCGGCTGGCTACCAATGGAATCGAATCCTGATGATGTGGGAGAGGATGGCCCTTATCCCACACGCTTTTTTATGGGTTTATGCTGGTATCACATTGAGATTGGTAAAGGTATCACTTTTGAAACCGTCACCAGTCAAGGTGCTCGCCTCACCAAAGAAGATATAGCGATCGGTGATTTAGCAATTAACCATATTCGTTTTACAATTCTTAAAGAATTGCCGCCATTTTGAGTTTTGCTTCGGGAAGGGGGGACTAGTTTCCCCTGCTTCCGTATCCTGTATTGAGTTACTAATAACTAAATTGGTACAGGAGATTCCAGGTAAATAGTTGGTTCTTGCATGGTAAATTCAATGCCATAAACCTGAAGTTTTTCCAAGATAGATTGATTAGCTATCTCTAATAAACGCTTGCGGAATTCCATCGAATTTTCATTTGAGCCTAAGATAAAGAAACTCACCCTAGCGCGAACTCCTTTGAGATTATCTCCGTAGGGAAATAAACTAATCTTTGTACTGTTGGGATCTATACCAAACAATGAGTTGGTACTTTCCTTAATAACTTTTTCCAACAAAGCTTGTTCAGATTTTTCTAACTGGCGAGCGAAATCAAGATATAGTAAGACCATCACCTTTTTTCCGCGCGTGATATTTTCGATATCTGCTTCTGCCATCACTGAGTTAGGCACAACGACGAGAGTACTTTTAGCTAGTGTTCGTAGCTTCGTTGAACGTAGACCAATAGACTCTACTCGTGCAAATAAAACTCCTTGCGAACTTAAACTAACGCGAATATATTCTCCCGGAATATAAGGACGATCTAGATAGATAACAACAGTGCCAAAAATCTGTTCTAAAGTTTTTTGAGACGCAAAAGCAACTGCTATACCGCCAATTCCTAAACCAGCTATTAAACCAATCAAATTAATGTTTTGGCTTTGGGCAAACGCTACAGCCACCACAAATCCAATGATAACATTAGCAATGGTTTCAAAAACAAGGATTAACTCGTCAATTTCAAAACCCAGTTTACGGATCATATCAATTCCATAAACTCGGACGAAATTCCGAAATAATCCTGAAATTAATACACCCAAACTGATAGCTATGGCTAGGTCAGAGAAAAATCTCAAGAAACGGTAAAATCCCGTATACTGTTGAATCAGATTTAGACAAACTCCCACAAGGATGAACGTTGCTACTATTCCTATTATTCTGTCAAGGCGATTTGTTAAATTTTCATAAACTCTGAAAACTATTTCCGGTGAAAATCTTTTAACAATTGTATTCAGAAAGGGAGGAAATGATTTTCCCACCACATAAGCTACGAAAATAAACAGTAGAAAAATTGAAAGTTGAATACCAATTGTTATCAGCAGTCTTTGCGTCGATTCGTCAAATAAAAGCAAAGGTTTTATGTTCGTTAAAGTTTGCATTTCAGCCCGATAATTAAGTTAGATAGTAATAGGTGCATCAACGTCAACTGGTCTTTCTTCCATATCGAAAGCAATACCATACTCTTTTAACCGCAAGCTTATGCTTTGTTTAGCTATATCTAGTAACTGGCGGCGCATTTCCATTGACATCTCACCAGAACCAAGAATGAAAAAGTTTATTTGCGCCTGAGTGACATTAGCTCCTCTTTTTTGGCTAATCTCTGGACTAATTTCTTGAGGTGTTATGTCTGAATTGCGAGATGCAACCAGAAGATTCATTCCGCCGTTGCGGGGAACATCTTTAAAGATCACATCTGTATTTCGTGAGTCGATACCAAAAATTTCTTTGGTGCTTTCTAAAATGACTTGACTAATTAATGCTCTCTCATCTTCGAGTATCTGTTTGTAGAAAGTTAAATAAACCAAAGAAACTACTTTTCTGGCTCCTGTGAAGTTCTCGATACTCATGCTGGTTAAAGAACTGTTGGGAACTATAGTTAAGGTTCCCTTACCAGAATTACGAATCTTTGTAGAACGCAATCCCACTGACTCGACCCTACCAAATGTGCCATCGGGCAAACTGATATAGTCATCAATGACAAAAGGCCTATCAATATAGAGAATGATTCCACCTATCAATTGCTGCAAAGTCTCTTGTGCTGCGAAAGCTACCGCTAATCCACCAATTCCTAAGCTGGTTGTTAGTCCCAAGACATTGATATGGTGTGTTTGAGCAAAAATAAAGAAGATAATCAGAAAAATGACTACATCAGCTATGAGATTAACAACTATCAGTAACTCACTGTTAATTCTGCGGCTGAGAGCATTTTCTTGTAAGTAGGTTGCATAGAACTTCTCGAATAAGCGAGAACTCAACCACCCTGTTGCAATAGCCACTAACACCGCCAGGACAAATTCTACATAGTTCAGCCAATTAGGTTTAGGAATTAGTAATAAAGTCAAGTCAACTAAGACTAGGACAACATTTAAAACCAAAAAATTTTGGTAAGAGGAAATAGCTGTGCTAAATGTTCTTCTACCTTCAGCAGATAAAAAGCGAGTTGTGATCAATTCAATCATTTTTTTCAGCGCGAACACTAGAACAAATAAGGCAGCAGAAAACGTTACCGCTACACCTACAGTAGAGGTAATGACGACTAGAGGCAGCAGGTTACCTCCAATCGTTTGTGAGATAAAGTTGCTCTCCAAGATATTTAAAATTTAGACTAAACTTCTTAACGTATAAAATACCATAAAACAGTAAAGTATACACCTATTTTTTAAGAGCAAGAAATCATACTTTATGCTCTGAGATAATTAAAGAATTTCTTTAGCTTGTGGTCTTTCTCGACTCAGGGTTTAGGGCAGATTTTGCTTAGTTATATAGCGTTTTGACTACAAACGATTTTCAACAACAGCATTAATTTGTCGCATTAGTCTTGTTCAGTAGTCAAATCCATATTTTTATATATTTTCAGTTACGTAAACTGTTTTATTTGTCAAGTTATCTGTATACCAAATTAGATAAACTAATCCTAGTCAAATGGGTTATCTAAAATCTTTGTAGAGACGCTGCATGGCAATATTTCTAGATTCATTTTGGAATGTGTCTGATGGTGTATCTAAAAATTTAACAAATCAAATGTGCTGCACTTGCTATAGCAATCTCACCCGTTAACTTTCAAACTCGGCATGGGGTGTGATTGAGAGTGCTTATCATCAGCAAAATCACAGATAGAACGAAATGGACAGAACCGACAATGATATCCAGGATTAGGGGGAAATATTTGACTAAAATTACTAGTTTTTTGCTGATATTTCTGCAAATCGTGCTGATGTTTATGGGCAACATTAGCTAATTCAAATTCCAAGGATTCTAACTCACTGTGACTAACAGTAATTAAATCAGATTTTTTCCCTAGTTCTAAATTATAAAATGACGCTACTGCTTGCCGTCCAGGGTAAAGATAACGCGCTGCTAATAGATAAACTAGTGCTTGTCGGCGGTCAAAAGCAGATTTACCTGTTTTAAAATCCAAAATATGTAAAATCCGCCCTGAGTCAATAAAAACGCAGTCCATCGCTGCATATAAGCGGAAACAATAATCATCCTGATCAATTAAAATCGGTTTGGGGAAACCTTCATCACCAGGAGTGAGTTGAATGATATTCTTGCCAGAAAGTAGCGGTGCATCGTGATATTTTTTCAAAATTTGCAACACGCGCTGTTGCACTTCCTCTGGTGAGTGGCTCAGTTTGAGTATTTGAGCAACTTTTTCTACACCGTCTGCTTGATTTAACAGATGTCTATTATGATGAAACTCATAAACGCCTTTCTGGGCGAGTATACCAATCCGCTGGGGTGCAGTGGCCTTTGCTAGCAGTACTTTGACTTGGGCTTCGTGTTGACGCGCTTTGATAAATCCCCGTCGCATCTGGCAATGCCAGCGTTCTTGCCCTGTCGCTGGGGCAATTAAAGACCAAAGGTGGTAACTGGCAAAAGGGCGATCGGGGGTTGACATTGCAGAAGCTGTGAGAAAAAATACAGTGGGCACACTTGCGGCTACGCACGCTTTGCGGGAAGCTTCCTATAGTAATAAAGATGCACGGGAGATATTGGCAAAATGAGCGTCAGTAGTAGTTCCAGCAAGATAAAATTTGGCACCGACGGTTGGCGAGGGATTATCGCCGATGACTTTACTTTCCCTAACGTGCGGAAAGTGACAAGGGCGATCGCTAGTTATCTGGAAACAGCCTATAGCAAAGACAGACCGGTGCTCGTGGCTTACGATACCCGGTTTTTGGCTGATCAGTTTGCTAAGACAGCCGCCCAAGTCTTGGCAGATTTGGGATGGACTGTGAAAGTTACTGATCGGGATTGTCCTACACCAGTAATTGCCTATAACGCCCGTCACTTGAATTCAGCGGGGGCGTTAATGTTTACTGCTAGCCATAATCCAGCACCATACTGTGGAATTAAATATATCCCTGATTATGCTGGGCCTGCCACTCCAGAAATTACTGATACTATTGTGGCAAATATTGAAAGTGCATCAGATGGATTGCCAAGTAGCAACCCGTCAGGTTCTATTTCTATTTTCGATCCGAAACCCGATTATCTGCAATTTATCTATACCCTTTTAGATACAGAAAAAATCAGAAGCGCCCAATTAAAGGTAAAGTACGATGCTTTGTATTCTACCTCCCGTGGATATTTAGATGAAGTTTTGCAACAAACAGGTGTGCAATTAGAAAGTTTCCACGCTTGGCGGGATGTTTTGTTTGGCGGCGGTATGCCAGAACCAAAGGGAGAACAATTAATTGAGTTGGTAGAAGCTGTCCGCGCCGATCAAGCAGATTTGGGTTTGGCGACAGATGGTGATAGCGATCGCTTTGGCATTGTTGATGAATTAGGCAATGTTTTGACTCCCAATACTGTGCTGTTATTATTAGCACGTCATTTAATCAAAAATAAAGGTAAAACTGGTGCGATCGTCCGCACTGTAGCCACAACCCATCTACTAGATAACTTCGCCGCCAAATATGGATTACCAATTTATGAAACGCCAGTAGGCTTTAAATATATTGGGGAAAAAATGCGGGAAACCACTGTATTAATTGGTGGAGAAGAATCAGGTGGTTTGAGCATTATTGGACACATCCCTGAAAAAGATGGTGTGTTAGCTGATATGCTCGTGGCAGAAGCGATCGCCTATGAGGGTAAACCTCTGAGTGAACTTGTCAAAGAAGCGATCGCCGAAGCTGATGGCCCGCTGTATAACAACCGCCTTGATTTACATCTCACCGAAGCCCACAAAACTGCTGTCATCGACTCCTTTACTAAAAATCCACCTGCAGAGGTAGCTGGAATTAAAGTCAAAGAAGTCGGACGCAAGGATGGTATTAAGCTGTATTTAGAAGAGGGTAGCTGGGTACTACTGCGTCCTTCTGGTACAGAACCCTTGGTGCGTGTTTACCTGGAAACCAACTCCCCCGAAAAACTTACCAAAATCGCTCAAGAAATGGAGAGTGTAATTGCTAAGTTAGAGTAGGAGTTGCGAATCACCCCTCTCTGCTGGCGGAGAGGGGAATAGTTAATTATGAAAAGTATTGTCAATTTATTAATATCTGTAATTGTAGCGGTTTGGGTAGTAGCGATCGCGATTATTTCCGCCCAAAATGCTGAACCAATATCTTTAAGATTCTTTGCGTATCAATCGATTAAGATTCCCTTTGGTTTGGTGCTGGCATTTAGCGCCGGTGTAGGATTAATTGGCATAGCTGTATTGCAACCTTTGTGGAGGTTGGGTAATTCTCCACAAGATGCGCGGTTAGATGAAGATGCCGAATTTTTTGTGGATGATGAAGATTTTTGAGGGTTATTTTAATTTATGCAAATAAGTTTTTGTAATAAATCCAGCACATGAAATTTGAGTGGGATGAGCATAAAAACCAAAGCAATACGAAAGGCACTATCTCACGAACGAAAACGCTATGAACAATACCTCAAAAACCGACTGGGCTAGAATCGATGCTATGAACGACGAACACATCGACACCTCAGATATTCCACCTTTAACAGATGAGTTCTTTAGTAAAGCACAATTGCGATTACCCAAATCACCTTTAACAATCACAGTTCAAGTAGATCCCGAAACCTTCGCTTGGTTCCAAACACAGGGAGAAACGGCTGAACAGCAAATGTCTGTAGCATTAAAGATTTATGCAGAAGCACATAAAGCTTATCCACTGACTGAAGCAAAATCAGCCTAATTTAAATTCATCATAATGCCATACAGTCAATTTAGCATAGAAACTGTTGAGACAGCTTTTGGAATTAGTATTACAGAATCTGCGGGAATTTTTGCCGATATATCCCCAGTAAAATACAGCGATTTTTTAGCGCAAATCCTCAAAAAATATCTACCATTAGCATTAGCGATCGCCACAGAAAAAGCCCGATCTGAATTAATATTAACCCCAATTCTTCTAGAACTCAAAGAACAATTACAAAATCAAATCAGTTTGTTTTCTGGTCGAGAATTTAACGTGAGTCCCGAAAAAGGGTTAAATGGTTTTTGTGATTTTCTTATTAGTAAATCTCCAGAACAGATAATTATTAAATTACCAGTTATTGCCTTAGTAGAAGCAAAAAACGATAACATTCAATCTGGCTTAGGACAATGCATCGCCGAAATGATAGCTGCACAATTATTTAATCAGCAAAAAGGCAATGAAATTCCTACGGTTTATGGTAGCGTGACTACTGGTACTAACTGGAAATTTATGCGCCTCACTGGGCAAGTAGTGGAAATAGATTTAAACGAATATTTTATCAATGATGTGGGGAAGATTTTAGGAATTATCAAAAGTTTTTGTGATGCGAGTAGTGATTAAGATAATTTGCCTACAGTTACCAAATTATGTGTATAGCTATGATTGCACAAAAAAAGAGCAGGTATAAAACCCACTCTTCATAATCATTCTGCAATTATGCAAAGCCTAAAATCAAAATTCCCATTCGTGGTTTGGATCATCGAGTGCAGCGCGGACAGAAGCTATGTTGGCAAGTTCTTTAAATGGGCAAGATTTAGCTATTTCTGTGATGGAATTTAAGGTAAGCGCTAATTGCTCTAACTTATCCTAATAACTAATGATTCTATTTAGTATTGGACGGGGGTAATGCTCTTGCTTCAGATAAAACTTCTCCAACAGATTTATAAGCATCACTGATAGACATTTTTCCATTTTCTACAAGCTCTATTATTTTTTGAGCATCTTCACTAGTAATTAAATCACGCTTGAGTGGTTCCTTTAAAAAGCTGTAAAACTGTGTTTTGTCTTTCTCAGTGGTGCTAGATTTTCTTTCTTTTTCTTCAATTTCTCGTAGTAAATCCTTCTGTTGTCTGAGCATTTCTTGACGCTTTCCATCCTCATAAGTACCGTCTATCAGAAACCGTTTAGCGCCAAGTAAAGCTGCTCCACCCAATAATGCAGCTCCTGCTACAACACCAACTGGAGCGGCTACTGGTAAAGTTACTAATCCAAATAAAATTGAAGCTGTTGTTCCACCAAATGCAAATGCAGCCGCTCCAGCACCAACAGCACCAACACCGATTGCTCCAATATCCGCTAGAAATATGAGGCGATCGCCAGGATTATTTTCTAGTCTTTCAATCGCTTTTAGTATGTCTTCTTTACTACGTTTATTTGCCGTCATAGCATCTCCAAACTTTACAAATTAGTTTTTATTAGATAAAGGCCAACTCGTGAGAAAGTGCATTTATGACTTCTGCGAAGAGTTGGAAAAATTCGCTTACAATTTCGACAATGTTTTGACCTACACCTGGAAATCGCTTATCTAGCTCATGTCCAACAATAGCTCCAGTCAAAGTAATGCCAATTCCTAAAGCTCTGGCTATAGGCTCTAAAAATGGCCCCAAAAATGGAATTGAAATAATCAAGTTGTATATGGCTAATCCCACAACAGCACATATTCCAGCACCTGCAACAAGGAAAGGATGTGCTTTAACAAATTCAATAATTTTAAAAAGCACTATTTTACCTATTGCAAAGAATTTTTTACCAATCTTTAGAGTACGGCTGATAAGCTCGTGTAATCTAGTGACAATCTCTTCAGGTAAGCCCATATCTTGCAGGTAGTCATAAAATTCGCTACTTTTAATTGCTTCTGCTTCTGAATTCCACAGTGTCATTTTTAAGTTTGCTTGCGCCACGGATAGCTTTTCAACTGCCATGAGAAACCTCTATTCGAGACTTAAAGATTGGAATAATAATAATTAAGCTAGCCTCTAGAAGTAAAAAATAACACTATGTAAGTACTTATTTTGAAGCTTTCTCAGTAACTTATGACATTACTTGATATCATCGCCCACACACCACCATCAACTCAAAAAGAGCGATCGCTAAAAAATGCCCAAACCTCTGAACCACAACACAACAGTAGAATAGTTAGCAGGTCTTTTTGATAGCAGCGTTATATGACCGAGCTACTTGAACAAGCCATCGCCAAAATCAAACAGCTTCCTGAAACTGAGCAAGATGCAATTGCTGCGCTTATCCTAGAAGAACTTGAAGATGAAGCCCTTTGGGATAGTGCATTTGCAAAATCTCATGATGCGCTAGCTAAACTTGCAGCAGCAGCTTTAGCCGCAGATCAAGCAGGCGAAACCCAAGAGTTAGATCCAGAAACCCTGTGAAATCCAGAACAACGGCTCAGTTTCGCAAAGCATTTGCTAATCTTCCCAAACAGGTTCAGCAACAAGCACGAGAAGCCTATCGACAGTTTAAGCAAGATCCCTGGCATCCTAGCCTGCGTTTCAAGCAAGTGCATCCTATCTTACCTATCTACTCTGCCCGTGTTAGCAAAAGTTATCGCGCTGTTGGTGTGCGAAACGAAAGCGGGATTGTCTGGTTTTGGATTGGTATCCATGCAGATTATGACAAACTGCTTTCTGAGTTATAGTTACCTTGATTTAATATCAGGTATAAATAAACTCAAAAATAGCGATCGCACTCAGCATCAACTAGGTAAATTCTGAATAGGCGATCGCACTATTATGAATATATCCATATCATCAAAAGCAAAGAGCTAGTTATGAGCGCAACTGAGCCAGCAGATTTTAATTTGTGGAGCAACATAACAGCCCAACTATTGCGAGAGCATCGCTGGCAAGAAATTGATTTAGAATATCTAATCGCAGAGGTTGAAGATTTGGGCAAAAGCGAACAACGAGCAATTGTTAGTCAATTAATTCGCTTGCTTTTACATCTGCTTAAGTGGCAATATCAACCACAGCGCCGCTCAGATAGTTGGCTAGATTCTATCACTGACGCTCGTACCCAAATTGAGTTAGCTATTCAAGATAGTCCTAGTCTAAAAAATCACCCTACAAAACAACTAGACCAAAGCTACCAAAAAGCACGTCAGCAAGCAGCCAAACAAACAGGAATATTAATTTCTGTGTTTCCCGAAAAGTGTGCATATTCTTTAGAGTTAGTATTAAATGAAGACTGGTTTCCAGAAGCAAACGAGTCTATTTTTTCATAAACAATTAAAAAAGGGCAGGTACAAAACCCACCCTTAAAAAAATCATAATTGCCAATACTAGGCGCTACTAATTACTAATTGTCGGCGCACTCAAAGAAATCTCTGGTGCTGCTTTATTCTCTGCCAAAGCCGGCACTGAATCACGCAATCTTGCAGTTAATTGCACTGTTGTTGCGTCATACATTTGAGTCAGCAACTTGGGATAGAAACCAATACCAATGATAGGTATTAACAAACAAGCAATGATAAACACTTCGCGGGGTTCAGCATCTATCAAAGCTTGGTGAGAAACTAATTCTTCGTTCTCCTGACCGTAGAAAATTTCCCGCAACATTGATAGCAGATAAATCGGAGTTAAAATCACCCCAACAGCCATCAAAAACACCACGATAACTTTAAATGTAAAGTTATAAGCATCACTGGTGACAAAACCGACAAACACCATTAACTCCGCCACAAAACCACTCATCCCAGGCAAAGCTAAAGAAGCCATAGAACAGGCGGTGAACATGGCAAAAATCTTCGACATTCTCTTACCAACACCACCCATTTCATCTAACATCAGGGTGTGTGTCCGGTCATAAGTTGCACCCACCAAGAAGAACAAACTTGCTCCTATCAACCCGTGGGAAACCATTTGTAACATGGCTCCACTCAATCCCAAATCTGTGAAAGAAGCAATCCCAATGGTGACAAAGCCCATATGGGAAATTGAAGAGTAGGCAATTTTCCGCTTCAAGTTGCGCTGGGCAAAGGATGTGAGAGCAGCATAGATAATATTAACTACCCCCAAAACGACTAAAACTGGCGCAAAATAAGCGTGAGCATCAGGAAGCATCTGGGCATTCATGCGAATTAAGGCATAACCGCCCATTTTCAGCAGAATACCTGCCAGTAACATGTGCACAGGGGCTGTAGCTTCACCGTGGGCATCTGGTAGCCAGGTATGAAGGGGAATAATCGGCAATTTGACGGCGTAAGCAATTAAAAAACCAGCATATACCGCTAGTTGGAAATTGAGAGAGAAGTTTTTCAGTGCGAGTTCTCGCATGTCAAACGTCGTCGTACCGCCATAAAATCCCATCGTCAGCGCAGCCAGCAAAATAAACAGCGATCCACCTGCAGTGTATAAAATAAACTTAGTCGCTGCGTATTGTCGCTTTTTGCCTCCCCAAATCGACAACAGAAAGTATATCGGGACTAATTCCAGTTCCCACGCCAGGAAAAATAACAGTAAATCCTGGACAGCGAACACGGCTATTTGACCGCCATACATCGCCAGAAACAGGAAATAAAACAGCCTGGGCTTGAGGGTGACAGGCCAAGCTGCTAAAATCGCCAGCGTAGTAATGAATCCGGTCAGGATAATGAGAGGCATTGACAAACCATCTGCCCCTACCGACCAATTCAAATTCAGTTGTGGTAGCCAAGCGTAACTCTCTACCAACTGCAAATCTGGATTGGAGAAGTCATAACCAGTATAAAAAGCATAAACAATCAGTGCAAAATCGATTAACCCTACAACGAGGGAATACCAGCGCACTGTTTTGCCGTCTTTATCCGGGATGATGGGAATCAGCAGTGAGGCTGCTATCGGGAACAAAATAATCGTTGTCAGCCACGGGAAATTAGCTGTATTCATCGCAATTCATCTGCAATCAAAATCATGTTGGGCAAAAAGTCACTAGCTATTAACTAGCAGCTTTTTGGGGGTTTGGTCTTCAATCTTAGGTTGATTTAATAAAAGTAAAGAAGGATGAAGGCATCCAGACACATCTGCTGGCCTTGATCTGTATACAACGTACTTGTGGGTTCATCACTAACAAACACATTTAGAGACGCGAAATTTCGCGTCTCTACGTTAATTTCGCGTCTCTACATCTAGGTGATACCAAAGACAATCACTAAGCCCAAAACAGCGCCAAAGACAATCAAGGCATAGAATTGAGCGCGACCGTTTTCTAGATATTTCAAACCTTCACCACTGACTAGTGTAAAGAAGCCGGTGAGGTTAACAGCACCATCAACGACACGGAAGTCAACTTCCATCACTTGTCTAGCTAGACGACGCAGGCCGAGAACAAAGACACGATGATAAATGTCATCAAAGTACCACTTGTTGAGTGATAGCTCATACAACGGCTTGATTTTAGCAGCGATCGCCGCGGGGTCAATCTTACCGCGCAAATACATCAAGGAAGCTAGGGTAATCCCAATCAAGGAAATCCCAATAGAAGCCCCCGCCATGATATAAAACTCTGTCGGGTTAAACTCGGCAGCTTTTTCTAGAACTTCGCTGAGGGTTTCCGTGGGAGGGAAGATAAACTCCTCAAAATAGTTAGCATAGGGAGTTCCTACCAATCCAATCAGAATCGAGGGAATCGCCAAAACTGCTAAAGGTAGAGTCATTGTCCACGGTGATTCATGGGGAGTATCACTGTGATGACCGTGGGAGTCATGATGTCCACCAGTTGCAGCCAACTCACCGTGTTTCATGGCTCCGGGGCCAAAAACTGGTGCTGGTGCTTCTGACTCTAATTCCAAGACAATTGTCGCTGCTTTCTTCAGTTTTTCTTTGATTTTCTGGTCAGTGCCCCGGAATTTGCCTTCAAATGTTGAGAAATACATTCTAAACATGTAAAAAGCCGTAATGCCAGCAGTTAACCAGCCAATTAACCAAAGGAAAGGATTAGCTTCAAAAGCCTTACCCAAGATTTCGTCTTTTGACCAGAAACCAGCAAAAGGAGGAATCCCAGAAATAGCTAAACAGCCGATGAGGAAGGTAAACCCTGTGACAGGCATATACTTTCGCAGTCCCCCCATCAAGCGCATATCCTGCGCTAACACAGGGTCATGACCGACAACTCCTTCCATACCGTGAATCACGGAACCAGAACCCAAGAATAGCATGGCCTTGAAATAGGCATGGGTCATGAGGTGGAATAATCCAGCGCTGTAGGAACCGATGCCCATAGCCATCACCATGTAGCCCAGTTGAGAGATGGTGGAGTAGGCTAGACCCTTTTTGATGTCGTTTTGGGTAATAGCGATGGATGCTCCCAAAAACGCTGTAAAAGCCCCGGTAAAGGCAATGACATTCATTGCCGCTGGTACATGCTCAAATACAGGGTACATGCGGGCGATGAGAAACACGCCTGCAGCCACCATTGTTGCGGCATGAATTAGGGCAGAAATGGGGGTGGGGCCTTCCATTGCGTCTGGTAGCCAGACATGGAGGGGAAATTGGGCAGATTTTGCCACCGGGCCTAGGAACACTAAAATCGCCAACAGGACGGCGAGGAAATTGCTCACAGAACCCGATTCTACGAGTTGTGAAAGGCGATCGCCCATGACGGTAAAGTCAAAGCTGCCTGTTGCCCAGAATAGCCCCAAAATGCCCAATAATAGACCAAAGTCACCGACGCGGTTGGTGACGAAAGCCTTTTGTGCGGCGTCGGCTGCTGATTTGCGATCGTACCAAAATCCGACCAGCAAGTAGGAGCACATCCCCACCAGTTCCCAGAAGATATAAATCTGCACCAAGTTGGGGCTGACAACCAGACCCAACATTGAGGAACCAAACAAGCTCAGATAGGCGTAAAACCTGACATATCCTGGATCGTGAGCCATGTAGCCATCGGTGTAGACCATGACTAAGACGGCTACCGTTGTCACAATTACCAGCATCAAAGCTGTCAGGTGGTCAATTGTGTAGCCCATGCTCAGATGAAAATTACCTGCTGCTGCCCATTCTAGGGTGCGGATGTAAGGTGCATGTCCTTGAATTTGACTCCACAGCAAGGCGATCGACAGCCCCATCGCTGCTCCCATTAGGGAGATAATCACTACAGCGTTCAGCTGTCGCAGGCGGTTAGTCACCTGATTTAACGAGATTAACCCTAGACCGACTAGCATCGCCCCTAATAGAGGTAATACAGGGATCAGCCAGGCA
Organism: Fortiea contorta PCC 7126; assembly: GCF_000332295.1. GTDB lineage: Bacteria > Cyanobacteriota > Cyanobacteriia > Cyanobacteriales > Nostocaceae > Fortiea > Fortiea contorta. Next base: position 4,317,917 of record NZ_KB235930.1, on the reverse strand, counting down.
TATTGATAGATTACTTCCATCACTGACGGGTACTTTTAGGATTCTTGACTAGTTAGGACAGTGCCGCAGATTTATTTTAAAGAATTGTGACGGGTAGAAAAGTCTGTTAGTGTCAGGAACGCATGGTCGCGAGCCTACAGGGTGTCACAGCTGCCGTCAAGCAAAACTTGGGAATTTTCTGTGCTGAGTTCAACTGTCCAGGTCGAAACTGTTAATAATTGTGACACACACCCCCTAGCATAAAATACCCCACCTAAAGATGATTAGGTGAGGTAATTAAGCTTGGTTTTAGATTTGCTGCCAGCTGTGCCAAGTCTAGAGTCTATGGTCAATCAATTTTGGATTTGGCGAAGGGTAGGCGGTTGGCTGTGCCGTCCTGCCTAACTTTTCCAGTCAAATTTAACCGAAGAAATGATGAAGGATAGGAGGAATTTCATACTTCATACTTCATACTTCAGGCTTTAGTTGACTTTTGGCGCTACTTATGCTGTTCGGCAACCTAAATCTAAGGTTTTTGGCCCATTGTAGGCTTTAGAGCGGTTGTTATAGCTAATTTTGATTTCTTCTAGAGCCAGACTTAAATCGTCTCTACCACGGAAACTTTCCAGTCGATGCTGGATTGCGCCATTTTCAATCAACAGTAAAGTTGGCAGTGACTTTAGTCGATAAGTGGTAGACAGTTTGAAATTTTGATCAGCATTAACGCTGACTAATTTAATTTGCTCTCCGCACTGGGCTTTAAATTGCAACAGTAATGGATGAATGATCCGGCACAAGCCGCACCAAGGCGCTTCAAAATTAACCAAAACGGGAATAGGAGATTCTAAAACTTCTTGAGTAAATGTCCGCTCACTAACCGACAACACCATGACGCCTCTAGGATTATAAGGTTTTTATATCAAACTAGCTATCAGCAGGAAGTGATGGTCAGTCAGTTACGGCCGATAGACTTTCTCAGGGCACAAAAAGTTACGCAAAAATCGAGTTTGTCAATTATGACACTGACAAAAAAGCCAGCGCGACATTCACGGTGGCTTTTTTTGATGTTTAACTCCTGATAGCTGCTGCATGGGAATTTAAACTGAGTTGGCATTTACTCCCAGTGAAAACTAATTTACCACTGACTACCAATATAAGATCTCAAACCGAATGAAATAAACCCCTGCTGACAGCTATTTGAGTTTATCTTACATTGATTTGGTAGCAATTGATAAGCTGATGCTTGTGATTGATTGGGCAGTATCTGCTGATAATGGGGATCATCTAAAATTACCATGATATCTTATTGGTTGCTACTAGCAACAGGGGGTGCAACCACCAAAGTAACCCGACAAAAATAGCAACTCCTAAATAGGCAGGACGCAGAAATTCTACCCATTTGAGAGATTGACGACCGTCAATAATTGCTTGAAAAGGAATAATAGAAGTCCGTTGTTTTACCAGGGTAAAGGCTTCACCATAGCGTTGTTGCAGGCGATGATCCCCGTGCCAAACTCCAAACAAGTGGTGCAATACTAAGCCGATGGAAGTAATCAAGGTAAAACTAGTACCGATCCACAGAGTATGGGCAACACACCAAATTATTTGTCCTACCATTTGTGGGTGGCGGGAAACACGCATAATTCCCGTCTCAAAAAGATGGACTTGAGGCTTTTGAATAGCAGCAATTTCTAGTAGATTGAAGGTGGCAGGATACAAAAACAAAAATGAAATCGCTGACAGCACCCAAACTATAATTTGCACTCCTGGTACGTCTTGTACCTGCCAAAGTTGCCAGCCATCATAACGGTGGTTAAAAAAGTAAATAATTAAGATTACAGCCAATGGCAGACTGACTAATGCAAAAAAAATGCGATAAAGCCTTGGCCCAATGCGTTTTTCTGCCCAAGGACGCAGAGCGGCACCTCCACTGTGAGCGATCGCAAAAGCTATTTGTAACCCCAATATGACAAAATGACTGGGGGTAAACCAAGAAATCAACATCGAGATACCTGTACCTAGGTGAAGTAATTTAAAGAAAACTTAGTTCAGTACAACCAATACCACAAAGTATTCAAAAGGGGACTTTAGTCAAGGTGTCGTACTACTGTCTTTTTCGAGTCAAGCTTTCAAGTTTAAGATGCAGTAAATCACGCCCAGCTAAACTGGCTGTGCAACATTGAATTTATTGCCAAAGTTGCTCCTTTCAAAGTTTGTAGGTTGAGCCTTATGTCTGACCTTCCTTTCACTTTAGATCAGTTACGTATTCTCAAAGCGATCGCCGTAGAAGGGAGCTTCAAGCGGGCCGCTGATAGTCTCTATGTCTCCCAACCAGCTGTTAGTTTACAGGTTCAAAATCTCGAACGGCAGCTGGATGTCCCTTTATTTGACCGTGGTGGACGTCGCGCCCAATTAACCGAAGCCGGGCATCTACTTCTGAACTACGGTGAAAAAATTCTCAGTCTGTGTCAGGAAACCTGCCGCGCTATTGAGGATTTGCAAAATCTTCAAGGCGGAACTTTAATTGTCGGTGCTTCTCAAACCACCGGCACTTATCTTTTGCCGCGCATGATTGGGTTGTTTCGCCAAAAATACCCCGATGTCGCAGTGCAATTACATGTCCACTCGACTCGCCGCACTGCTTGGAGTGTCGCTAACGGACAAGTGGATCTCGCAATCATTGGTGGTGAGATTCCCGGCGAATTAGCGGAATCTTTGGAAATAATTTCCTATGCCGAAGATGAACTAGCACTGATTTTACCTGTGTTTCATCCTTTTGCTAAACTCGAAACCATCCAAAAAGAAGACCTTTATAAACTCCAGTTCATCGCCCTCGATTCCCAGTCCACTATCCGCAAGGTAATTGACCAAGTGCTAGCACGCTGTGAGATTGATACTAGACGGTTTAAAGTGGAAATGGAATTGAATTCTATTGAAGCAATTAAAAATGCTGTGCAATCTGGTTTAGGCGCCGCCTTTGTTTCTACCTCCGCTATTGCCAAGGAGTTACAGATGGGCGTGCTGCATTGTGCCGTCATTGAAGGTGTTGTTGTCAAGCGGACACTATGGCTGATTTTCAATCCCAACCGTTACCGCTCCAAGGCTGCAGAAGCTTTCAGCCAAGAAATTTTACCCCAGTTTGCCACCCCCGGGTGGAACCAAAATGTGTTAAAATTGGCACAAAAAAATTTAGTGGTCAGTACCTTAGATGCAGTAACACCGAACTCCGCTGACAACAGCTAATATTCTTTTAAAGTCCTTAGTCAGTGAAAGCGTGGTGCTGTTCCACTCACTAGTAATGAGTTATTTAGTCAAGGGCTTTCGGCTTCGAGAACTGACCAAGGACAAACCAAAAAAATGGAAGTTTATTGCACTCGTCCACGCTGTCCGCGCCCACAAAATCATTTTGCAGATTTAGATAATGACACGACGCTGAAAACAACTCAGCAAAAATACTGCATCAGTTGTGGAATGCCACTCATGCTAGATGGTCGATATGTACCAATTAAGCTGTTAGGAAGGGGAGGTTTTGGCGCGGCATTTTTAGCACGCGATCGCCGAATACCGGGAATGCGTCAATGCGTAGTTAAACAATTTCAACCCGCCGGCAATTTAACAGCAACTCAACTACAACTAGCACAACAGTTATTTGAAAGAGAGGCAGATGTTTTAGCGCAATTAGGTAATGAACATGAACAAATACCTGACCTATTTGCCTTCTTTCCAGTTACAGTCCAAAGTTTACAACCAGGGCAAGAAGACCAGTTTTTTTACTTGGTTCAAGAATATATTGATGGACAAAATCTTGAAGAAGAATTAGTTCAAAAAGGTAGCTTTTCAGAAACAGAAATTTTGGAAGTATTGCAAGAAATTCTCCAAGTACTCAAGTTTGTTCATCACAAAGGTATCATCCATCGAGATATCAAACCATCTAACATTATGCGTCGTCGTGACGGCAAAATCTTCTTGCTAGACTTTGGTGCAGTTAAGCAAGTCACCACCGCTCCTGCGAGCGCTACTGGTGCTTCTACAGGTATATTTTCTATGGGATTTGCGCCTCCTGAACAAATGGCTGGGCGTCAAGTCTTTCCATCCACAGACTTGTATGCTTTGGCTGTGACGGCGATCACATTACTGACAGGTAAAGAAGCAGGGGATTTATTTGATGCTTATAGTAATCAATGGCAATGGCGATCGCAAGTGAATATCAGCCCTTATCTAGCTGAGATTTTAGATAAAATGCTCCTCCCCGCCGCCAATCAACGTTTTCAGTCAGCCCAAGAAGTCTTAGATGTCTTACTGGTCAGCCAACAACCAAAAGTTATTCCGCCAACAATACTGCCCAAACCTCCAGTCACAACAGCAACACCAGCAACACCAACAACTCATCCTGTTGTCACCCGCAGATCATCAACCATACGTGCATTTTCCACATTAGAATTATTAGGTGGGGCTGCCTTTAGTGGATTTGAAGGTGCATTGATAGCGATCGCTCTTTTCAGTTTCCTCCGTCACCCCATCATCACACTTAGTCTCTGTGCCCTAATTTTGGGAGTGCTGATTTTTGCTCAAACACGGCGGTGGATTGAAGGCAAGGATTTATTAATTATTCCTGTAATTACTTTTCCTCTTATCTTTTTTATACCCTTGTTACGTGGTGGACTCCAAATTCAGCAAGTCATCGTCCTCGCGTTAGCAGCCGCATTATTAGCTATGGCACTGACAGCTTTATTTCGCCTAATTTATAGACTGCTTTCTTTGATTTTATGAGTTACTATACTTAGCTCAAAATTCATAACACAACTAAGTAACATTTCCCCTTAATTGACACTTTTCTTAACTTTAAGAAATAAATCACAAAAATAAACTCCCTGCAGTGAAATCAGAAGTTTCCAGTAAGTTTTCACCAGCAGGAGTAGTGATTATTTATAATTGTAATTATTAGTTTTTACGAAAAGAAGTAAAGGTTTAAAGCCTCGTCCCTTGTGGGCGAAAAAATCCTCATCTCACAGGGTAGGTTGAAACCCCGTCCCCTCGTGGGCGGCTTAGTTTTCCCTATTCCCTGTTCCCTGTTCCCTGTTCCCTGTTCCCTTTCATTCAGAATATTAACCATTATCCAAGCTCAGGCTTAATCTCAGCTTAACCAAAATAAAAACTCAAAAATGAGACATTGTGCTCATAAAGAATGCTCAAAAAACAATTATGTCGTCACAAAATAAAACCAATGAAATTGGGGTTTTGTTGTTAACTTTGGGGATTACACTAGGCTTAGTCAGCGCCTTATTTTGGTGGCTAGCCAAAAACCCCAATGTGATTGATGGTTTTACTAACAATCAATCTCGCCCAGCTACACAAGTAAGCAACGACTCCTCTACCCAAGTCACTGACGTTCCCTCAGGATTATTTAGTTACGGGGGTAGCACAACTTGGGCACCAATTCGCAAAGAAGTAGATTCAGAGCTTCAAAAGCTGTGGCCCAAGTTTCAATTACGTTACACAGATCCCACCACAGGTGCTCCAGGTTCTGGTACTGGAATCAAGATGTTATTGAATAACCAGTTAGTTTTTTCTCAGTCATCCCGCGCCATCAAAGATGAGGAATACCAGAAAGCCCAGCAGCGGGGTTTTGCGCTCAAAGAGATACCCGTAGCGATTGATGGAATAGCAGTAGCAGTACATCCGGATCTCAAAATTACCGGTCTAACCCTCGCCCAACTTAAAGACATCTACACAGGTAAAATAACCAACTGGGAACAAGTAAATGGCCCCAATCTGCCCATCACAGCCTACTCTCGGCGTCTAGAAGATGGCGGAACAATCGAATTTTTTCATGAAAACATCTTGGAGAAAGAAAAGTTTGGCGACAATGTAAAATTTATTCCCACCACAACTCTAGCCTTGAGAGAAGTAGCAAAGGATACAGGGGGAATATACTACGCTTCAGCCCCAGAGGTAGTTGGACAATGTACCGTTAAGCCCTTACCCCTGGGGCGTAAATCCGAACAACTGATTCCCCCTTATCAAGAACCTTTTGTTTCTCTGCAAAGTTGTCCATCGCAGCGCAACCAACTAAATACTACTGCATTCCAGACTGGTGATTACCCCATTACAAGGCGGTTATTTGTTGTTGTCAAACAAAATGGACAAATCGACCAACAAGCTGGAGAAAGCTACGCTAATTTCTTGCTGACAGAGCAAGGGCAGAAATTAATCACCCAAGCCGGATTTGTGAGAATTCGCTAAACAGACACTCACTCTAAAACAAATACTGAAATTTAGACGACGTGCGGGCTTGTGTACTTATGTCCCAAAAAAACGAAATACCTATTCTTGTTTTAACCTTGCTAGTCACAGTCGGGCTAATAGGTGGCGGCTTTTGGTGGTTTACCAGAAAATCTGGTATTGACTTAAATAAAATTAGCGCTGGTAATACAAAATCCCCGCAGACTTCATCAACACAAGCCAGCGGTAAAACTTTCGCTTCTGTGGAAAATGTGCCCACAGGATTATTTAATTATGGTGGCAGCACGTCTTGGGCACCGATTCGATTAGCAGTAGACCCAGCAATTGAAGTGGCGCGACCAGAATTTCGGCTGCGTTATGTAGAGCCTAACAATGCAGTTCCTGGTTCTGGTACTGGTATACAGTCATTAATCGACGGTCAACTAACTTTTACTCAGTCCTCTCGGCCAGTTCTAGACCAAGAACTCAGCCGCGCTCAACAGCGTGGATTTAGTCTCGAACAAATTCCTGTAGCAATTGATGGATTAGCAGTAGCAGTTAATCCCAACTTGAAGATCCCAGGTCTAACGATAGAGCAACTTAAATCTATTTATATTGGTAAAATTAATAACTGGAGTCAGGTAGGTGGCCCGAATCTGCCAGTTAAGGCTTATTCTCGCCGCATTGCTGATGGTGGGACGGTGGAATTGTTCGTCCAAGATATTTTGGGTAGTCAACCCTTCGGAGCGCAAGTAGAGTTCGTCTCCACAACCACCCAAGCCTTACAAAAATTAGCTACTAGTCCTGGGGGGATCTATTACGCTTCTGCTCCAGAGGTGGTTCCTCAATGTTCAATCAAGTCCTTGCCCTTGGGGCGGACGCAAGGACAATATGTTGCTCCATACCAAGAACCATTTGTCCTCCCGTCTGAATGTCCTGGTAAACGAAACAAATTGAACATTGAGGCTTTTCAATCGGGCCGCTACCCAATTACTCGCAATCTGTTTGTGGTGGTCAAACAGACTGGTCAAATTGAGCAGCAAGCAGGTGTTGCTTATGCCAACTTACTTTTGAGTGAGCAGGGACAGGAACTGATAAACCAAGCCGGGTTTGTCAAGATTCGCTGACACCTGCTGCCGGTGGCAGATTTGCAAACTGCGCTTTAGCTGGCTCGATTAATCGATTCTGCTGGCAAGCAAATTAGATTATCCCCTTGGGTGAGGATCAAGCCACGTTGGCGCAATTTGCCCATTAAGCGGGTGACGGTGACGCGAGTCGAACCAATAGCGCTACCGATTTGGGCATGGGTGAGGGGGAATGGCAAACAATAGCCGCGAATCACATCGGGATCGGTTTCGCTCATTGCCGGCTCGCCATATTCCTCAATCAACAAGGTGAGGAATCCTAAGAGTCGGTCAATGGTGCGCCGTTGTCCTAAAGCACTTAGCCAGAGCAGTTTACGCTGGTGCTGGTATCTAAAAGCGTCCATAACTTCCCGGCGGAAGTGAGGCCAGTTATCTAAATCGTGCCAGTACATCCATAACACCGCAGTTTGGTCAACGTGAGCGTAAGCCTGGAGGGTGAATGGTGACTGGGCAACAATTTCAAAAGGCTGTCCCGCTCCCACGAAACCCAAGAAAGCTTCTTCTGGGGTTCTGTTAATTCGGCGGGACGTGAGCTGACTGGCTGTAGCACTAACTTGGGCGGTTCCTACCATGCGGATCGCACCCCTTTGCACCAAATACAGCAATCCAGGCCGGGCTGGAATGCGTTCATCTTTGCTAAAGGTGCGGCAGCGGTAGTGTTCTTGAGCCCAATCAAGAATTCGTTGCCAAGTTAAGAAAGGCCGTGATGCCTCTGAAAAGGAGGATGGAGATTGCATAGGTAACAAAGAGCGTTCGGCTGAAGACAAAGACGTCATAAAAGGGTGCAAGGAGTGTCTTTGTGTTGGCGGGTAGGCTTAACGCCTCACAGCGCCAGCCATCCAAAGAGTAGAAAGCAAATTTGATCTCTACTCTTTTGTTATACTTCTTACTGTACAATGATGGTAGTAAAGTTTACCCACTGTTCATCGATTATTCATCAAATTTTATGCTACTCTCATTTTTCTTTATCTAAAATAAAGTTCTATCTAAAGATAGATGACAGAAAATCAAGATATTTGGAACACGGGCTTATTTTACCAAGATTACGTACATCATAAGTTACAAGTTAGCAAATACACAGCAATTAAACAGCTAATAAGCAGCTATTTGCAAGAAACTTTGAGTATTTATACCACCACTGAGAAGAGTGGACGCACAAACAATTCAAAAATTCCTCTACATAAAGGTAGAGATGATAAAAAAATTTTATATATCTCAGGTATGGCTTTGTGGCTGTCAAAATCTCAGAATCAACAACCGATGGAGATAGCTAATGCGATCGCTTCCCGCCTGTTAGCAACCTGCGGCGACGTTTTCAGCGTTAAAATAGTTCCTCCCGGTTGGATTCATTTCCAATTAACTGACTTTGCACTAGCGACTTGGTTACAAAATGTTGCAGTTGGTAATCGAGGGGGGGAGGACGAAAGAAAAAACATCTTTAATCGCAAATCCACAGCCGATGATGGCGCTGATCTATTTTCTGTTCAATACGCTCATGCGCGCTGTTGTTCGCTGCTGTTGCTGGCTCATAGAGAAAGATTGATTAAGCTTCAAGAGCCCCTACCGACTACTAGTCCATCTGTTTGGCATGTCATTTTCCCCAACCCCATACCCTGGCTTAATTCTGATCTGAAACTTCACCTCAACCACGCAGCAGAAACTCGCTTGATTAGTCGTTTAGTAGAAGTAGTAGACGATTTAGTTGAAAGCAAGGCTGCGGAGATTTTGGTTAATTGGAAAAAAACAGCTCAAGATTTAAGCCAAGCTTTTGAAAATTTCTGGCGTAATTGTCGGATTTGGGGTGAAGTGAGAATTACTTCACCAGAGTTAGCACAAGCTAGGCTGGGACTGGTGATGGCTACTCAGTCTGTTTTAAAATTTTTGCTGGAAGAGAAGCTGGGACTTTTTGCTTGTTGGGAATTATAAACTTCAGGACTCCTATTTGATTTTTGTAAAAATTCCGCACACTTTCATTTTTGAGAACTTTTTAAAAAAATTACTTTTTGTTTATTAGCCGTCTAGGTAGCTAGATTTATCAAAACATATAATACCAATTCAAATAATCTTTGCAACAGATGAATGGTTTATCAGGGCGAACAACCCTACCCTGCGGGAACGCTAAAAGCGGTACGCCCCTACAATTGATCTGTGGCATTCTTTTTTCAAAATGGTATAAGGAAATAAATTTTGAATAGGATGTAGTGCAACTTTTTGGTGAAAATTTTCCTGAAATAGTACGTGCAAAATGTTACTTAATATTAGTCTGCCGTTGATTTATGTTTTTTTTAGGATAAAAATAAAAACTTTTATCACAGGTATTGACTCAATCAACCACCTCAGGTATATTATCAGGTGTGTGAGGAGCGAACCAGCAAGAGCACCGAGACGAAACACGGCCAGTCGTCGGTGCTCTTTCTGATATTTAGTAAACCGCTGGGTTTATAGAATACAGTTACTCTAAAGAATTTTTCATTGTTGTAGTGTTGTCTTACTCTCAGGTAGCTGCACCTTGGCGAATCCTTGGCTTCAATATTATTTGCTAACTAAAGCAGCATTAAAAGTTTCCACACCACTGTTTTCTTCAGTAGAATGCATTAAACATACTCGGAAATTAATAATATTTTACTAAAAACCCCATAGAAACAAGGCAACATTTCTACGAGGGTTTTCCCATATATATTATATGAATAAGCCTGATGACTCGTTCAACGGAGTAGCTCTCAAAAGGTCAGTGGCTTGATTCATCAAGGTTTCAGATATATTTACGTTTTGTAATATAGTTGAGTTCATTGTCGCAGACTTACTGAGGAAGCTTTAGTAGGCAACGAAGGAAATGGTTATCTGGAAACTATTTGCCTATTTTACCAGACGCGATCGCATAGACTTTAAACTTATTTGCTAAAAAATTTGCCATATCTGCAATTTTACTTATCTCAATAATCATGATGAATTTACCTTAATGTATAACAAAGTAAGTAAAGACACTGAAGTTCTAAAAATTAGTTAATATTCTACATTGATTTTATAGATAAAAATCTGCATACTGCTTTGCTATTAATTGTTTTATTCCCAAATAATTTTGTGAAAAACACTTAACAAAACTGATAATTTTGAAGAATTGCCTAAAACATAATTTTCGGCTTGTCGTTAAAGTTATTCGGAGGATATCTTGATGATATGGCAACAACAGTGAAATACAAACTGCACTTTGAATAAAACAATTTTATGTTGACATTGAAATCTTTTTCCAAAGTTATCGCTGCATCTACCATAGGTTTGAGTGTTTTGTCTGCTACTTCTGCTGCTCATGCTGTTAATTTAGTTCCTCAACAAGAAGGAGAAATTAAACTCACTAATTTGGCATGTTTAAGTGAGACAAATCCCAAATGTATCGATACAAGCTTAGGTGCAATTGGTTATAAAGTAACCAGCTTGAATTATGATTCCAAATTTTCTGTCAGCCGCTTATTTTCAGACAAACGAGGTACAGCTAACGACTACTCTGCATTTGGAATTAAGTTTTCTGCTGATGACGAAGGTACCAATCCTAATGCTTTCCAGGAATATTGGCTACGTCCAGTAGCTTATGAAGCGGCTACAGAAAAAATCGGCGCACCGAGAACAACTTCTTCAAAAAGGAGTAACCTTATTGCTCCTCCAGGAGCGGTTGTTGGCACTGTAACTGCTACACTGCCTTCTACAACAGAAACAACTACAAGCTCTAACGGTACAAAAACAATCACAACAACCAGCAGCGAGACGATAACAGTTACCAGCTTGAAAAATTCCAAACTAGTACAAGAGATTACTACCAAAAAGACTACTCAGGCAACAACAATTACTCCAGGGAAAGCTGTTGAGAATGGTCGCTTGGAAGTTGGGAGATTCCAATTTGATTTTAATAAACCTTTAGCTGGTTTAGAGTTTAGTTTTTTTGATGTGGAAGAATCAAATTACACAGGTATTTTGAGCTATGTAAATGGTCTTGGAAAAACCATATCAATTAAAGAACTCCTAACTGGAGGAAAAGACGGAAATCGGCAGTCATTAATGCTGAAAGATGTGCAATCTTTTATAGTGCAATTGGGGAATCCTGGAAAAAAATATGGTAATAGCAATAGTAAGTTTAGCACTGGTGATGGTGCAAATTTGCAACTGGAAACAGTACCTGAACCGGGAGCTGTAGCCGGGTTGAGTGCTTTGGCTGTGTTAGGTATGATGAGCAAACGTCAACGCAGAAATAAAGCTGCATAAAGCAGAGCAAAAATTTGTGGATTTTGAAACCTATAGATGCCCAACTTCTTAGAGAAGTTGGGTATTTTTTTAATGAGTAAATTGGTGGTGGACTGTCTCATAAGTTTGGTAACGGTGCATGTGCCGAGAGCAGAAGCAAGTAGCTAAAATAAGGCTATGCCTCAAACTTCATCTTCTCCAACCACAACACCCCCCACGTTCATCCTCGTCGATGGACACTCATTGGCTTTTCGGTCGTACTTCGCTTTCGCCAAAGGTAAAGACGGTGGATTGCGGACAAAGACTGGTATTCCCACAAGTGTGTGTTTTGGCTTTATCAAGTCTCTGCTGGAAGTAATGGCTACAGAGCAACCGCAAGCAATGGCTGTGGCTTTTGATTTGGGCTTACCTACTTTCCGCCATGAAGCTGATGATACATACAAAGCCGACCGCCCAGGAACACCAGAAGATTTTGTTCCCGACTTAAAGAATTTGCACGAGTTACTCGCAGGTTTTAATTTACCAGTTTTCACTGCCCCTGGTTACGAGGCAGATGATGTGCTGGGGACGTTAGCACAAAAAGCTACTGCGGCTGGGTATGGTGTAAAAATTTTGACAGGCGATCGCGATTTATTTCAATTGATCGATATTGATAAACGAATTACCGTTCTGAATTTTAGTCCAGATGCTTGGAAGCGCTCTACAACCAGCATCACAGAATTTGGACCGGAACAAGTTGAAGGGAAACTAGGGGTTTTACCTTCACAAGTTATAGATTTTAAAGCTCTGTGTGGTGATAAATCAGATAATATTCCTGGGGTGAAGGGAATTGGTGAAAAAACAGCAGTGCAGCTACTCAAAACTTATGGTTCTCTTGACAAAATTTATGCTGCATTAGATGAAATTAAAGGTGCGACACAGAAAAAACTGGTTGAAGGTAAAGAAGATGCTGAGAAGTCTCGTTATTTAGCAACTATAGTTTTAGATGTTTCTCTAGAAGTTGATTTAGAAGCTTGCAAATTAACAGGATTTGATCGAGACATTCTGACACCAATTTTAGAAAAATTAGAATTTAATCGTTTTTTGGGTAAAATTGACGAGTTGCAACAACGATTTGGTGGACAAATTGAAGCAACACCAGCAGTTAAATCAGAAGAACAATTAGACACAAATGAAGATAATGATTTGTGGTTTTTCAGTGCTGCTGATACAGCCGCTGTGCAAAAGCAAGCTGTTTCACCAATTCAACCACGCATTATCAATACGGAAACTGAACTCAGCGAGTTGATTCAGTTGTTACGGAAATTCACTCATTCAGAAACACCTGTTGCTTGGGATACGGAAACTACAGATTTAGAACCCAGAAACGCTACTTTAGTTGGGATTGGTTGCTGTTGGGGGACAGAATCTGATGAAATGGCTTACATTCCTCTTAATCATAAAACTGGAGAAAATTTAAATCAAAATTTGGTGCTAGAAGCTTTACGTCCAATTCTGGAAAGTGCTGATTATCCTAAAGCTTTGCAGAATGCTAAGTTTGATCGTTTAGTGTTCCGCTGTCAAGGAATTAACTTACTAGGCGTGGTATTTGATACTATGTTGGCTAGTTATATTTTAAATCCAGATGCTAGTCATAACTTGAGTGATTTAGCACGGCGTTATCTGGGTTTGATGGCGAAAAGTTATTTAGAGTTAGTTCCTAAAGGTAAGACTATTGCTGATATAGATATTCCGGCTGTAGCGGATTACTGCGGAATGGATGTTTATTCTACATTTGGTTTGGTAAAAAAATTGCGTGAGGAATTGGAGAAATTTCCTAGTTTATCTAAATTATTGGTTGAGGTGGAACAGCCACTAGAAGCAGTTTTAGCGGAAATCGAATATACGGGTGTCCGGATTAATTCGGCTTATCTGCAAGAGCTTTCAAAACAGCTAGAAACAGATTTGGCTAAGTGGGAACAAACAGCAACAAAAATAGCTGGGGAAAAATTTAATTTGGGTTCTCCCAAACAATTGAGTCAAATATTGTTTGAAAAATTGGGTTTAAGTACTAAATATTCCCGGAAAATTCAAACTGGTTACTCTACAGATGCAGCGACGTTAGAAAAACTTCAAGAAGTAGATAATACTGGATTTGTTGAGGCGATTACTGAGTACCGAACTTTATCTAAGTTGAAGTCTACCTATGTGGATGCATTACCAATGTTGGTGCATCCAGATACTCAACGGGTGCATACTGATTTTAATCAAGCAGCAACATCAACGGGTAGGTTATCTTCTTCTAATCCTAATTTACAGAATATCCCAATTCGTACTGCTTTCAGTCGGCAAATTCGTAAGGCTTTTTTACCTGAATCAGGTTGGTTAATGGTGGCTGCTGATTATTCGCAAATTGAGTTGCGGATTTTGGCTCATTTGAGTCAAGAGCCGATTTTGGTGCAAGCGTATCAGCAAAATGATGACATTCATACTGTGACGGCAAAGTTAATTTTTGAAAAAGAAGATATTACTTCAGATGAAAGAAGAGCGGCAAAAACGATTAATTTTGGTGTAATTTATGGGATGGGTTCGCTGAAGTTTTCGCGTTCAACAGGAATAGATAAAGCTGTTGCTAATGAGTTTATTAAGCGATTTAATCAACGTTATCCTCAAGTTTTTGCGTATTTGGAAGGAGTAAAAAAACAAGCGATCGCTCAAGGTTATGTAGAAACTATTCTTGGACGTCGGCGTTATTTTGAGTTTACTAGCAACAGTTTACGCTCTTTTAAAGGTAACAACCCAGATGCAATTGATTTGAGTAAATTGAAAAATTTGGGGGCTTATGATGCGGGTTTATTACGCTCTGCTGCTAATGCACCAATTCAAGGTTCTAGTGCGGATATTATTAAAATTGCTATGGTAAGATTGCATGAGGTTTTGCAGAAATATCAGGCACGGTTGTTATTACAAGTTCATGATGAATTAGTGTTTGAAGTTCCACCCCAAGAGTGGGAAGAATTACAACCACAGATTAAATCTGTTATGGAAAATGCTGTGCAGTTGAGTGTACCGTTGGTGGTGGATGTGCGTGCGGGTGAAAATTGGATGGAGACGAAGTAAAAAATTGAGGATTGGGCATTGGTATTCCTATGTTTAATATAGGGATATCCTCAATATAAAGTCCAAAATAGATGGAGCGACGGTCTTTTTTGCTTGGTGCGGGTACGTTGGCGCTTTCGCAACTACTCGTCGGGTGTGGTGGTCAAAACCAGACGCAGTTTGATGTCCGCTTATTAAAAGGTTCTATTCCTGGTCAGGTCGTGAATCAGTTTCACAAAAGTTTGCAGCAAGGGGTGCAGTTAAAGTTTGCACCTGTGGAGCAAATACAGGATTTATTTAAGCAGTTGCAAAGTTGGGAGCAGAAGTCGAAAGCTAAGGATGAAGAGGACTGGAGGCGTTTTATACCGTTTGGACAAGGACAAAACTCACCTGCGGCTAATTTGGTGACTTTGGGGGATTATTGGCTGAAAGCGGCGATTGAGCAGAAATTGATTCAACCACTGGAAGCGACGCAAATAAAACAGTGGTCTGCTTTGGATGAAAGATGGCAAAAATTAGTCACGCGCAACGACCAAGGGAATTTAGATTTGCAAGGTAAGGTTTGGGCTGCTCCTTATCGTTGGGGTAGTACGGTCATTGTTTATAATCGGGACAAATTTAGGGAATTGGGTTGGACGCCGAACGATTGGGGTGATTTGTGGCGTGAAGAAGTGCGATCGCGCATTTCTCTGCTCAATCAACCACGAGAGGTGATAGGATTAACTCTCAAGAAGCTTGGCAAGTCTTACAATACAGAAAATCTTGACCAAGTACCAGAGTTGGAAAATGAACTCAAAAAATTAAACCAACAGGTGAAGTTCTACAGTTCCAATAATTATTTAGAACCTTTAATCATCGGAGATACTTGGTTAACTGTTGGCTGGTCTGATGATGTAGTCCCGGTTTTGGGACGTTATCCGCAATTAGTTGCAGTTATTCCGCAGTCGGGAACAGCGATGTGGGCGGATATGTGGGTGCGACCTAATGTTAGCCAAGCTACTTTATCATACCAATGGATTGATTTTTGTTGGCAACCAAATATTGCTAAACAAATTTCTCTGTTAACTAAAAGTAATTCACCAATTTCTACAAATATTGTTGCATCCGATATTCAAGAACAATTAAGGAATCTGTTGTTGAATAATCGTGAAGTTTTTGATAAAAGTGAATTTTTATTGCCGTTATCCCCCTCAGCAGTCAAGCAGTATGAGTCTTTGTTTACCAAAATTAAGGCTTGATTGGGGAATTGGAAATCGGGGAAGTAACGGATGGCAAATAACAACTAGCTAAAAACCAACGGCAAACCAAACTTATTTTATCTTGAGGTTTAATTTTTATATTACATAAAATTTCCTTGTTATTCAAAAAAGGGTCACTTTTATTCACGTTACAAGTGTATGTTGCTAAAAGTTCTTGTTGATTGCTAAATACTCGAATGTTGTAACCGTGTTTTCGAGCTTCAACACCAAAGCGGTTAACGAAGTCATAGCGTTCTACATATTCTAAAAAGCTCCAAATTTGTTGATTGACTATCAAGTCTACTCGTTGTGGTTCTATGTCCGTAGCTGGATAGGCTATCCAGTTATCCACTAGCTTGCTTTCTGTGTTTTCCTTCACTCGCCATAAGCCAGGAATGGTTAAATTTTTTTTGTTAATGGTGTTAGCTGTAATTAAGGAATCTGGCGGATTTTTTAATATATCAATGTTCAAAGGTGCTTTAGAATACTCTAGCTCTAAATTGGTTTCTGCTAGTGAAAATGGGATGGGAAAAAGAAAAAGTGTGGTCAGGCTAATTGTTAGTAGTAACGATATGGAAGTATCGGAAGTAAGAGCTTGATTTTTGGTCATAATTGGTTGAAAAATAAAGAGTGGTAATTTTGGTTTTCAACTGATTGAGTTCGTAGAGAAGAATTCAGTCTTTAAAGAAGGACTAAAGTCCTGACTACGAACTTTTAATTAGTCATTATTAAACATGAATATGTTTATCTAAGTTTTGAGAGCAATGATACGAATTCTGCGGTAGTCTGCTGTCCAATTTCCTTGTTGATATAAGGTTGGTTTGAGGCTATTTTCTACGTTGTGGATGAGTTGTATTTGTTGGTCAACAGAAAGTTCTGCTAAGAAGGCGCTGGCGAACATCTGAATCCAGTTTGCCATACCTGCGTCGCCATCAGCTAGGGGGGTGGGACGTGGAAATAAGACAGCATAAATCACATCAAAACCTTGGTGTTCTAAGAGGGTGGCGTATTCTGCAATACTGGGAAAATACCAAGGATTCAGGGTTGGGGAAGGTGCGATCGCTTCTATAGCGCTAGTTAAAGCTTGAGCGATCGCTTGTACATTCCCTTTACCACCAAATTCTGCCACAAAACGACCTCCGGGTTTGAGGGCTTGATGTATGCAAGCGATCGCTTTTTCTGCTTCCTTCACCCAATGTAAGACAGCGTTGGAAAACACGGCGTCTAATGTCTGTTCTATTTGAAAGTTTGTCGCATCAGCAACATCAAAACGCAGATGCGGATAGTTTTGTCTGGCTTTCTCAATCATTGCAGGTGCGCTATCAATTCCGATTACTTCAGCGCCAGTTTGGGCAATTTTTTCTGTGAGTTGTCCAGTACCGCAACCGAGATCTAAAATTAATTCTCCTCGTTGAGGGTTGAGTAATTGTAGTAACTCTTCGCCATATTGCCAGACGAAAGCGTGTTTATCTTGATAAAGAGAAGTGTCCCAAATATTGGGTGAAGAAATATTAGTCATGAGAATGTTTTGATGATTTTGCATGGTGATAAAAAAATTGTAGAGATGCGTTTGCGTCTCTACATTTCAATTTTATAGCGTGGCGATCGCTGGTTTAATTTCTACCAAATAACTTATCCAAGAAGTCAATTTTCACAGCAAAGTTGATAACATCTTGACCTGTGCTAGGGATTGTCACCTCACCATTATTCAGGGCGACAATATAGGGCATTCTGTCAATCCAATCAATAATTGGCCCCCCGGAAGCACCGCCTGCAGTGGCGCAATTATGATACAAAAGGTTTGACTGCTCACTAACAATGCTGCAATCAGCTTGATAGCCTGCTGTCCAGCCTTGACCGGCGGTATAGGTTTGATAGCCTTCTTTGGTGGGATCTGGGTAGTCACCAGAGTAACCAACAAAGAATAATTTACCCTGTTTCTGTTTAATTAAAGTGGAACTAGGAACAACTTTCCATCCTAAACGACCATATTTCCGGGCTAGGGGCTGATTAATTCTGATCAACGCCCAGTCATTGCTTTGATTTTTGACGTTATCGAAACCACCATTTCTGAAGTCTGTACCGTACCACACATTTTTTGCAATATTGTCTACTTTGGCAATATCTCCTGGACTTGCAGGTTTGCCATTAATGACATTTGGTATAAACCGAAGTTCTTTACTAAGTTGATGAGTGTCACTATCAATTACACAGTGAGCATTAGTCAAAACTAGATCATCAGCAATTAATGTTCCCGTGCAATGATACCTTTTAGCATCGGCTGTTGTTCCTTGCACTCGCCCGATCGCTGACCAAGGATAATTTCTACTCCGCATAGGCCGACGCTTATCTATGCCTTCGGGAATACCGCGATCGCCGCCTTCGTAAGGTTTTTCTGATTGCTGGATATCAGCAGGTTTGAATGGTTTACCATCTCCTACTAAATTTGTGGGAAATCCTGTTTGTGCTTGGGCTGATATCCAACCACCTAAAGTTGTAAAACTGACAATTCCGGCGATAAAAAAAGCAAGTAGTTGTTTGTAGATTGACTGTTTACGCATTGGTATAATTCCTGAATTAAAAGTGAACATTTGGCGTTGTTAATTGATAGGATGGATTTTGTTTCACGCAGAGTCGCAGCGAAAAGTTGCGTGCGGGGGTTCCCCCCGTTGAGCAAACTTTTCAAGACAGAGACACAGAGGAGGAAAGAAGTTAGGTTTTCACCGCCATTCCCCTTGGAGAGTGAAAGCAGCCCAATAACGGGGATGTCTCCAAGCTGGATATTGCGAATCCTTCCGCAGCCACATTTGGCGCTGGGCGACATTCAGGGCGGCGGCGGGAGAAGTATTTTGTGACAACATTTGTTGGTAAAATGCAATCATTAACTCCTTGGTAGATTGATCATTCACATTCCACAAAGACACAGCAACTCTAGCTGCACCTGCATACATAAAGCCTCTTGTCAACCCCACCAACCCTTCACCTTGGACATTCTCCCCCAGACCACTTTGACAAGCACTCAGCACAATTAACTCTGCGGGTAAGTCGAGGTTGAAGATATCGTTGAGTCTTAAAAAGCTTCTGGTTTGGGGTTTACCTTGTTTATCCACAAGCGACAGCACGATACCCGATAAAGCTGGGTTCACCGAGTTGAAAATCCCGTGAGTTGCAAATAGCACATAGCGATATTGGCGTAACTGTTTGCTGGTTGCGAAGTTGTAGTTAGCGTCAAAGTCAAAAGCGGAAAGCTTTTCTTGAGGAGAATTCACCAAGCCAAGAATCGCTTCTCCCTCAGCTTTCGTACCTGGAAGTGGTATCAAATCACTTTGTTTGATGTTTCTCAAAGATGTTTCTAAAGCTGAACGGTCGAGGTTAGTTTCCGTAGATGAGGGTTGCTCATTCTTCAATCGTGTATCTTCAGCACTAAACACAGGATTTGCGAGAACAGCTAAAGTTTTAGGCGCAATGTTGCGGGTTTTGAGCTTCTTTCTATGAGTTGCGAGGCTAGATATTGAAGGAAGATTGACAATTTCATGGTTTACAACCAAGGGTTGATATTCATTATTAGTTGGTGATTTTATCGGTTCATTTAAAGCGGCGAATGATACTTGATGGAGAATTCCATCTGCAACGATAACTAAACGTTTATTTCCTAATTTCCCTGCTACAGGTTTCAGAATAATTTGACTCAATTCGTCTGCAGCTTTTTCTGTATTTGCAATAGCTTCGGCGATATCTGCTGGTTTTGGGTTCTCAATGAGTGGTTCCTTGACAAAATTGTTAAATTGCTTCGCAACTTTCACTATTTCTTCTTGTCCAGGAAGTTCGTAACTTTCTAGAGAATTAGGAGTGACTACCCATAAATAGCTGCGTTCTTTACCCAAGGAATATTGCAACAGGATGGTATCTTTATCTAGTTGCTGTTGAATTCCTGGTAATTGGAGGATGTCTTGTGGGTTGGTTAATTCTGCACGTTCTGGATTTTTGGCGCGGATTTTGGCGGTGAGGTTTTGTGATTCTTGGAGAATATTAGTGATTTCTTGGTTGGTTTTGTTGATGAGTTGAGTTGATGAGCCTTTTTGACTTAATAAGTTGGATAAAAGGGTTTCTTTGACTTTGAGTTTAATTTGTAAACGGCTTTCTTCTGCTAATAGTTGTGGTTCAACATCTCTACGAAGATTGACGTTACCTGCTTTTAACAGTTCGACTAATACCCTGGCGCGGGAACGTTCGCTGATGTGTAGTGCTTGGGCGTTGTATGCTTTTGATGGGTCTTTTTTGTGCAGTTGCATCAATAAGTCGATGTAGAATTTGTAGTAATTCTGCACTGTGGCGAAGTATGAGGTACGTAGTTCGTCGCTTTGGACGTTACCGCGGATGTTTTCGACGATGTTGATTGCGGCTTTGATGTTAGGAAGTGCGGCTTCTAGGTTTTCTAGTTTGCGTTGATTTACAGCAATCCCATACAGTGCATTTGCTTCTGCTTTGCTTTCTTTTAACTCTCGCCGTATTTTCAATTCTTCATTAAGAATATTTATTGCTTGTTGGTAATTTTTTTGTAGTTCATAAGTTACGCTCATGTCACCTAACATTTGAGCTTCTCGAATACGCAATCTGGCTTTGCGATAATGCGCTAAAAGGTCATGAGATATATCTAATGACTTTTGATAATCCCCTTTTGCACGATATACTGTTGCTAATGCATAAACAGAAAATTCCTCATAATAAGAGTTTTCTTTAGATAATTTTAATGCACGATTAGCTAGTTCTAATGCTTTGGGATAATCCTTTAATGATGTGTATGTTTCCGTCATACCCCAAATTACTTGGATTTCAGATTGATAATCATCTTTGTTTAATAAAGATAGAACTTTTTGATAATATTGAAGTGCTTCATTGTACTTGTCTTGCCATTCGTAAAGGCTGGCGATAGAGTTTAAGGTTCTAATTTCTGCCGTTTTATTGGGTGTAAGCTTATAAATATCTAGTGCTTTGTTGTAAGTTTCAAGACTTAACTTATAATCTCCTAAATTTCTATAAACATATGCAATATCACGAAGTATACGAGCTTCTTCCCTAGAATTTGGTATAGAACGTTGAAGTTCTAAAGCTTTATTATATTCATCCAGTGCCTTTTGATAATTAGCCTGTGATAAATAGATATCAGCTTTTTGTCCTAGAGTAAATGCGTAGTTATCTTTATCATCAATTTGAAGCTCTAGCGCCTTGTCTACAAATTCCAGTGCTTTTTCATAATTACCTGAAAAATTTCTGTGAACATTAGCAATCATCACGAAAGTCCTAGATAGCATCCGGGTGTTTCCCGCTTGCTGAAAAAGTTTTCCTGCTTGTTGATAGTAATCAATTGCTGTTCGATAATCTGCTTGTCCAGCATAAATTTCCCCTATATCAGCAATCGTGTTAGCTTGATCTGATAAATTAAAACCTGCCTGTTGTTGTAGTTTTAATGCTTCTTTTAAAGATTCCACTGCATTTTTTGCATTACCCAATTTATCTTGAAGAGCAGCAATGTCACAAATAATTTCTACTTCTGCTTTAAAATCATTTCTTTGACGCTGAATTTTCAAAGCTTGTTCGTAATAATCAAGAGCTGTTTTAGGTTCACTTGATAATGAATAAATCGCAGCTATACGCCAAAGAGTATAGGCTTCTCCTGCCAAATCTTTTAACGGTTCACGATAGAGTTTTAATGCTTCATTTCGATAATTTAAAGCTTTTTTAGTATCACCTAGTCTCATGTGAATAGTAGCAATACTGTTAAAAGTGCTAGCTAAACCACGATTTTCTTGGTTTGCTAAAAATATTGACTTGGCTTTTTCTAAGTAGGTAAGTCCTTCTTTTGGCTCGTTTATGTTATTGTAATTAATGCCAATAGAAGCCAGTAAAGTTGCTTCAATCAGTGGTTTTTTTAGTTCGCGTGAGATTTTTAATGCTTGTTGCAGATACTCTATGGTGGTTTTGTAGTCATCAATAAAATTATATAAATTAGCAATATAGGCTAATATATTAACTTCCTCTTCTCTCAGTCCTAGTTTCTGGGCAATTTTCAAAGCTTGCTGATATTTATTTATCGCCTGTTCAGATGCTTCTCTAGTCTCTTTCTTCTCTAACTCTTCTGCTTCTTGAACTAGCTTTACACCCTGTTGATACAACTTTTGCTGCTCTGCATTCAAGGGAATCGACGGGCTAGACGCTGGCTGCTGTGCGATATATATTTGCTGCTGATTCTGATAGCTTCTCAGTAATACTTGCTCGTCCCCATCTGCTAAAGATGGTAAATTATCTCGATATTTATCTAATAAAATTTCTGGCGATATCTTTGGTGAATAATTCTGTAAATTACCTACCTTTGCACCCACTGCATCAGATAACAAAATCACAACCATTAATCCAGTTAAACCATATCGAGAAACACGAGAAAATGAGCAGCACAAATGGTGCTGAAACTTAGTGATTTTGTTCATGCTGAAGCCTCAATAACCTACAAGTTACTTGGGTTGAATTATTTGTGGTCGGAAATTTTTCAGGAATCTTTTTGTGATTCCAAGGATGAGTTTATAACGTTCATCTGCAATCAACTAACACTGTTACAGAAATAGATACAAAATTTCTTCAAATCCTCCGGATTCCTTGTTTTATCGTTGTGTAGAGGCGGATATTCTCATTAGCGTTTATGGAACTGTTTATGTCTTCCCTGTAGCGGCTTCCGTCACGACGTTTCCGTGTTTCGCGCAGCCTGTAGCAGCTTTTGCTTTCCCTGTAGCGGCTTCCGCTTAGACGTTTCCGTGTTTCGCGCAGCCTGTAGCGACTTCCGTCTTCCCTGTAGCAGTTTATGCTACAACGTTTTCGTGTTTCGCGCAGCTTGTAGCGACTTGCGTCTTGATATTAGGACTTACGCTTGTGTCACAGTCAAATAATGGTGCGTGACGCTATCTGTCTTGAATCTACGTACAGAGTTTTGTCGTGGCGTCACACACCCTACAAATATCATCTGCTGTTACCAAAATAGATACAAAATTTCTTCAAATTCTGCGGATGCCTTTTATCTAGTTGAAATAGTAGATTACCACTGATGCAGGTCAATAATTATGAACGACAACCGTCTACCCAATATCCATCCTGGGGAAATCTTACAACTAGAATTTTTAGAGCCACTAAATATCACCTCTTATCGATTGAGCAAAGATATAGGTGTGGCTCAGACACGAATTAGTGAAATTATATCTGGAAAACGCAGTATTACAGCAGATACGGCTTTGCGTTTATCTCGCTATTTTGGTAATAGCGCTCAGTTTTGGTTGAATTTACAAACACAATACGATTTACGTCTAGCGTTGGAAGAGAATGTAGAAGTTTACGATCAGATATCTACACTTACCACGGGTGCTAAACTTTGAACTAGACTCAGGAGCAAATCTGATGTTTCAAGCTTTACCAAAAACCGTAACTTTTGCAGAATTCCTGGATTGCAAGCCAGACTGCGGACGCTATGAACTACACGATCGCATAATTATTGAAATGCAGCCAGTAGGAGATCATCAAGAGATTAATGGTTTTTTGGCTGGTGAAGTAACTTTTGAGTTTAAACGATTAAAACTTCCCTACATCATACCCAAGCAAGCTTTAGTTAAGATTCCTGACAAAGATTCTGGTTATTCACCTGATGTGGTAGTGATAAATCAACAACTTCTTTCATCAGAACCAATGTGGAAAAAGTCCTCAACGGTGACTCAAGCTGCATCTGTTCCTTTGGTTATTGAGGTAGTCAGCACTAATTGGCGGGATGATTATGCGTCAAAGTTAGTTGACTATGAAACTTTCGGTGTTCCTGAATATTGGATTGTAGATTATTTAGCTTTGGGTGGTAGGCGGTACATAGGTAATCCCAAACAACCTACTATTTCTATCTACTATTTAGTAGACGATGAGTATCAAGTTAACCTGTTTCAAGGTGGCGATCGCATCATATCACCTACTTTCCCGGAATTGAATTTGACTGCTGAACAGATTTTTCTAGCTGGGCGTTGCTGAAAATTCGTCTCACGCGGAGGCGCAGAGGCGCGGAGAGCAAGAGTTTGAGAGTGAAATTTTTGGCTTTTATATCTCGATTCAGCAACGCCGCCAAATTAGCTACTAGCGCTGTGTAGATACTCCCATTGGGCCGCGGGTTACGCCTAGTTGATTTTGCAGTTTTAACTCGCGCCACAGTTGGGAACCTGTGATTTCACCTTGCAGGAGTTGTTGATAACAATGTATTGTTTTACTCACTTGCTCTGGGGTTTCATTGACGAACTCGATGCGGAAGTGCTGTAATCCCAAGGTTATGAGGCGCTGTACGTATTCGGCTCCGGTTTGGGCAGTGCTGTTAAATACTGTGTTGCGACAGCCGACGTCGGCTTTGAGGATGTGTTCG
Organism: Fortiea contorta PCC 7126; assembly: GCF_000332295.1. Lineage (GTDB taxonomy): Bacteria > Cyanobacteriota > Cyanobacteriia > Cyanobacteriales > Nostocaceae > Fortiea > Fortiea contorta. Next base: position 4,293,588 of record NZ_KB235930.1, on the reverse strand, counting down.
CTACCTACGCGGTCTTTTAATTTGACTTCGTGTTGTTCGCAAGGTCGTCCGCAGTTGGTGTAATCTGTTCCTGTTGAGAGGAAGGCACAAAAGACGCAGTGCTCCATGTGGAACATGGGCATGTGTTGATGGATGGTGACTTCAAACCACTGGGGCGGGCTGGTTTTCAGTAGGTCTTCTAATTGGTTGACATTTAGGTCGTAAGATGCGGTCAGTCTTTCTAAGCCGTAACGGTGGTGAAAGTAGTCGGCTGTAAGGGGATTGGCAATATTGAGTGAGAAATCGCCGATACAGCGATCGCTCTGAAAAAATTCTAGCTGATCGTAGTTCCGCACTAAATAACCATCGGCTTCACACGCACGCACTTGTTTTAAAATCCAGTTTTCCCCAGGTTTGGTGATTCGGGGTGGTGCGACCCATATGTTGGGAATTCGCCTTGTCTCCACCTCCCCACCTCCCCATCTCCCCATCTCCCCATCTCCCCACTCGCGTACTATTTTCACTGCTGCTTGATAGCTGCGGGGGTCTTCAAATTCGCAGTAGAGTGTCTCAACCCCGCTTTGCAGTGCGGTTTGCAGTTGTTTGAGGTTGCGGACGAGGACGATGAGTGAGGGGGATGATGGGGTGATGGGGTGATGGGGTGATGGGGGGAGTAGATTTTGTAATGAGGCTGTAGAATTGAGTTGCCAGCGTTGGGGTTGAGTGCGTAAGGCTTCTAACTCAGTGACAATTTCTCGCCGCATCCGGTTTAATTCACTCACGGGTAACATAACAGCGCCGCTGACGTGATTGATGAAGTTACCCAAGTGGAAGGGGGTATTTCCAAGGCGCCCAAATTGTTCTTGCAAACGTTCTGGAGACAAGGGTTTAGTGTGGGCTGCTTCCAGACACATGAGAGATTCAACTTGGACAATGTTACCAATTTCATCGCGGGCGATCGCAATTAATGGCTGACCAATTTCGCCATAAACTTCTAAGTGTATGGGGCGCTGAAATTGGGGAGTTTCGCCTGCAAAACTCTGACGTAGTTGCTTATCTAATTCTGGATCAGAAGTTTTCCAAATGCGATCGCCTACATGCAATCGTCGCCAGTTTAAGTCATCTCGACCAAAGGTTAATAATGTTTCCTGGCCTTTGTGCATGACTGCATAAACTCTACCGCCTTCTTCCTTCGCTTCTGGATGACCGCAATCAAACACCACACCATCGCCGGCTTTAACAGGCGCTTCTAAAATGAGGCTCACTTGTTCATTGCGAATACGGGTAACTTCCCCTAAATAAACCCCGCGTTTTTTGCCGAAACGAGCGTGGACTAATTCTTGATTATTAATTCCCTGAAACCAGCCTGTGGAGATACCGCGAGAAAAGGCCATCTCTAGGTTGTAGCGTTCTTGCGATGGGGTGGGGAGATGGGGAGGCTTGTACTGACTTGTGCCGAGCGCAGCCGAGGTAGCGGAGCCGAAGTATGGGGGGGTGGGGAGAGAATTGTTTGGGTTTTTGACTAATTCTGCCATTACCCGGTCTAAAGCTTGGCGATAAACACGGGTGACATTGGCTACATATTCTGGCGATTTCAAACGACCTTCAATTTTCAAACTGGTGACGCCAGACTTGACCAAATCTGGCAAAACTTCCAGCCCTGCAAGGTCTTGGGGACTGAGTAAATATCTGCGTTCTTTTAAATCTACAATCTTGTTATCTGCGATTAACTCGTAGGGCATTCGGCAAGCTTGAGCACATTCGCCTCTGTTAGCCGAACGCCCACCTAAAGCTTCACTCGTTAAACACTGACCAGAATAAGCTACGCACAAAGCACCGTGAACGAATACTTCTAAAGGTAGCGCCGTATTTTGTTGAATTTTCTTGATTTCTTTGAGAGAACATTCCCGCGCTAACACCACCAATTGACAGCCGAGGGATTTAGCAAATTCTACCCCAGCCACGCTGGTGATGGTCATTTGGGTGGAAGCATGGATAGGAAAATTAGGAGAGATGTGACGAATGAGACGACAGATACCCACATCCTGCACAATTACTGCATCTACCCCAGCGGCGATAATTGAACGCAGATATTGTTCTGCTGCTCTCAATTCTTGGGGAAAGATGAGTGTATTCAAGGTGACATACCCCTTCACTCCCCGTAGATGGAGAAATGACATTAACTTGGGTAAATCTGCTTCAGTGAAATTTTCTGCCCGCATTCTGGCGTTGAACTTATCCAAGCCGAAGTATATCGCGTCTGCGCCATTTTCTACCGCCGCCTTCGCACAGTCCCAGTGACCAGCAGGAGCGAGGAGTTCAGGACGGTGAAAAGTGGATGGGGGGCGATCGTTTTTCATCAGGCTGAGAGTTTAATTAGCACCATAGTGATTTTATCGAAGTTATTCAGGAATGGTGAAATATCCTGATTTCTCGCCTAGTAATTCTTCTAGTGACGACAACTAGAGATGCAAAACTATGTGTACATTGTTCAGAAATACCAGTTTTTGAAGCAACTAGGAAAAATAGAGGAGGAAGAATGAACTATCGCTATAGTATGGTTATTCAATGGTCTGATGAGGACAACTGCTATTTAGTTCACTTACCGGAATTTCCTTGGCAACAATTCCACACTCACGGTAAAACTTATGAGGAAGCCGCCAAACATGGACAGGAAGTTATAGAGTCTTTAATTGAATGGTATCAAGAGCAGGGGAAAGTTTTACCAGATGCGATCGCTTTTCCTGAAAAACCGTTAAAAGTGGCGTAAATTTTTGTGTATGTGGAGGAAATATGAGTTAGGCGATCGCTTATCTTAATTCTTTAGTATCTACTCTATCAAGCCTGGAGGGGAGACGAAACAGCCTAAAAAGCTTGGTGTATAAGATGGGTAGCGTTTTGTGATAGAAAAAGGTAGGTCTAGTTTTGTCAATAAGACCTACTTAATGATAATGTTAGCTATATTGTACCAAAAGCACTTAAAAAGTCAATTGAGTTTAGCAGAATATCTGTTGCTAAAAATTTTGATACATCTGTTGCAGTCAATCAAAGAAGTAACTTTAGAAAAATTAGCGAATGCGCTACCTTTGGGAATTAAATTTGAAAGCAGAAGAAAAAGAATACAAAGATTTTTATCATTACCAAATCTCACAATTGAAAAAGTTTGGTTGCCAATTATTCAAGAACTAATAGCAAACTACTTCCAGAATGAAAAAATTATTTATATAGCAATTGATAGGACTAATTGGAGTCGGATAAACTTATTAATGGTCAGCGTGATTTGGGATAAAAGAGCCATACCAATATATTTTAGTTTGCTGCCCAAATTAGGTAGTAGTAATCTCACGGAACAGCAGAAAATATTATCGCCAGTTATAGCAATATTGAAAGATTATAAAATCTGTGTGTTGGGGGATAGAGAATTTTGCTCGGTAAAACTAGCAAAGTACCTTCAGAGCAAGGATGTATATTTTTGTTTGCGATTGAAAAAGAATGAATTTGTAGAAATTAAACAAGATATGTTTATGGAGTTAAGCAGTTTAGGATTAACTCCTGGAGTATCTTTTTTTATCAAGGGAGTTAAGGTAACAAAGACT